>NZ_LT629758.1:5597500-5923750 GCF_900104725.1 Actinoplanes derwentensis
CCGCAGCGTCGGCCCACCGAGGATCACCCCGGCCAGCAGGGTCACCAGGACGGCCGCCGGCACCGCCGCCAGCCACGGCCAGGTCAGGCCGAGCCGGCTCTCCGGCGACGTCAGCAACGCCACCGTGTAGGCGCCGACCGCGAAGAAGCCGAAGTAACCCAGGTCCAGCAGGCCGGCGAAACCGACCACCACGTTCAGCCCGACCGCCAGCAGTACGAACCACGCGGTGTCGAACAGCACCTGCGCCATGTCCGTACGCGCCGTGTAGAACGGCAGGTAGAAGTTGCCCATCGGGATGCCGAGGTACTCGTAGAAAGCCCGGTTCGGCAGCAGGTAGAGGAAGACGATCAGCGCGGCGATGCCGGCCCAGCGGAACTGCGGGGGCATCTTCTCCCAGCGGGACTTCAGCACCGAACCACGGCCGCCGTTGTCACTCGCTGTCTTATCGACGCTAGTGCTCATGCGCGTGCCCTCCCCAGCGACTCGCCGAGCAGACCGGTCGGCCGGAACATCAGCAGGATCACCAGCAGAACGAAGCCGGTGAAGTCTTTCCATTCTCCACCGAACAGACCCGCCGCATAGTTCTCCACGACGCCCAGCAGCAGACCACCGAGCAGCGCGCCCCGCAGGTTGCCGATGCCGCCGAGCACGGCCGCGGCGAACGCCTTGAGACCGATCAGGAAGCCGATGTTGAACTTCGTGAAGCCGTACCGGATGTCCCACAACAGCGCGGCGACACCCGCCATCGTTCCGCCCAGGACGAACACCAGGAGGATGATGCGGTTCTTGTTGATACCCATCAGCGCGGCCGAGTCCGGGTCCTGCGCCACCGCGCGGATGCCCTTGCCCAGCCGGCTGCGGTTCACGAACTGGTCCAGGGCCGCCAGCATCAGCAGCGCGATGCCCAGCACCAGGACCTGTGTGTTCGTCACCTTGAACGCGCCCAGCGAGAACAGCACTGACGGCTCGACCACCGTCGGCATGCCGAACGGCGCCCGCTTGGTGTAGATACCGATCGCCTCGGCCAGGACGAACGAGGCACCGATCGCGGTGATCAGGAAGGCCAGCGGCGGAGCGTTACGCCGTCGCAGCGGCCGGTAGGCCACCAGCTCGACGGTCACCGCGGTCACCGCGGACGCCACCGCACCGGCGATCAGGCCCACGACGATCAGCAGGAGAATGGTGCCGATGCCGCTGACCGGCGAGTTCTGGTCGAACCCCAGCCAGCCCCATGCCACCATCGTGGTGAACGTGCCGATCATGAAGACTTCGGAGTGCGCGAAGTTGATCAGCCGCAGCACGCCGTATACCAGAGTGTAACCGAGGGCGACAAGGGCATAGATGGAGCCCTGTTCCAACCCTGTCATTGTTAAATCAGGAAAATTCCTGATAAGTCCGTCGAAGTCCAAAGTGCGCGCTCCCGCATCGCGGAGGGGTATCAGACAAACGGATGCGGCCGGGAGTCACGCTCCCGGCCGCATCACAGCGGCCGCTCAGGCGGCTCGCTCAAGAGCCAATGAGCCCGATCAGGACTTCGGGATCTCCTGGTCCGGAGCAACCTTGCCAGCCGTGACCTTGAACGCCCACACCAGAACCTGCGCCGGGTCGAGCTCGCCGGTCGCCTCGAACTTGTAGGTGACACCGGTCGCCGTACCAGCGGCGTTGTAACCCGTGATGAAGGTGTTCAGCTTCTCGCGGGTCGTGTTACCGGCCTTGATACCCGCCAGGGCGATGTTCGTGATGTCGTACGAGACATCCGCGTACGTACCCGGCTCAGCGTTGTCGAACGCCGCCTTGTAGTCCGTCACGAAGGTGCCCTTCGCCGCCGTGGCCGGAGCACACGGGCAGGTCAGGATCGTGCCCTCGGCGACAGCCTCACCGGCGACCTTGACGAAGTTCGCGTCGTTGACACCGTCACCGGCGACCATGGTGCCCTTCCAGCCGGCACCCTTCAGCTGCTTGAGCAGCAGACCCGCCTCGGTGTAGTAGCCACCGAAGAACAGGGCGGTCGCGCCACTGTTGGCGATCTTGGTCGAGACGGCCGAGAAGTCGGTCTGCTTGACCTGAACCTTGTCGTTGCCGATGACCTTCGCGCCGAGGACCTTGGTGACCTCCTCGGCCAGGCCCGCACCGTACGCGGACTGGTCGTCGACGACGTAGACCTTGTCGGACTTCAGCACCTGGTCGATGTAACGGCCGGCCGCCGGACCCTGCGACTCGTCGTTACCGACACCACGGTGGAACGTCTTCCAGCCCTTGGTCGACAGGCTGGGGCGCGTCGCCGACGGCGTGATCGACGGGAGGCCCGCCTCCTCGAAGATCGGGTCGGCGACCTCGGACTCACCCGAGAACGCCGGGCCGATGATCGCGGTCACCTTCGCGTCGCTGACCGCCTGCTGCGCCAGAGCCGGAGCCTTGGCCGGGTCGCCCTGCGAGTCCAGCTCCATGAGCTCGACCTTGCAGTCCGCGTTCGCCACGTTGTACTGGTCGATCGCCAGCTTGGTGCCGTTACGCATGTGGATACCGAGACCGGCCGCGTCACCCGTCAGGGCGCCGAAGAAGCCGATCTTCAGGCCACAAGCGGCACTGTCGCCACCAGTCGACTCACTCGGGCTGTCTGCCTTACACGCAGCAGTACCACCCAACATGAACGCGGCAACCGCAGCCGCGCCCACTGCCCGAAAAAGCTTCTGCCTCAAGGCAAGATTCCCTTCATCAATGGCATCCGATCCCCACGCCGAGGGGTGTCCTCGACGAAAAGTCACGGAGCCGGCACAGCAGCCGGTCTTGCGGCGGGACGCTATCCCACGGTCAGTAGCCACGAGTAGCAAATTGGCTGCGCATTGACCGAACCGTTACCCGGCTCCAAGATCGTGTTGCCGTCATATGACGCGGATCAGCCGAACGCGCTACCTGAACCGCCCGAACGGTCCGTCCGACATGTAAACGCGAGCCCCCGAGCCGCCGTCCCGCAACAACACCAGTCGATCCGCCGACCCCGCCACCGCCGCCACCGTGTCCACGGACCGTGACCATGGCGCCGGCAGATCCACACCCGCCCAGGTCCCGCCGGAATCCGCCGACACCGACAATCCGAAACGGTCACCGGACCCGGTCAATGCGAACAACCGGCCCGCCGCCACCGCACCCGACACCACCGGCGGCACACCCGGGCCCACCACACCGAACGCCGGACCCGCCACCCAGCGCCCGCCCACCGGCCGCCACGCGCGGAAACCGTCCGACACACCCAGCAGCACCGGACCCGCCCAGAACAACTCCCCTGAACCCGGCGAGTCCACTGAAACCGCCGACCAGCCCGCCGCGACCGCCCACGACCACACCGCCGGACGGCGCACCCCACCCGACGAGGCCGCACCCACCACCAGCCAGCCGGACCCCGACGCCACCGCATCCGACGCCCACGACGAGACACCCGCGCCCGGGCGCAACACGAACGCCGCACCATCCGGCGACGACCACACCGACGCGCCCGACGCCCGGTTACCAACGATCAAAAACTGACCGGCGCCGGTACGGGTACGCCCAGCGTTCACCGCATCCGGGCCACCGAACAGCTCGAACGGCGCGGACACCTCACGCACCGGACCCGACAACGGCCCCACCCACGAACTCACCCGCGGATTACCGTGCACCCCACCCGACTTCGCACCCAGCAACACCAGGCTCCGGCCGGAACACGCCACCGACGACAACACACTCTGCCCGCCGTAGAACGACACCGGCTCCAGACCCATCGGCCGCCACGACACCGCGTCCGCACTCGACCACAACGCCGGGCGCGTCTCCCCCGACACCTCCCGGACCCCACCCACCACAAACCACGAACCACCACAAACCACAACATCACGAGCGATCGCCGTACGCCCGTCAGCCGCCGCCCCGGCGACCGGCTCGACCGGCAGCACCGACTCCCGCCACACCGGACCCGGAGACGGCGAAGGCGGCGCCACCGAACAACCAGCCACCAAGCCGACCGTCAGCAACACCGCCAGACGTCTCACAGCGAAGACCCGGCCCCCGGCCACCGCCGCACCGGACGACTCACTGCGGCGGCTCGACCTCGGCCTGCTGCTCCGCCAGAATCCGGTCCGCGACCTCACGCATCGTCATCCGATGATCCATCGCGGTCCGCTGGATCCACTTGAACGCCTGCGGCTCGGTCATCGAATACTTCGTCATCAGCTCGCCCTTGGCACGCTCCACCGACTTGCGCGTCTCCAGACGCTCCGTCAGCCCCGCCACCTCGGACTCCAGCACCGCGATCTCCGAATACCGGGACAACGCGATCTCGATCGCCGGCACCAGATCAGACTTCTGGAACGGCTTCACCAGATACGCCATCGCACCCGCCGCGCGCGCCCGCTCCACCAGATCCCGCTGACTGAAAGCGGTCAGGATCACCACCGGCGCGATCCGCCCACCGGCGATCCGCTCGGCCGCCGCCAGCCCGTCCATGATCGGCATCTTGATGTCGAGGATCACCAGGTCCGGCTTCAGGTCCTCAGCGAGGCGCACGGCCGTCTCGCCGTCCCCCGCCTCCCCGACGACGTCGTAGCCCTCCTCGACGAGCATCTCGGCGAGGTCCAGACGAATGAGGGCCTCGTCCTCGGCGATGAGCACCCGCTTGCGCTCGGCACCAGCCTGCGTGTCGGCCACGGAAACCCCTACCCCCAGAACGTCGATGTCGCGACACCCGGGTATCTGGGTGTCGCCGCCCTAAGCCTAGTGGGTAGGCTGTCCCTTGCTCGGGTTGGCGTGCCTAACTTGCGTCCGCCCGGGACGCTTCGTCCTCGTAGGCCAACCGGCAGAGCCAATGCTCTCAAACAGCATTCAGTGTGGGTTCGAATCCCACCGAGGACACCAGAGATCGATCCGTTCGACCGAGCGGAGCAACGAATGCATTCCCCTTCGGTCCGCGACACTGCACGCGAAATGCACGCGGCTGGCAGAGGCCTCTCCGAGATTCACCGGCAGCTCGGAATCTCTCGCAATACGGTGGCCTACTGGATCTACCACCGGCGGGCGCGAGATCGGCAGGTCGCCCGGACCTGCTGGTCGCTGCGGACCTGCTGACGCAGCGAATTCCGCTACTGACTGTCGCGTGCGACAACCGCCACCTCGGGCTGATCCATGAGGTGACCCATGCCATGGAGGCCAGCGGGGTTCGGACGGTCGCCTATCAGGAGAAGCCGGGCTGCATCAGTGTCCGGTCATATTGGACCCACTGGCCGTGTCCACTGCCGCTGGCGGGATCCGGCCCGAGACATCTTCGCGGAATCACGCTGACCGCGTGGCAACAGGAAATCGTGACCGCATTCCCGGAGCGCTTCGTTCGAGGCCTGCTCCATTCCGACGGGTGCCGGTTCATCAACCGGGTGAAAACGCGCGGAAGGCACTACTCCTACCCAAGTTACAACTTCGTTAATGAATCCGCGGACATCATGCGGCTCTGCCAGGAGGCCCCTCGACCGGCTGGAGATCGGCTGGCGGACGGCGCGCCGGAACATGCTCGCCGTGACCCGCCGGGACGCGGTGGCGCGGCTCGACCGGTTCGTCGGGCCGAAGTGGTGACGGCTCTCACCCCGTACCGCCGCGCGGTCTTGATCTTGATCGGGCCGCGGTCCCGCGGCGGCCGGAACGTGCCCGAATCTCGCCGAACGGCCGGTCGGGCGGTGCGCTGGGTGTTGTCATGGCAAGGACAGCTTCAGCGGGAGGCCTCATGTTGTCGTCCGGTTCGGCGCCTGTGACGGTCCAGCGCGGGCACATGTGGGGCGTCCTCATGTTCGCGGGTGTGGCGTGGCTGGTGATCGGCTGGGCGGTGCTCCGGATGGAACCGGCGGACGTGCCCGTGGCGGCCGGGGCGGTGGTGCTGTTCGGGGCGCTGTGTGAGGTGATGCGCGCACTGGCCGGGACTCGGACGTGGTGGTTGAACGCGGGGCTGGCGGTGGTGTTCGCGGCTACCGGGGTGGCGTTGCTGGTGGGCGGGGGCTCGTCGTTCACGGCTCCGGCGTCGTTGGTGGGCTGGTACCTGCTGGTGCGTGGTGCGGTGGACGTCGCGGTGGGGGTGATGTCCCGGGGTTCGGACCGGGTGTGGAGTCTGCTGGTGACGGTGGGGGTGCTGGAGACGGGGCTGGGGTTCTTCGCGGCGGGGCCGTTCGTGTGGTCGGCTGAGCTGGTGGCGGTGGTGCTCGGCGGGCTGGGTGTGCTGCGCGGGGTGGCGGATCTGGTGACGGCGTTGCGGTTGCGGGAACTGGCCGGGCCGCGGCGGGACGTGCTGGAGTTGCCGCCGGAACGGGCCGCGGGGCTGGCGGGTTACACGGCGGGGATGACGGATACCGAGAAGGCTCCGTGGCCGAAGCGGGCCGACACCTCACCAACGGCGGAGGCGTCCCGGCCGTCGGATGCGCCACGGCTGGCGGACGCGGCCCGGATCGCGGACGTGCCACGGCTGGGGAGCGCGCCTCAGGCCGGGGAGGTTTCCCGGCTGGTGGAGATGTCCCGGTCTGTGGAAGCGTCGCGGTCCGCGGAGGCGCCTTGGGTCGTGGAGGCGCCTCGGACGGCGGACATACCGCGGCTCGCGGATGCGTCGCGGCTGGCGGATGCGTTCCGGGCTGCGGACGCGGGAAGTGGTCCGCGGCTGCAGCCGGCGGATGTGGAGAACGCGCTTCGGGTGCGGCTGGCGGAGACCGCGAGTGGTCCGCGGCTGCGGCCGGTGGATGTGGAACACGCTCTGGGAACACGGCCGGTGGATGCGGACGGCGTTCCGGAGGAGCGGGTGGCCAGGCATCGGGCGCGGCCGGAGGTGCCGGAGCCGGAGCCGATGTCGATGCTGGGGGAAGCGTTTCGTGATCGGGCGGTTCGGACCTCAGCGGATCTGGACTCGATGCTGGCGCAGGCGGGGATCACGGGACCGCGTGCGGGTTCGGCGCATCGGGCGGTACCCGATTGGCCGGTCACGGTGGAGGGCGAGGCGGAGAGGCGCTGAACGGCTTACCAGCCGCCCTGCCGGTGGTTGATCGTTCGGCGGCCGGTCGCCGCGCTGCGATCCCCAACCCTGGCGAGATGTCGGGTGTCCTGCCCGAACCGTGACTCACCCACCACCGCCGGGTGCCCCGGCCCGGCTCGGCCTGCCAGAGCCGCCGCTCGGTGTGGTGAGTTGGGGTTCGGATCGGACCTCGATTCACCACACAGCGAGGCACCTGCCGTCCGGTGGCGAGCTGAGGTGCGGAACGAACCAGAACTCACCACGCAACGAGGCGACCGCCCAGCGGCGAGGGGCTGAGGTGGGGCCGGGAGTACGGGTGGGTCAGGCGCCGGGGCGGCGGAGTAGGCCCTCCTGGACGGCGCTGGCGATGTGGCGGCCGTCTCGGGTGAACATGCGGCCGTTGGCCAGGCCGCGGGCTCCGCTGGCGGAGGGGCTGGTGCTGTCGTAGAGGAACCATTCGTCGGCTCGGAAGGGCCGGTGGAACCAGAGCGCGTGGTCGAGGCTGGCGCCGATGACGCCGCCGGGGCCCCAGACTTCGCCGTGGGTGGAGAGGACGGCGTCGAGGAGGCTCATGTCGCTGGCGTAGGTGAGGGCGCAGGCGTGGATGAGCGGGTCGTCGGGGAGGCGGCCGTCGAAGCGCATCCAGACGCGCTGGTTGGGTTCGATGCCGCGGTCGCCGGGTGGGACCCAGCCGGGGACGCCGACGTAGCGGACGTCGACGGACTGGGGCGCGGATTTGAACATCGCCATGCGTGACGGGTATTTCTCGGCCCAGTCGAGCATGGTGGGGACGTCTTCGGGGGCGGGGACGTCCTCGGGTGCGGGGGTGTGGTGGTCGAGGCCTTCTTCGGGGATCTGGAAGGAGGCGGACATGAAGAAGATGGTCTTGCCGTGCTGGGTGGCGGTGGAGCGTCGGACGGAGAAGCTGCGGCCGTCGCGGATGGTCTCCACGTGGAACGTGATGGGGACCGTGGGGTCGCCGGCGCGGACGAAGTAGCCGTGCAGGCTGTGTACGTGCCGGGCGGGGTCGACGGTGCGGCCGGCGGCGACCAGCGCCTGTCCGGCGACTTGGCCGCCGAACACGCGCTGGGCTCCGGTCTGCGGGCTTTCGCCCTGGAAGCTGGCCGCGTCGACCTGCAACAGATCAAGGAGATCGAGAAGCTGGTCGACGGCGGCCTGTCCGTGGAGCAAGGTCACACCGTGGCCGGGTCGACCAGCGAGCCGAGCTGGTGGACGCGGAGGGTGTTGGTGGAGCCGGGGGCGTTCGGCGGGGAGCCGGCCACGACGACGACGTAGTCGCCGGGCTTGGCCAGGCCGAGGCCGAGCATCTTGGCGTCGACCTGCCGGAACATGTCGTCGGTGTGCTCGACGAAGTCGGTCAGGAAGGTTTCGACGCCCCAGCTGAGTGCGAGGGTGTTGCGGACTTCGGCGACCGGCGTGAAGGCGTAGAGCGGCAGGTCGCAGTGCAGGCGGGCGAGGCGCTTGACGGTGTCGCCGGTCTGCGAGAAGGCGACGAGGGCCTTGGCGCCGATGTTGCGGGCGATCTGGCTGGCGGCGACGGTGAGGGCGCCACCGTGGGTACGCGGGTCGTGCTGCAGGCGCGGGACGCCCATGCCGCCGCCCTCGGTGGTGGTGACGATCTTCGCCATGGTGCTGACGGTGAGGACCGGGTACTTACCGACGGAGGTCTCGCCGGAGAGCATGACCGCGTCGGTGCCGTCGAGGACGGCGTTGGCGACGTCGGAGGCCTCGGCGCGGGTCGGGCGCGAGTTCTCGATCATGGAGTCGAGCATCTGGGTGGCGACGATGACCGGCTTGGCGTTCTCGCGGCAGAGCTGGACGGCGCGCTTCTGGACCAGGGGGACCTGGTCGAGGGGCAGCTCGACGCCGAGGTCACCGCGGGCGACCATGACGCCGTCGAAGGCGAGGACGATGGCTTCGAGGTGCTCGACGGCCTCGGGCTTCTCGACCTTGGCGATGACCGGGACCCGGCGGCCCTCCTCGTCCATGATCTTGTGGACGAGGTTGATGTCCTCGGGGGCGCGGACGAAGGAGAGGGCGACGAGGTCGACGCCGAGGCTGAGGGCGAAGCGCAGGTCCTCCTCGTCCTTGTCGCTGAGGGCGGGGACGCTGACCGCGACGTTCGGCAGGGAGACGCCCTTGTTGTTGCTGACCGGGCCGCCCTCGGTGACGAGGCAGTGGATGTCCTCGTCGTCGACCTCGGTGACCTCGATCGCGACCTTGCCGTCGTCGATCAGGAGGCGGTCACCGACCTTGACCTCGTGCGGGAGCTTCTTGTAGGTGCAGGAGACGCGCTCCTTGGTGCCGAGGATCTCGTCGCTGGTGATGACGACGCGGTCGCCGGTCTCCCAGCGGTGCGGGCCGTCGGCGAACTTGCCGAGGCGGATCTTCGGGCCCTGGAGGTCGGCGAGGATGGCGACCGGGCGGTCCGCCTGAGTGGCGGCCGCACGAACCAGGTCGTACACCTCGCGGTGGCTCTCGCGGGTGTCGTGGCTGAAGTTCATCCGGGCGACGTTCATGCCCGCTTCCACCAGCCCGAGCATGCGCTCGGGTGACTTGGTGGCGGGGCCCATCGTGCAGACGATTTTCACGCGGCGTGTCACGGCCATCAGGCTAGTCCTTCTTTCGGGGAGGCCTGGCGGCCGACCCCGGTCTTCGGCATGAAATGCGGGTGTCGACGGCGAGGTCGACCCGCTGTCGGTAGCGGGTGCGCTGCGTCGTCCGCGGGCTTCAGCGACCGCCGGTTCAGCCTAGCGTTCGCGTTCCGGCGCTCGTCGGCACATGCCCCAACCCGAGGGTGCGGGTGCTCCTGGCAGCGCAAAGATCGCCGCTTGAGTCAAGTTTGTCGATGCGAATCCTTCACCGGAGTGGCCGGGGTCACGAACGGGCGTGCGGTCGGCGGCGGAACCGCGCCGCCGTACCCGCGGAAGGGTATTTTCTGGAATCGACTAGCGACAATGGAAAATGCATCCCCGCCGCCCTGACCGGGGTGACGGGGACGCATTTGTCGAAATGGTGTCAGACGGAGAGTGGCTGCGAGTCCGAACGGACCGGTGCGGGCAGTTCTCCGGCGGCGCCGAGATAGCTGTGGATGGCGGCCGCGGCGGCCCGGCCCTCGGCGATCGCCCAGACGATCAGGGACGCGCCCTTGTGCATGTCGCCGGCGACGAAGACACCCTCGGCGCCGGTCTGCCAGGTCTCGCCGGCGTCCAGGACGTTGCGGCGGTTGCGGGTCAGGCCGAACTGCGCGAGCAGCGGCTGGTCCTCGGTGCCCTCGAAGCCGATGGCGAGCAGGACCAGGTCGGCGGGCAGTTCGCGTTCGGAGCCGGGAGTGGCCACGACGGTGCGGACACCGTCGACACGCTGCACCGACACCTCGGCGATCCGGATGGCGACCAGGTTGCCGTCGTCGTCGCCGACGAACTCCTGGACGGCCACGCCGAAGACCCGGTCGCCGCCCTCCTCGTGGGCTGCGTAGTTGCGCAGGATCAGCGGCCAGGTGGGCCACGGGTCGCTGAGGCCGCCACGCGTGTCAGGGGGCAGCGGGTACTGGTCGAGCTGGGTGATCGACGCGGCGCCCTGCCGGTGGGCGACACCGAGGCAGTCGGCGCCGGTGTCGCCGCCGCCGATGATGACGACGTGTTTGCCCTTGGCGTCGATCGGGGTGGTGTCCTGCAGGCCGGCGACGATCCGGTTGGCCGGGACCAGGTGTTCCATCGCCAGGTGGACGCCCTTCAGACCCCGGCCGGGGGTGTCGGTGACGTCCCGTCCGGCGAGCGCGCCGGCGGCGAGCAGGACCGCGTCGTACCGATCCCGCAGGTCGTCGGCGGTGATGTCGGAGCCGACGTCGACACCGGTCTGGAACTCGACTCCCTCGCCGGTCATCTGCGCCAGGCGGGCGTCGATGACATGCTTCTCGATCTTGAAGTCGGGGATGCCGTAGCGCAGCAGGCCGCCGATGCGGTCGTCACGCTCGTAGACGGTGACGGCGTGGCCGGCCCGGGCGAGCTGCTGGGCGGCGGCGAGCCCGGCCGGGCCGGAGCCGACGACCGCGACCGACTTGCCGGAGGCGACCGGAGCCGGCTGCGGTTTGACCAGGCCGAGGTCGAAGGCGTGGTTGGCGATCTCCACCTCGACCTGCTTGATCGTCACCGGGTCGTCGCCGATGCCGAGCACACACGCCGCCTCGCACGGCGCCGGGCAGAGCCGGCCGGTGAACTCGGGGAAGTTGTTGGTGGCGTGCAGCGAGTCGGCGGCGGCCTCCCACTGCTGGGTACGCACCAGGTCGTTCCAGTCCGGGATCCGGTTGCCGAGGGGGCAGCCGTCGTGACAGAACGGGATGCCGCAGTCCATGCAGCGGGTGGCCTGGTCGCGGATGAGTTCCTCACCCGCGGGCGGGTAGACCTCTTTGTAGTCCAGGATGCGCACCGGTACCGGGCGGCGTTTCGGGAGCTGCCGCCCGTAGCGGAGGAAACCGTTCGGATCAGGCACTGGTAACCCCCATGACCGCTTCGTCGACATTGCGACCGGCGGCTTCGGCGGTCTTGATCAGTTCCATCACGCGCTTGTAGTCGCGCGGGACCACGGCGGTGAACCGTTCCACAGCGGTGGGCCAGTCCTTGAGCAGGCGCCCGGCGACGGCCGAGTCGGTCTCCGCGTGGTGTTTCTCGACGAGCGAGCGCACCAGGTCGCGTTCGTCGTCGGTGAGCGGGCCGAGGTCGACCAGCTCCGGGTTGACCAGGGACTGGTCGAGGTCGAGCAGGAACGCCTTGCCGCCGCTCATGCCGGCCGCGAAGTTGCGCCCGGTCCGGCCGAGCACGACGACCGTACCGCCGGTCATGTATTCGCAGCCGTGGTCGCCGACGCCTTCGACGACGGCGGACGCGCCGGAGTTACGGACCGCGAACCGTTCGCCGACCTTGCCGCGCAGGAAGATCTCACCGCCGGTGGCGCCGTACACGATGGTGTTGCCGGCGATGGTGTTGTCCTCGGCGATGAACGGCGCGTCCTCGGCGGGGCGCACGATGACCCGGCCGCCGGACAGGCCCTTGGCGACGTAGTCGTTGCTGTCGCCGATGAGCCGCAGGGTGACGCCGCGGGGCAGGAAGGCGCCGAACGACTGGCCACCGGTGCCGCGCAGGGTGAACGAGATGGTGTCGTCGGGCAGGCCGTTGCCGCCGTAGCGCCGGGAGACCTCGCCGCCGAGCATGGCGCCGACGCTGCGCTGGTCGTTGGTGGCGACCAGTTCGGCGCGGACCGGCTCGCCGTCGGTGAGGGCCGGCTGGGCCAGGGCGATGAGCTGGTTGTCCAGGGCGTGTTCGAGGCCGTGGTCCTGGGCGACGATGCCACGGCGGGCGGCGCCCTCGGGCAGTTCCGGCACGTAGAGGACCGGGGCCAGGTCGAGGCCCTTGGCCTTCCAGTGGTCGACGGCCTTGGCCACGTTGAGCACCTCGGCGTGACCGATCGCCTCGTCGATGGTGCGGAAACCCAGTTCGGCGAGGATCTCGCGGGTCTCCTCGGCGAGGAACATGAAGAAGTTCTCGACGAATTCGGGTTTGCCGCTGAAGCGTTCCCGCAGGACCGGGTTCTGGGTGGCGATGCCGACCGGACAGGTGTCCAGGTGACAGACCCGCATCATGATGCAGCCGGAGACGATCAGGGGCGCGGTCGCGAAACCGAACTCCTCGGCACCGAGCAGGGCCGCGATGACGACGTCCCGGCCGGTCTTGAGCTGGCCGTCGACCTGCACGGTGACCCGGTCGCGGAGCCGGTTGAGCAGCAGCGTCTGCTGTGCCTCGGCCAGGCCCAGCTCCCAGGGGGTGCCGGCGTGCTTGAGCGAGTTCAGCGGGGACGCGCCGGTGCCGCCGTCGTGGCCGGAGATCAGGATGACGTCGGCCTTGAGTTTGGCGACGCCCGCCGCGACGGTGCCGACGCCGATCTCACTGACCAGTTTGACGTGCACCCGGGACTTCGGGTTGACCATCTTGAGGTCGTGGACCAGCTGGGCCAGGTCCTCGATGGAGTAGATGTCGTGGTGCGGCGGCGGCGAGATGAGGCCGACGCCGGGGGTGGCGTGCCGGGTCTTGGCGATCCACGGCCACACCTTGTTGCCAGGCAGCTGGCCACCCTCGCCGGGTTTCGCGCCCTGCGCCATCTTGATCTGCAGGTCGTCGGCGTTGACCAGGTATTCGCTGGTCACGCCGAAACGGCCGGAGGCGATCTGCTTGATCGCGGAGCGGCGTTCGGGGTCGTAGAGGCGCTCGACGTCCTCGCCGCCCTCGCCGGTGTTCGACTTGGCGCCGAGCCGGTTCATGGCGATGGCCAGGGTCTCGTGGGATTCGGCGGAGATGGAGCCGTAGCTCATCGCGCCGGTGGAGAACCGCTTGACGATCTCGGTGGCCGGCTCGACCTCGTCGAGGGCGACCGGGGTGCGGCCGGAGGCGAACCGGAACAGGCCGCGCAGGTGCCCGGCCTGGGCGGACAGCTCGTCGACCTTGGCGGTGTAGCGGCGGAACACGTCGTACTGCTTGCTGCGGGTGGCGTGCTGCAGCAGGAAGACGGTCTCCGGGTTGAACAGGTGCAGTTCACCCTCGCGGCGCCACTGGTACTCGCCGCCGACTTCGAGGCGGCGGTGGGCGCGTTCGGCCTTGTTGGCCGGGTACGCCTTCTCGTGCCGTGCCTTGACCTCGGCGTGGATGCCGGCCAGGCCGACACCGCCGATCCGGCCGGAGGTGCCGGCGAAGTAGCGCTGCAGCAGCTTGTTGTCCAGGCCGACGGCTTCGAAGACCTGGGCGCCGCAGTACGACGAGACGGTCGAGATGCCCATCTTCGACATGATCTTCAGGACGCCCTTGCCGAGCGCCTTGACGTAGTTGCGGACCGCCTTGCGGGGTTCCACCCCGACCAGAGCGCCGGTGGCGATCAGGTCCTCGACGGTCTCGAAGGCGAGGTACGGGTTGACCGCCGCCGCCCCGAAACCGATCAGGGTGGCCGCGTGGTGGACCTCGCGGCAGTCGCCGGACTCGACGACCAGCGCCACCTGGGTACGGGTCTGTTCGCGGACCAGGTGCTGGTGCACGGCCGCGGTGAGCAGCAGCGACGGGATCGGCGCGAGGTCGGCGTTGGAGTCGCGGTCGGAGAGCACCAGGATGCGCACGCCGTCCTCGATGGCCTCGGACACGTGCCGGCAGATCTGGGTGAGCCGGGCCTTGATGCCGGCCGCACCGTCGCGCAGCGGGTAGAGCCCGGAGACCCGGACGGCTTTGAAGCCGGGCAGGTCGCCGTCCTCGTCGATGGAGAGCAGTTTGGCGAGTTCGTCGTTGTCGATCACCGGGTACGGCAGGGTGATCTGCCGGCAGCTGGCCGGTCCCGGTTTGAGCAGGTTGCCCTCGGGGCCGATGGTGGCGGCGAGGCTGGTGACCAGCTCTTCCCGGATGGCGTCCAGCGGCGGGTTGGTGACCTGTGCGAACAGCTGGTGGAAGTAGTCGAACATCAGCCGCGGCCGGGTGGACAGCGGCGAGATCGGGGTGTCGGTGCCCATCGAGCCGAGGGGTTCGGCACCGGTCCGCGCCATCGGCGCGACCAGAATCTTCAGTTCTTCCTCGGAATAGCCGAATACCTGCTGACGACGGGTGACCGAGTCGTGGGTGTAGATGACGTGCTCGCGCGGCGGCAGGTCGCCCAGTTCGATCAGGCCGGCGTGCAGCCAGTCGGCGTACGGCTCGGCGGCGGCCAGGTCGGCTTTGATCTCGTCGTCGTGCACGATCCGGCCGGCTGTGGTGTCGACCAGGAACATCTTGCCCGGCTGGAGGCGGCCCTTGGCGACCACGTCGGCCGGGTCGACGTCGATGATGCCGGCTTCGGAGCCGAGCGCGACCAGGCCGTCCTTGGTGTGCCACCAGCGGCCGGGGCGCAGGCCGTTGCGGTCCAGGACCGCACCGATGAGGGTGCCGTCGGTGAACGCGACAGCGGCCGGGCCGTCCCACGGTTCCATCATGCTGGCGTGGAACTTGTAGAAGGCGCGGCGAGCCGGATCCATGTCCGGGTCGTTCTCCCAGGCCTCCGGGATCATCATCATCACCGCGTGCGGCAGGCTGCGGCCGGCCAGGTGCAGCAGTTCGAGGACCTCGTCGAAGCCGGCCGAGTCGGACGCCTCGGGCGAGTTGATCGGGAAGAGCCGCTTGATGTTGCCGGGAATGTTCGGCGACGACAGCAGCGCCTCGCGGGCGGCCATCCAGTTCTTGTTGCCACGGATGGTGTTGATCTCACCGTTGTGGGCGATCAGACGGTACGGGTGGGCCAGCGGCCACGACGGGAAGGTGTTCGTCGAGAACCGGGAGTGCACCAGGGCGATCGCGGAGGACACTCGCGCATCGGTCAGGTCCGGGAAGAACGCCGGGAGCTGCTCGGGGGTGAGCATGCCCTTGTAGGTGATCGTCCGGGACGACAGCGACGGGAAGTAGGCGGCGATGCCGCGCTGCGAGGTCTCGCGCTCGGCCTGCTTGCGGATGCAGAACGCGACCCGGTCGAGTTCGATGCCGGACAGCACCGCACCGGCGGGGCCGGCGGCGGCGGTGCTGAGCCGGTCGGCGGCCAGGAAGACCTGGCGGATCGCGGGGCGGGCGTCCTCGGCGGTGGCGCCCAGGTCGGCCGGGTCGACCGGCACGTCCCGCCAGCCGAGCACCTCGCCACCCTCGACGAGCACGTACTTCTCGAAGATCTTGATGGCACGGGCCGCATCGTCGGGGTCCGTGGGAAGGAACACGAGCCCGGTCGCGTAGGAACCGGCGGGCGGCAGCTCGAAGCCGGCCACGGCACGGTAGAAGTCGTCCGGAACCTGGATCATGATGCCGGCGCCGTCACCGGTGTTCTGCTCGGCGCCGCGAGCGCCCCGGTGATCGAGCCGGATCAGCGCGGTAAGACCCTTGGCCACCACATCATGGGAACGACGGCCGTGAATGTCAGCAACAAATGCGACTCCACAGGCGTCTCGCTCCGTCTGAGGGTCATAAAGCCCCTGGGGGTGCGGATATGCCACCGGGCCTCCTGTCGTCACTGGTGTTTCATTCTGAGGTCGGGACGACGTCGGCCCTGCAAAGTCTCTCGAGTCTACGGTAAGAGCCTCTGATCTCCGCCAGATACGGATTGGTCACACCTCTTACCGATGCGCCGATGACGCATGGACTGCGGACGAACTGAATAGCACAGCCGGTGCGGTGACCGGTAGTCTCGCGCGATGGCGCCAGTGGATTCCAGCCTCTTCGGCCGGCTCGAACAGTTCTACGACGCTCTGCCCCGCCCCTGGGCGCGGATCGAGGAGATAGGTTCTCTGGTTCTCTTCGTCCGTGACGGAGAGGGCTGGCCCTACTATGCCCGCCCGAGACTCGGTTCGCACACCCCTTCGGCCGCGGACATCGCCGCCACCCGCGAACGGCAGCGGGAGCTCGGCATCCCGGAGACCTTCGAATGGGTGCACGAGACCACGCCCGACCTGTTGGCCGTGGCACGGTCGGCCGGTCTGGACGTGATGCTCGCCCCACTGCTCACCCTCGACCGGGCGGCCCTCGTGCCGGACCTGCCGATGCGTGACGCGCACGTGCGCCGGCTCGATCCGGACGCCCCCGGGTTCCCGGCTGACCTGCGCGCCTCCCGGGCGGTGGCCCGGCTCGGATTCGCAGCTCCCGCCCATCGGCCGGCGCTCGACATCACCGGGCAGAGCATCGTCATCGAGGCCGCCGGGCCCGCCGAGCGCGACGCCGGGGAGCTCCTGACCGCCGAAGCGGTGCGGCACGCCCGGCAGCTGTTCGGGACCGGGGACCACCTGACCGTGGTCGCCGAGTCACCCACCGAGGGGATTCTGGCCACCGCCACCGCCATGCGGTCCGGGGACGTCGTCGAGATCGCCGGGGTGGCCACCCTGCCGTCGGCCCGCCGCCGCGGCTACGCCTCGCAGCTCACCGCCACCCTCGCCGGGCTGGTGCTGGCCGACGGCGCCGACCTGGTGTTCATCACCGCCGGGGACGACGACGCGGCCCGCCTCTACACCAAGATCGGCTTCCGGCGACAGGGCACCGCGTGTTACGGCGGGCCGGCCGCGGCGACGCTCTAGGCGGGCGGCCCGGCGCCACGTCGCCGATTGCTCACATTCCCACCATCTGGTACGGGGTAAGCACCGCAGCCGTACTCAGTCCTTACCCCATTCGGCTCCCCCGCATATCAGGGGAAACCGCCCGCATCGAGCCGGTGGAGACCCGGCCGTCCCGCAATCTGATCATGACCGGTTCGGACGCCTCCGCCCGGCGGTCGCGGGGTGACCGGGAGGGCACGCCTGCGTCGCGGGGCCGGGGCGGGCGTGGATGCTGCGTTCGTGGAAGGTGACCGGCGTACCGGAAAAAGGGGTTATTCCGGCGGGGTCCAGTCGTGGGACGGGTCAAGGGAGCGGGCCAGCATCCGGGGCCGCATGTGGTTCAGGGCCGCGTCGCGGGCTCGCAGCGCCAGCCGGCCGCGAGCCTGGACCACCGCGGACATCCGCCGGTTCTGCCGGACCACCGTGGCGGTTCGCGGGCGCCGCAACCGGCTGTAGGTCTCGGCCGCCGCGTTCAGGGCCGCGCCGGGCTCGGCCTCGGCCATCACCGATCGCAGCGTCGCCGCATCCTCGAACGCCAGGCAGGCGCCCTGGCCCAGGTGATGCGGCATGGCGTGGGCGGCGTCACCGATCAGCACCACCGCACCGGGACCGGCGGCGAAACCGTAGGCCCGCGGCAGTGGCCGCAGCTCCCGGACCCCTTGCGGGACCAGGTCCTCGGGGCGGGTGGCGTCCAGCAGCGCGCCGACCGGATCGTGCCAGCCCGCGAACCAGCGCCGCAGCAGGGTCAGCTGGGTGGCCGCCGATTCGGGGCGAGCGGCACCGGCCGCGGTCGCCACCCAGTAGACGCCACCCCGGCCGGCCGCGTGCTCACCCAGCGGGATCGCCACGAACCGGTAGCCGGCGCCGAGCGTCTCACCGCCCAGGCACTGACCGGCATCGAGGTCCGGGACCCGGAAGCCGGGGATCACGGCCTGCCAGGCGGCGAACCCGGAACCGATCGCCACCGATTCGGGGGCCACCGCGGCCCGCACCCGGCTGTCGATGCCGTCCGCGCCGACCAGCAGGTCCGCTTCGATGGTGGTGTGCCCGTCGCTGACCGCGGGACGGGACCGCAACCCGGTCCGGACGGTGGTGGCCTCGAAACCGGTGCGGACCTCGACGTCACCCAGGCCGGCGACCAGCGCGTCGTAGACGTCCTCCAGATGGGCGGCCGCCGGGGCCGGGCCGGTGCCGGTGCGCGTGCGCGGGGCGACCAGCCACTGGCCGTCCGGGCGGCGGACCCCACCGTCGGGCATCGGCGCCGCGATGGCCGTCCAGCCGCCGTCCGGATCCAGGGACTGCAGAGCGCGCAGGCCGTTGGGCCACAGCACCACCGCGGTCGGCGGGGCGGCGATCCGTTCGGACCGTTCCAGCAGGGTGACCCGCCAGCCGGACCGGGACAGCGCTCCGGCCGCGGCGAGGCCCGCGGTCCCGGCACCCACCACCACGGCCGTCCGCATCAGCGGGGTCAGCTCTTCTCGTCGTCGCCGGTGACGACGTCACCGGCAGTGGCGCCCGCGGTGGCACCGACGGGGACCGGCTCCAGCACACCGGTCCGCCGATATTCCAGGAAGCGTTCCTCGTCGACCAACTGGTAGGCGATCGGCTGCCCGGTGTCGTTCTTCGCGGTCGCGGTCGCGGTCACGTCGACCGAGGAGACGTCGCCGGCCTCCTCCGGCGCGGGGGCCACGTCGGGGGCGTCGACCGGCACCACGTAACCGCGGGGGCCCTTCACGACGACGAAGTAGATCGTGGCCAGCAGGAGGATGACGATGGACACGAACACGTTGACCCGGATGCCGAAGAACGTGTTCGCTTCGTCGACGCGCAGCATCTCGATCCACACGCGGCCGGCGGTGTAACCGATCACGTACAGCGCGAAGGCCCGGCCGCGGCCGAACTTGAACTTACGGTCCAGCAGCCACACCAGCAGGGCGACACCGAGGTTCCAGATCGCCTCGTACGCGAACGTCGGGTGGTAGAGGTCCGGTTTCGTCACCGGCTCGCCGTCGATCATGGTGGCGTGGCCCGGGTTCGCCTGGTCCATCTCGTGCACTTCGAGACCCCACGGCAGGGTGGTGACCTTGCCGTACAGCTCGTTGTTGAACCAGTTGCCGAACCGGCCGATCGCCTGCGCCACCGGCAGGGCCGGGGCGAGCGAGTCGGCGAAGACACTGAACGGCAGGCCGATCTGACGGGTGGCGATCCAGGCGCCGAGCGCGCCACCGGCGACACCGCCCCAGATGCCGAGGCCACCCTCCCAGATGTAGAACGCCTTGATCGGGTCGCCACCGGCGCCGAAATAGTCCTGCGGCGAGGTGATCAGGTGGTAGATCCGGGCGCCGATGATGCCGAACGGCACCGCCCACACCACGATGTCCAGCGAGATCCACGGCGCCACCCCACGGTGGCGCAGGCGCTGCTCCACCAGGAGCGTCGCGGCGACCATGCCGAGGATGATGCAGAGCGCGTAAGCACGGATCGGGAACCCGAGCACATGCCACACCGACTCGGTGGGACTAGGGATGGCGGCGATGTTCACGGGTGCACACGCTACCGCCGCCGCGCCATTCTGTGATGCCCAGGGCACCGGCTGAATTCACCGGTACCCCAGGAGCATCAGCGGTTCCGGACTCCGTCGGCCAATTCGGCACTCAGGGCCCGCAGGTTCGCCAGTCCGGCGGCCCGGTCCGGGGCCTCCAGCACGCAGCGGATCAGGGCACTGCCGACGATCACCCCGTCGGCGAACGCGGCCACCTCGGCGGCCTGCTTACCGTTGCCGACACCCAGGCCCACCCCGACCGGTAGCTCCGGGGCGGCCGCCCGGATGCGCTGCACCAGTTCGGGGGCCTGCGAGGAGACCGTCTTGCGGGCACCGGTGACGCCCATCAGCGCGGTCGCGTAGACGAAACCGCGGCAGTTCGCCACGGTCATCGCGATCCGCTCGTCGGTCGACGAGGGTGCGACCAGGAACGTCCGGTCGATCTGGTGCGCGTCGGAGGCGGCGATCCACTCGGCCGCCTCGTCCGGGATCAGGTCCGGCGTGATCAGCCCGGTGGCCCCGGCCGCGGCCAGGTCACGGGCGAACGCGTCGACACCGTACTTCTCGATCGGGTTCCAGTACGTCATCAGCACGACCGTGGCACCGGCCGACGACACCGCGTCGATGATCTTCAGGGTGTCCCGGGTGCGGACCCCGTTCGCCAGGGCGATGTCACTCGCCTTCTGGATCACCGGGCCGTCCATGACCGGGTCGGAGTACGGCAGCTCGACCTCGATCACGTCGCAGCCGGCCTCGTGCATCGCGATCATCTGCTCGATGCTGTGGTCGACCGTCGGGAACCCGGCCGGCATACAGCCGACCAGCACCGACCGGTTCTCCGCCTTCGCCTTCGCGAACGTCTCGGCGATGCTCACGTGTTCTCCCCCGGGACGACCGTCTCGTTCTGGTCGAGGATGCCGAAGTACGCGCCCGCCGTGTGCACGTCCTTGTCACCACGACCGGACAGGTTGACCACGATCGTCGGGGTCCGGCCCAGCTCCTCGCGCAACCGGGGGGCGATCTTCGCGGCACCGGCGAGAGCGTGCGCGCTCTCGATCGCCGGGATGATCCCCTCGGTCCGGCAGAGCAGCGTGAACGCGGCCATCGCCTCGGCGTCGGTGACCGGCTCGTAGACCGCCCGGCCGGTGTCGTGCAGCCAGGCGTGCTCCGGGCCGACACCCGGATAGTCCAGTCCGGCCGAGATCGAATGCGACTCGATCGTCTGGCCGTCGTCGTCCTGCAGGAGGTAGGTGCGGTTGCCGTGCAGCACCCCCACCGTCCCGCCGGTGATCGACGCCGCGTGCCGGCCGGTCTCCACGCCGTCGCCGCCGGCCTCGAAGCCGTACAGCCGCACACCCTCGTCCGGCACGAACGCGTGGAAGATGCCGATCGCGTTGGACCCGCCGCCGACACACGCCGCCACCGCGTCCGGCAGCCGGCCGAGCTGCTCCAGGCACTGGGCCCGGGCCTCGACCCCGATGCCGCCGACGAAGTCGCGCACCAGCTCCGGGAACGGGTGCGGCCCGGCCGCGGTCCCCAGCAGGTAGTGCGTGGTGTCGACGGTGGACACCCAGTCCCGCAGCGCCTCGTTCAGCGCGTCCTTCAGGGTGCGGGAACCGTTGGTCACCGGGATCACCGTCGCGCCGAGCATCCGCATCCGGGCCACGTTGAGCGCCTGGCGCTGGGTGTCGGCCTCACCCATGTAGACCACGCACTCCAGGTCCAGCAGGGCCGCCGCGGTCGCGCTGGCCACACCGTGCTGGCCGGCGCCGGTCTCGGCGATCACCCGGGGCTTGCCCATCCGCTTCGCGAGCAGTGCCTGGCCCAGCACGTTGCGCACCTTGTGGGCGCCGGTGTGGTTCAGGTCCTCCCGCTTCAGCCAGATCTCCGCGCCGAGCCGCTCGGACAGCCGGGTCGCCCGGTAGAGCAGCGACGGCACGCCCGCGTAGTTCAGCAGCAGGTCCTGGAAACGGGCCTGGAACTCCGGGTCGACCTTGGCCGACCGGTACGCCGCGTCCAGCTCGTCGAGCGCCTTGACCAGTGCTTCGGGCACGAACCGTCCGCCGTACCTGCCGAAATGTCCGGCGAGGTCCGGCAAGCTCGGGGCGGTCATGCCGCACCGGAGCACAGCGGAGGCGCGGTGTGGCCGCCCCGAGCTGGTTTCATGGTCTTTTCCATATGCACAGCGCTCATCGCACCGGCCTCGGTGTCGCGGGGTGGTTACCGGCGTTGACCAGTTCGGCCACCGCGTCACGCGGCGACTTCTGAGTCACCAGGCCCTCGCCGACCAGCACCGCGTCGGCACCGGCCGACGCGTAACGGATCAGATCGTGCGGGCCGCGCACCCCGGACTCGGCGATCTTCACGACGCTCTGCGGCAGCCCGGGCGCGATGCGCTCGAAGACCGACCGGTCCACCTCGAGCGTGCGCAGGTCGCGGGCGTTGACCCCGATGACCTTCGCGTTCGCTTCCAGTGCCCGGTCCGCCTCCTCCTCGTTGTGCACCTCGACGAGGGCTGTCATGCCCAGCGACTCGATGCGCTCCAGGAGGCCGACCAGAACGTTCTGCTCCAGCGCCGCCACGATCAGCAGCACCATGTCCGCGCCGTGGGCGCGGGCCTCGTGCACCTGATAGCTGGAGACCACGAAGTCCTTGCGCAGCACCGGGATCTTCACCGAGGCGCGCACCGCGGCCAGATCGTCCAGCGAGCCGCCGAACCAGCGGCCCTCGGTGAGCACGCTGATGCAGCGGGCTCCGCCGGCCGCGTACTCCCCGGCCAGTTCGGCCGGGTCGGGGATGTCGGCAATCGCGCCCTTGGACGGTGATGCTCGTTTGACCTCGGCGATCACCGCCACCCCGGGCTTACGCAGAGCCGCGTAGGCATCGATCGCCGGTGGGGCCGCTGCCGCGAGCTCCCGCACCTTCTCCAGCGGCAGAGCCGCTTGCCGTACTGCTACGTCTTCACGAACGCCGGCGAGGATCTCCTCGAGGACGTTCTGCGAAGCCGCGCGCGCGGGACCGCCACTGCCCGCTTCCGCCTGTTCGGATGTCACCTAATGACTCCCCTCTCCGGGTGTCTTCGGCCTGATGCTAGGAGGTGACACTGGGTGACGGCCTCCTGGGGGTATGGCGCGCCTCACGGAATGGACTGCGGCATAATGCCAGGCTGCCCGCCGCGAATGTCTCGTCGCTCACACCGGGCTGAGGCCGTGCACCGCGTTGTGCAGGCACTCTTCCCCCGTTCGGGGGATGGCTCGGCACGGTGACATGAGTGTCACCGTGCGGAAATAGGGCTCCACCATCATGTGACTCGGGCAAACTTGTCCCGGACGACGTCAGCCACCGGACGATGATGGGGAGTCGACCCATGGCCACCGAGTTACTCCAGCCGATGAACTTCGCCGCTGTCTCCCGGGTCCTCGTCTCGGTCGCGGCCGAGGTCGCCACCGGCGTTCAGCGCGCCGTCGTCGGCCCCGGCAACGTGCGGACCGCCCGCGAGAACGCGTGGGACGCCATCCAGGCCGACCGGGCCCGTGCGGCGGCCCGCGCCGAGACGGCTCGTGCCGTGGCGGCACTGATCAGCTCGCACCCGAACCGGAAACGGCTCGCCAGCACCCACTGATCGACCGATACCCGCCGGGGCCCGGCCGAAACCGGGCTCAGCGGGTCGGATCCTCACCGCGGTCCAGGGCGTCCCAGAAGGCGCGGCTGTCGGGCACGCTCTGCGGCTGGACCGGGGCTTCCGCGACCGGTTCGGCCGGGGGTCTGCGTTCGTAGCGCGACGACATCGCCGCCCAGCGGTGACCGTGCCGCGCCGCCAGGACACCGCCGACCGCCACCACCACCCCACCGAGGACGGTCACCACCGGCCAGACCGGGTCCGGGCCGGCCGTGACCCAGGCCAGCACCGCGCCCACCCCGATTCCCGTGCCGAGAAGGCTCAGGAACCCGCCCAGCACCCGCCGGGCCAGGCCCCGGGTGGCCAGCAGCGCACCGGCCCCGGCCAGCGCGGTCAGGGCCAGCCCGATCAGCCACGGCTGCACCTCGGCGCCGGTCCGCACGGTCCGCAGATCGGTGAGACCGGGCCGGGTCTCCACTTCGACCACCCAGATCCGGGTCACCGCGAACAGCGCCGCCCCCGCCCCGGCCAGGCAGAACAGGACGGCGGCGAGCGGGCCGCGTCTCATCGGGCGGCGCGCAGGGTCTCCGCGGAGGCGATCGCGGCGAGTACCGCGGCGGCCTTGTTCCGGGTCTCCTGCTCCTCCGCGACCGGATCCGAGTCGGCCACGATGCCCGCGCCCGCGCCGACGTAGGCGACACCGTCCTTGAGCAGCGCGGTCCGGATGGCGATCGCCATGTCCATGTCGCCGGCGAAGCCGAAGTAGCCGACCGTGCCGCCGTACAGGCCGCGCCGGGTCGGTTCCAACTGCTCGATGATCTCCATGGCCCGGACCTTCGGGGCGCCGGACAGGGTGCCGGCCGGGAAGGTCGCGGCCAGCGCGTCGAACGCCGACTGGTCCTCGCGCAACCGGCCGGTCACCGTCGACACGATGTGCATGACGTGGCTGTACCGCTCGATCCGGGCGAACTCCGGCACTTCCACCGAACCCGGCGCGCACACCCGGCCCAGGTCGTTGCGGCCCAGGTCGACGAGCATCACGTGTTCGGAACGTTCCTTCGGGTCGGCGAGCAGTTCGGCGGCGAGCGCGTTGTCCTGCTCCGGGGTGGCGCCCCGCCAGCGGGTGCCGGCGATCGGGTGCAGCAGCGCCGTCCGGTTCGCATTGACCTTGAGGTGCGCCTCCGGCGAGGAGCCGACGATGTCGAAGTCGTCGAACCGCAGCAGGTACATGTACGGGCTCGGGTTGGTGGCCCGCAGCACCCGGTAGACGTCGAGGGCGTTGGCGTCGGTCGGCCGTTCGAACCGCTGCGCCACCACGATCTGGAAACACTCGCCGGCCCGGATCGCCTCCTTGGCCTCCTCCACGGCTTTCTGATATTCCCCCGGAAGAGTGCGGCTGACCGGCTCACCGGCCGGTCGACGGTCCACCGTGGAGACCATCGGCGGCGTCGGCCGGGACAGTGCCGTGGTCATCGCGTCGAGACGACCGACGGCCTGGTGGTACGCGGCCCGGCGGGCCCCGTCGTCGGCCCCCTCGTCGAGCACCGCGTTGGCCACCAGCAGCGCCGAACCCTCGTGGTGGTCCAGGACCACCAGGTCGGTGGCGAGCATCATGCCCAGTTCGGGCAGGCGCAGGTCGTCGACGGTGGTGGACGGCAGCTTCTCGAACCGGCGGACCAGGTCGTAGCTCAGATAGCCGACCATCCCCCCGGTCAGCGGCGGCAGGCTCTCGTCGGGCACCCCGCCGGTCAGGGCGGCCACCGTCTCGCGCAGCGCCATCACCGGGTCGCCGGTCAGCGGCACCCCCTCCGGCGGGGTGCCCAGCCAGGTGGCCGCGCCGTCCCGCTCGACCAGGGTGGCGAGGCTGCGGACGCCGATGAACGAGTACCGCGACCAGGCCAGCCCCTGTTCCGCCGACTCCAGCAGGAAGGTGCCGGGGCCACCGGCGAGTTTGGTGTAGACGCCGACCGGGGTCTCGCCGTCGGCCAGCAGCTTGCGGGTGACCGGGACGACCCGGCGCCGGGTGGCGACGAAACCGCCCTCGTCGGGGACTGTCGCGCCGCTGGTCACTTCGCCTCCAGCGAGAGAGCCACCGGGAGTTCGGTACTGAAACAGGTGTGCGTCCCGGTGTGGCAGGCCGCTCCCACCTGATCGACGGTGACCAGCAGCGCGTCGCCGTCACAGTCCAGGGCCACCGTGTGGACGTGCTGGAAGTGGCCGGAGGTGGCGCCCTTCACCCAGTACTCCCGGCGGCTGCGCGACCAGTACGTGGCGCGGCCGGTGGTCAGCGTGCGGTGCAGCGCCTCGTCGTCCATCCAGCCGAGCATCAGGACGTCGCCGGTCTCCCGCTCCTGCACGATCGCCGCGACGAGGCCGTCGGGGGTGCGCTTGAGCCGGTCGGCGATCGCCGGGTCCAGGGTGGTCTCTACATCGGGTACGGACACGCCGACGATTCTCCCCCATCACCCGGCGCGCTCCCAACGACCCGCTGGGGGCCCACGATCCGGTAACCGGGGGTGTGCTCCACGAGCGGTAGCGGTACCGTCGCCGAGAAGCGCGGTACGTGCCAGTCTGCCCGGTGCCCGCCGCCCGGTGTGCCCTCGACGGCACCGCGGCGGGTGCGACCTCGCGAACGGGATGGTGAACCCGAGATGGAGCCGACGTCCAGCCCCGACAACGCCCGGCCCTCCCCCGGCCTGTCCCGGTTCTGGCAGGTCCTCCCCGAGCCGGATCTGCCCGAACCGGCCGAGACCCCCGCCGACCTGCTGCCCGGCTCCCCGCTCGGCACCTTCCGCAGTCACCCGATCCCGCCGCTGGCCCCGATCTCGTCGAGTTCGCGCCACCCGTCCGGAGCCGATCCGTTCGGGCTGAACCGGGCACCCGCCGCGAGCCGGCGCAACCCCGCCCCGGTCCCCCCGGACACTGGCCGGGCGGCCCCGGAAGAGGACCGCGATACTGATCACTCGGTGCCTTCGGACGAGCTGCCCGGACCTTCTCAGGACGTACAGTCCCAGGAGCCCGAAGGCGGGCCCTTCGGAGGTTTCGGCCTCGGCGGGCGTACCGGCCGATTCGGGCCGAGTGAGCACCGTGACCAGGAGGGCGACTCCCCGGCCGATGCCGAGCCGGCCGCCGGGCCGGCGGATCGGAACCCGCCGGATTCCGGACGGGACGCCGCCGAGACGGCGGAAGACAGCGACGAGAACGGACGTGACGACATGAACGGACGGGCAGGGGCGCCCGGTTACGCGCAGACCGGTGAGGCCGGCCCGGAACCGGCGGGCGACGCGGCCGCGGAGCCGTCGGTTCCGGCTGAGCCGGCCCGCCCGGCCTCCGGCTGGGCTTCGGTGCCCGGTCAGGCCCAGCCGGTCACGCCGACGTCGGGCGGGCCGGTCTCCGGCGTGCCGGTGTCGCCGGCGTACGCGAACCCGTACTCGGTCGCCGACTTCACCCCGGATCACCCGGCCGGGAACCTCCAGCCGGTGTCCGCCCAGCCGGTGCAGGCCGTTCCGCTTCCCGCCGCGCACCAGCCGGAGCCGGCGGATCCGGCCGGCAGCGCGCCGGTGTCGCCGGCCGCGCCGGCCCCGGCGACGGTGCAGGCGTCGGTGCAGATCCCGGCGACCCGGCCGCCGGCGGACCCGATCGTCGAGCGGGCGCCGGAGGTTCCGGATTTCCCGGGTCTGCCGCCGGCCGCCGAGGGTGGCTACGGCTTCAACCCGACCGGCTACAACCTCGGACGCACCCCGGAGGCGTACGGTGTGGCATCGGTCACACCTGCTCCGGTCAGTGCGGTCCCGAAGCCGGCGTCGTTCCCGTCCCCGGTGGAGCAGACGCCGTCGTTCCCGCCTCCCGGGGAACAGTTCTCGTCCCTCGGGGAGACGTCGCTGACGATCGACGTCCCGGCGCGGCGTTCGGCCAGCCTGGAGGACGCCGAACCGGTGCGCCGGGCGAACCGGCGCAGCGCGCACGTGGAGGACTCGGCCCCCGCGGCGGCGGTGGAGACGGTGGCCGACGAGCCGCTGATCGGGCGGTCCGTCTGGGACGAGGACGCGGCCCGGCACTTCCGGGCGGCGTGGCACGAGGTGAAGGCGGAGTTCGTCGACGATCCGGTCACCGCGTTGACCCGGGCACACGACCTGCTCACCGACGCGGTGAACGAGCTGACCGAGGTGCTGCTCGCCGAGCGCGACGAGCTGGACCCGCTGCGCGGCACCGGCACTCCGGACACCGAGAGCATGCGGATGGCGATGCGCGGCTACCGGGAGTACCTGGAGCGGATCCTCTCGCTGTAATCCCCGTTACAGGGGGAAATTAGTGAGCCCTGCCACCCGCGGCACCGGGTGGCAGGGCAGAGGACGATATCCCGCGGCACGACGGCGGCAGAAGGTCGCCGCGGGATCCCGCCTCGAACAGGTGATCCTCTTTACTCTCAGGCGGCGCTGTCGCAGCACCTGCGGCAGAGGATCGGGTGGAGCAGGTGTGCCAGGTCGTGCCGGTCGGTGACCGGACGGGGGAAGGCGAGCCGGGCGGATCGGGTGCCCATCCGCACCATGAAGCCGTACCGGTCCATCCGGACTACCTTCGGATCGTCGTCCGGGAGGGCGTCCTTGCCCAGCTGACGGCGCACGTAGTCGCTCATCTCGGCCATGTGGTGATCGGCCAGATCGGCGATCAGATCGAACTCGACGGCGCGCAGCGGGTCGGGCGTGGCCTCGGCGTAAGCGTCCGGATCGACCTCGACGATCTTCTCGCTGCGCTCCCAGCGGACCTCGGCCACTTCCATGCGAAAGAGGGCCTGGCTCTCGCCGATGTCGAGCAAGTCGCCACAGGCGTCGGTGTCGGCGTAGTCTAGGGCCGCGGCCCGTGCGTCGTCTCCGTCAAGCTTCACAGCCCAGCCGGAAACCCACACGCGGCCGAGCGACGGGGATACCGCCATAGGCGGTACGTCCCGTATGTCCAGCACGAGGGCCGTGTCCTCGTTACCGTCCTGCGGGCGGAGCGCGGCCGAGAGGGTACCCTCGCTGGGCACTAACAAAAGCACGCGTCCCTGAGCATCGGTGACGTGCCGGACCGGGATCGGTCCGGGGCGGCATGCGATGTGAGCGACTGCGGGCAGGTGGCCGGCGGCAAGCGTACGTGCGATCTCGGCGGGACTGGGTTGCATGACGAGCACCTCCGGGCACCGGTTAGGCTTACCTAAGTTAGGCAAGGCTTACCGTAACAGGAGATCGCAGTTGAACAACTCCCGACCCAAGGCGAAGCTCTCGCGCGCCCTCGGAATTCCTCTGACGCGTAAGTGCGTCAAGTACTTCGAGCGCCGCCCGTTCCCGCCGGGCGTGCACGGCCGTGGACGCCGCAAGAGCTCGGACTACCAGGTCCGACTGCTGGAGAAGCAACGCCTTCGCCACCAGTACAACATCAGTGAGGTCCAGATGCGGGCGGCTTACGACGCCGCCCACAAGGCCGAGGGCAAGACCGGCGAGACGATGGTCACCCTCCTCGAGCGCCGCCTCGACGCCACCGTGTTCCGGGCCGGTTTCACCCGGACCATCTACCAGGCCCGCCAGCTCGTCGTGCACGGTCACTTCACCGTGGACGGCAAGAAGGTGGACCGCCCCGGTTACAAGCTGAAGCCGGGTCAGGTCATCGAGGTCAAGGAAACGTCCCGGCAGAAGCCGCCGTTCCAGATCGCGGCGACCGGCACGCACATCGACGGCCCGACCGCGCCGTACCTCTCCACGGTTCTGGAGGACCTGCGCAGCACGGTGATCCGTGCCCCGCAGCGTTCCGAGGTTCCGGTGCTCTGCGACGAGCAGCTGGTCGTCGAGTACTACGCCCGATAAGTAGCAGGCTCTTGAATCGCTGAAATGGCGGGCCTCTCGCAGCGGTCACGGCTGACCGCGGCCGCTGCGAGCGACTTGCTTATCTCACCGGCGAACGTTGCCGGTCAGCGCGTTTGCTCCAACCAGCTGGCGTAGAGCTTGGCGTAGATCGAACCCTCCTCGGAGACGAGACGGGAGTGCGGGCCGCGTTGTACAACGCGGCCCGCTTCTACGACTATCACCTCGTCCGCGGCCTCGGCCGTGGAGAGACGGTGCGCGATCGCGACAGTGGTCCGGCCCCGGGTCACCCGGTCGAGGGCCCATTGCAGGCGCACCTCGGTGGCCGGGTCCACCGCACTGGTGGCCTCGTCCAGCACGAGCAGGTCCGGATCGGCGACGTACGCCCGGACCAGCGCCACCAACTGCCGCTCCCCCACACTGAGCGCCTCGCCGCGTTCCCCCACCGGTGTCTCCAGCCCGGCGGGCAGACCGGCCAGCCAGTCCCCCAGCCCCAGCTCGGTGAACGCGTCCCGCAACTGATCGTCGGTGAGGGCCGGCTCGGCGAACCGGATGTTCTCGGCGATCGTCGCGTCGAACAGGAACCCGTCCTGCGGCACCATCACCACCCGCGACCGCAGCGACGAGAACCGCACGTCGGTCAGCGCCACCCCGGACAGCAGCACCCGCCCCTGCGCCGGGTCCATCAGCCGGGTCAGCAGTTTCGCGAACGTGGTCTTGCCGCTGCCGGTCTCGCCGACCACCGCGTACTTACCGGTGGCGTCCAGGGTCAGGTCCACCTCGGCCAGCACGACCGGGCCGCCCGGATAGCGGAACGACACCTGATCGAAGCGCACCGACAGCGGTCCGGCGGGCAGTTCCACACCCCGGTCGTCGGGGTCGGCCACATCCGGTTCCACATCGAGCACGTCCAGGATGCGCCGCCAGCCGGCCACCGCGTTCTGCGCCTCGTTGAGCTGTTCGGTGGCGATCTGCACCGGCTGGATGAAGAGCGTCACCAGGAACAGGAAGGCGGTCAGCCGGCCCACCGTCATCCCGCCGTCGGCACCGAGCAGGACACCCACCACGACCACCCCGGACAGGGCCAGCCCGGCCGCGATCTCGCCGCTGGAGAAGCTGGTCACGCTGGCCCGGATGGCCCGTTGCTGGGCCTGCCGCAGGTCGTCGATCGCGGTGTCGAGGCGGGCGCCGGTGCGACCGGACACCCCGTACGCCCGGATCACCGTGGCTCCCACCACGCTCTCGGCGATGGCCCCGAGCATCGTCCCGCTGCGTTCCCGGACCGTCCGGTAGACGGCCGCCAGCCGCTTCTGGAACAGCCGGATCACCCCGATCGCCGGGGCGAAGGCGAGCAGTACCACCAGGGTGAGCTGCCACGAGTAGACGAACATCACCACCGTGGAGACGATCAGCTGACCGGCCGAGAGCAGCAGCTGCACCCCGCCGGTCTGCAGGAACTGGGAGATCTGGTCCACGTCCCCGGTCACCCGGGACACCATCGAGCCCCGCCGTTCGGACTGCTGGTGCAGCATCGACAGGTCGTGGATGTGCCGGAAGGTCCGCGACCGGATGCCACTGAGGGCGTTCTCGCTGACGGTGAACAGCCGCCGGGTCATCAGGTAGCCGCAGAACGTGGAGACCACCAGCCCGAGCAGGGTCAGCCCGACGACCCCGAGGACGATCCGCGGGTTCGGGCCGCCGGGGCCGTTGATGCCGTGGTCGATGCCCTGCTGCACGGCGACCGGCACGGACACCCGGCCGGCCATCTGCAGGATCGCCAGGCCGAGGGTGCCGGCCAGCCCGGTACGCAGTTCCGGCGAGAGCGACAGGCCACGCCGGAGGGTGGCCATCGTGCCGACGTCGTTCACAAGCCTTCTTTCTCGTACGCGGTGACCAGGTCGCGGTAACCCGGCTGGGACCGCATCAACTCGGTGTGGGTACCGGTCGCCACCACGCGCCCCCGATGCAGGTAGACCACCTCGTCGGCGAGCGCGATACTGGCCCGCCGGTAGGCCACCACCAGCAGCGACGTGCCCGACTCGCGCAGCGCGCCGAGGATCGCCGCCTCCACCCGCGGGTCGACGGCGCTGGTGGCGTCGTCGAGGACCAGCAGCCGGGGGTTCCCGGCCAGCGCGCGGGCCAGGGTGAGCCGCTGCCGCTGCCCTCCGGACAGTGACGTGCCCCGTTCCCCGACCGCGGTGTCGATCTTCTCGGGCAACCCGTGGACGAACTTCGAGGCCTGGGCCAGCTCGACGGCCGCCCAGACCCGCTCGTCGTCGATACCGGGCCGGTCCAGGGCGATGTTGCCGCGGACGGTGTCGTCGAAGACGAACGGCACCTGCGGGACCAGCGCGGTCGCACCGGCCAGGGCGGCCCCGGAAAGGTCGGGCAGTTTCACCCCGTCGGCGGACACACCACCGGAGTCCGGGTCGATCAGCCGCACGGCCAGCGCGGCGATCGTGGACTTACCGGAGCCGGTGGCGCCGACCAGGGCCACCGTGCGCCCGGCCGGGACGGTGAACGTCACGTCGGAGAGCACCGGCGGGCCGTCGGCGTAGCGGTAGCCGACCCGGTCGAACCGCAACTCGGCCGGGCCGTCGCCGGGCAGGTCACCGGTGCCGTAGGCCAGGTCACCCTCGGCCGTCAGCACCGCCTGCACCCGGTCCCAGCCGGCCACACTGCGCGGCAGTTCGCCGATCACCCAGCCGATCGCCCGCACCGGGAACGCCAGCACGGTGAACAGGAACGCCACACTGACCACCTCGGTCACGGTGACCGCCCCGGCCTGCAGCCGCCAAGTGCCGAGCAGCAGCACCGCCAGGGTGCCGACGCTGGGCAGACTCTCCATCAGCGGGTCGAAGACACCGCGGAGCCGGCCGACGGCGACCAGCGCGTCCCGCAGTTCGGTGACGTGCACCCCGAACCGGCGGGACTCGTCGGCCTCCCGGCCCATCGTCTTGACCACGAGCGCCCCGTCGAAGCTCTCGTGCGCGACCGCGGCCACCTTGGCCCGCATCCGCTGGGCGCGGATCTGCCGGGGCGACATCCGCCGCGAATAGAAGTAGTTGAGCGCGAACAATGCCGGGAACAGCGCCACCCCGATCAGGGCGAGGGCCCAGTCGACGGCGAAGAGCGAGGCCATCGCCCCGACGATCATCACGATCGTGCCGACCGCGAACGGCAGCGGCGCGATCGGCGCGAACGAGGCCTCCACGTCGGAACTGGCGTTGGAGAGCAATTCTCCGGTGGCGTTGCGCTGATGCCATGCCGGCGGCAGCGACAGATAGCGGCGGGTCACCGCGCGCCGATAGCGGGCCTGCAGCCGGAACTGCATGAACCCGGCGGCCAGACGGCGGGCGAAGATGCTCGCCACCCGCAGACCGCTGATCCCCAGCAGAACCGCGACGACCAGCGCGAGACCGGCCGAACTGACCCGGTCCTCGGTGAACGCGGGCACCACCACCCGGCCGATCACGGCCCCTACGACATACGAGTTCGCAACGATGAGGAGACCGAAGAGACTGCTTCCCAAGGCGCTGACGATGAAGAGCCGAGGCTCCGTCCGGATCGCCTGGCCGAGCACTCGCAGTCCCCGTCCCAGCACTTCATTGCCGGTACTGCTGCTCACATTACCTACCTGCCTGGTAAGCATTCGTCGGCTTTCCCGACCTTACTGTCCTATCCTTCCCCATTCACATGGTCGTTTACATCGTGGCCACGATTACATCGAGGCCTACCATCGAGTGATGACCAACCACGCCCGCGCCGAACGGGACCTGCTCGCCGACCTGCTACTGCGTGAGGGCCCGGACGCGCCGACGCTGTGCGAGGGGTGGACCACCCGTGACCTGGCCGCACACATCGTGGTCCGCGAGCGCCGGCCCGACTCGGCGATCGGGATGCTGGTCAAACCACTGGCGGCGCACGGGGAGCGGGTCCGCCTGGCGCGCGCCACCCTGCCGTACAACGAATTGATCTCGCAGTTGCGGCGACCGCCCGTCTGGAGCCCGGTCAGCAACCCGGTGGTGGAACCGCTCACCAACACCATGGAGTTCTTCATCCACCACGAGGACGTCCGGCGCGGCCCCGGCGACTGGCAGCCCCGCCTGCTGGACCAGGAGTTCGAGGCCGCGCTCTGGAGCAACGTCAAGCTGATCGCCCGGACCTCGCTGCGCCGCCTCGGCATCACCGCCGCGATCGATCCGGCCGGTCTCCCGCCGATCCGCAACAGCGCCGACCCGCAGGTCCGGATCAGTGGCGACGCCGGTGAGCTGGCGCTGTTCTTCTTCGGCCGCCAGCGGGCCACCCGGGTCACCGTCGAGGGCCCGGCCGAGGTGGTCGAACGGCTGCGCACCGCCCGCCCGGGGATCTGAATCGGCCCGACCGAACCGGCCGGAATTGGCTCGCCGCGTGGTCCGATCGGCCCCTAGGTTCGAGCCATGACCGCACGTACCGACCTGTCCGTCACCCAGGGCGCCGCGCTCTCCGTCGGCGCCGTCCTGGGCACCGGCCTGATCTCGCTGCCCGCGCTCGCCGCCGATGCCGCCGGGCCCGCCTCGCTGGTGGCCTGGCTCGCCCTGATCGTGCTCTCCGCGCCGCTGGCCTGGACGTTCGCCGCGCTCGGCGCCCGCTACCCGGACGGCGGCGGCGTCTCCACCTACGCCGGGATGGCGTTCGGCCCGCGGGCGGCGGCCGCGGTCGGCTGGACCTTCTACTTCGCGGTCCCGCTCGGCGCCCCGGTCGCGGTCGGTTTCACCGGCGGGTACGTGTCCGACGTCCTCGGTGGCGGCCGGGCCACCGAACTGGCCACCTTCGTCGCGATCGTCGGTACCGCGTACGTGCTGAACTGGTTCGGTCTGCGCGTCTCCGGCCGGGTGCAGGTGGGCCTGTCGATCGCGCTCGCGACGATGCTGGTCGTCACGGTGATCGCCGCCCTGCCGCACGCCGACTGGGACAACCTGACCCCGTTCGCCCCGCACGGCTGGACCGGGATCGGCGCCGCCGCGGCCCTGCTGGTCTGGGGTTTCGCCGGCTGGGAGGCACTCTCCTCGCTCTCCGCCGAGTACCGCGACCCGCGCCGCGACGTGCCCCGCGCCACCCTGATCGCGGTCGCCGTCGTCGGCGTGCTCTACCTGGCCGTGGCGGCGGTCAGCGTGCTCGCCCTCGGCCCGGCCCTGGCCGGCAGCCGTGCCCCGCTCGCCGACCTGCTCGCCATCGGCCTCGGCGGGCCGGTCCGGCTGCTCACCGCCGTGATCGCGGTGGTGCTCACGATGGGCGCGGTGAACGCCTACTTCGCCGGGTCCAGCCGGCTCGGCGCGGCCCTGGCCCGGGAGGGTTCACTGCCGCGAGTCCTCGGGACACAGCGCCGCTCGCTGAGCTTCATCCTGGTCGCGAGCATCGGCTCGGTGCTGCTGCCGCTCGACCTGCACACCGCCGCCCTGCTGACGACCGGCTGTTTCACCCTGGTCTACGTGATCGGCACAGCGGCCGCGCTGCGCCTGCTGCCCGGTACCGGCGCGCGGGCGGTCGCCGGGTTCGCGTTCGCCGCGGTGGTCGCGCTGCTCTGGCTCAACGGGTGGCCGGCCCTGCTCAGCCTGGTGATCGCCGGTGGCGCGCTGCTCTACCGGGCCTTCTCCACCAGGTCGCCGTCAGGCCGTCAGCCGGGCGAGCACGGCCAGGCCCTCCTCGATCCGGTCCGGGTCGACCGCACCGAACCCGACGACCAGCCCGTCCACCGCTGACTCTTCCCCGGTGTAGGCGGCCAGTTCCTCGACCCCGACACCCTGCCGCCTCGCCGCGGCCACCACCCGGCGCGAGGAGACCGGCAGCAGCGCCGTCATGTGCAGCCCGGCAGCGGTCGGGATGACGTCCAGCCCCGGAATCGCGGTGAGCGCCGCGGTCACCCGGGCATGCCGGTCGGCGTAGTCCCGGCCGGCCCGGTCCAGCGTGCACAGCGGCTCCAACGGCCGGGCCGAGAACCGGAACTCGCTGTCGTAGTCGTCCTCGACGATCGCCACCGGCCGGGTGCCCGCCCAGGCCAGCAGCTCCTGACGGCGGGCCAGGCTCATCGTGCGGCCCAGCGGGAACTGGTGCGACGGTGTCACGTACACCAGCCGGGCCCGGTCCGGCAGGTCCGCCACGACCAGGCCCTCGGCGTCGACGCGGACCCCGGCCACCTGTACGCCCATCGCGGTGAACAGCCGCCGGGCCGGCGGATAGCCGGGCTCCTCCACGGCCGCCACGTCACCGGGCCGCAACAGCACCCGGGAGATCAGGTCCAGGGCGTGCTGGGTGCCGTTGGTGACCACGACCACGACCTCGGCGGCGGCGGCGGCGGTCCGCACCGACCGGGAGAAGCCCAGGTAACGGGCGATTGCGGCCCGCAGCGCCGGATGACCGGCCGGATCGGCGTACGTCCCCGGCCACGCTCCCGCGGGAGATGCCCAGGCCGGCGGCGAGCACCCGGGTCGCGGGCAGCCGGTGCCCGGCTGGGACCCGGCCGTCCACGATGGCCGCGCGCAGCGCCCGGTACACGGCCGCCGTCCGCTCCCCCGACGGGTCGATGATCAGATCCACATCGCTCAAAGTAGTGCTCCGGCGACGCGAATCCGGGCACGAACTACGATGGAGTAGATCTAGCCCTGTTGCCGCACTGGCATTACTCTGCGGTAACACTTCAGTTACCTTCCCCCGTTGATGTTTAAGGCGGCGCCCGATATGGCTCTTCAGGTCCCTTACCGGTCGATCCCCGACATGTTCTTCCAGCGCGTGGCGAAGACGCCTGACGCTCGGGCGTTCGCCGGGCCGAACCCGACCGACACGGGCGCCGACTGGCTGACCTGGTCCCAGGTCGGCGAGCGGGTGAAGGCCATCGGCGCCGGCCTGCGGGAGCTGGGCGTCGGCGTGGAGGACCGGGTCGCGATCCTGTCCAACACCCGCCTCGAGTGGATCCTCGCCGACCTCGGCATCAACGTCGCCGGAGCGGCCGCGACCACGGTCTACCCGACCACCGAGCCGGAGGACACCGCGTTCATCGTGTCCGACTCCGGCTCCAAGATCCTGATCGCGGAGAACGCGAAGCAGGCCCTCAAGCTGGCCGGCACCGAAACCGCCGTCACCAAGGTCGTGCTGATCGACGGGCCCGCCGACGCCGGCGCCACCCCGCCCCAGATCACCCTCGCCGACCTGGAGAAACTCGGCGCCGACGCGCTGACCCGCGAGCCCGGCCTGATCGACGCCGTCACCGAGCAGCTCGGCCCGGACAACGTCGCCACCCTGATCTACACCTCCGGCACCACCGGCCGCCCCAAGGGTGTCGAGCTGCTGCACAAGGGCTGGACCTGGGAGGGCGTGGCACAGGAGGAGCTCGGCCTGTTCTCCCCGCAGGACCTGCACTACCTGTGGCTGCCGATGTCACACGCGTTCGGCAAGACGCTGCTCTGCGGCATCCTGCACGTCGGCGTGCCGACCTATGTCGACGGCCGCGTCGACAAGCTGATCGACCTGCTCTCGGTGATCAAGCCGACGCTGATGTGCGCCCCGCCGCGGATCTACGAGAAGGTCTACAACAAGACCGTCACGAGTGGCCTCTCCGGCACCGGCCTGAAGCCGAAGATCTTCAGCTGGGCGGTCGCCACCGGCAAGAAGCGCGTCGCGTTCCAGCAGGCCGGCAAGCCGGTCCCCGCAGGCCTGGCCCTGCAGTACTCGATCGCCGAGAAACTGGTCTTCAGCAAACTCCAGCAGAAGCTCGGCGGCAACATCAACGTCCTGGTCAGCGGTTCGGCCGCGCTCAGCAAGGACATCTCGGAGTTCTTCGCGGCGGCGAACCTGCCGATCCTGGAGGGCTACGGCATGACCGAGGCGTGCGCCGCCAACTTCGTCAACCGCAACGGCAAACTCAAGATCGGCTCGGTCGGCCAGGCCCTCGGTGACCTGGAGGTCCGCATCGACACCGACGGCGAGGTGCTGATGCGCGGCGCCCCCGTCATGCGCGGCTACCACAACCTGCCGGAAGCCACCGCCGAGGCGTTCACCGAAGACGGCTTCCTGCGCACCGGCGACATCGGCGAGCTGGACGCCAACGGCTACCTGAAGATCACCGACCGCAAGAAGGACCTGGTCAAGACGTCCGGCGGCAAGTTCGTAGCCCCGTCCGCGATCGAAGGCGCCTTCAAAGCGGTCTGCCCCTACACGTCACAGGCAGTGGTGATCGGCCAGAACCGCAACTTCGTGACGATGCTGATCGCCCTCGACGAGGAAGCGATCGTGACGTGGGCCGCCAGCGGCCCACTGGCCGGCAAGTCCTACGCCGAGATCATCGCCGCCCCCGAGACGAACGCCCTGGTCGAGGGCTACATCGCCGAACTGAACGCGAAGCTGAACCGCTGGGAGACGGTCAAGAAGTTCGCCATCCTCCCCCGCGACCTCACCATCGAGTCCGGCGAGATCACCCCGTCCATGAAGATCAAGCGCCGCAGCGTCGAAACCAACTTCGCCACCCACATCGACAAGATGTACGAGGGAAGCCTCGCCCAGATCTGACCCCTTCAAAGGCCGGCGAACCTCTCACGGTTCGCCGGCCGCACTCTTTCCCCACCACTTTCCGGTACGAGCCGACGAGCCCCGCAAATCGGCCGGTCCTGCCCCCACCACGCAAGCCGGGCGTCCCCTCCCGCTTTCCCCGCGACCGCCGGGCCGAATGCGTCCCTCACGGCCTGCACGCACCACCCCGGCAAAGACCTCACTCGGCACCCGATTTCGGCACGCTGCACATTCGTGCCACCGGCCTGACGCCGTCCGGCAGTCCCCCGCGGTCCCCGGCCCCTGCGGGGCGAGTGATCGCTGTCCGGCGGTCCCCGGCTTGCGTCCAGCGGTCCCCGGCTTGCGTCCGGCAGTCCTAGGCTGGGCGGATGACCGACGCTCCGCGATCGTTGGGACAGCGCAAGGCGGACACTCTCGCTCGGCTGGTGTCACCGGTGCTGGACGCCTGGGTGTCCACCGACGGGCCGAACCTGGTTCCACTCACCCTGGCCTGGTTCCAGGACCGCCTGGTCGCGGCCACCGACCGAACCACTCCCACCGCGAAGAGCCTGATCACCACCGGCCGCGCCCGCGTCGGCCTGGGCCCGACCCGCGACGTGGTGATGATCGACGCCGTACTGGACCGCTGGCTTCCGGTCACCGAAGCCCCGGAGATCGGCGACGCTTACGTTGCCCAGAACGACTGGGATCCCCGCACGGCCGGCCCGTCCTACATCTTCCTACTGCTCCACCCCACCCGAATCCAGGCTTGGCGAGAGGCGAACGAGATCCCCGGCCGAACCCTGATGCGCACCGGAACCTGGCTCACCTGACCATCCACACCGCCACGGCCGTTTCAAGATCGATAGTTGCGGTGAGTGATGGTGGCGGCTTCAGCGTGTCGGATATGGACGAAGCTCCGTTGAGACCAGGTCTTTCCACGGAACTGGTTCAAACGGAGCTTCGTCGTGCCGCAGTCTGTCATCCCCACCACCGATCCAGCATCGTCGGCGACCGTCGGCGAGGCCTCGTTCACGCCTTCGTGTCACGGTCTGCTGGAGTTGTTCCTCGCCGTTTCTGACGGCCGTTCGGACCAGGGCCGTGATCATCCGTCGCGGTCGTGCTCGCGCTGGTCGCGGCGGCCACGGTAGCCGGTTTGAAGGGCTACAGCGCGATGAGCGGCTGGGTCGCCGACGTGCCCTGCCACATCCTCGACGGCCTGTACACGCGGGCCGAAGCCCGCCCGGCAGGGCGGCCATCACGCTCGACACTCTGGCGGGTCTGCACCGACACCGACACCGATGTCCTGGACGCGGTGATCGCCGAGTGGACCACCACCCAGCAGACCGCCACCAGCACCGACACCCCGATCCAGGTGCGCCTGGACGGCAAGACCGTCCGCGGCGCCGTCGACATCGACGGTGAACAACTGCACCTGCTGTCCGCTCTGGCCGGCCCACCGCACCAGGGATCAGCGGCCGTCGTCATCGCCCAAGCGCCGACCGACGGCGCCAAGACCCGCGAACCGGCCACCGCCCGTGCCCTGCTCGAGTCTCTCGACCTACGCGACGTCACGGTCACCGCCGACGCCCTGCACACCGTCAAAGCCACCGCCGAACTCATCCACCAGCAGGGTGGCCACTTCGTCCTACCGGTCAAAGAGAACCGGCACGCCCTGTTCGACGCCCTCGACGCCCTGCCCTGGACCGACACTCCGATCGGCCACGAGAGCACTGACACCGGGCACGGCCGCACCACCCGCCGCACCATCCGGGTCCTACCCACTCCACCCGGCCTGCCGTTCCCGCACGTCAAACAGGTCTGGCTGATCGAACGCTACGTCACCCACAGCAACGGCAAACAGTCCGCAGCCGCACAACTCGGCGTCACCAGCCACCCCGCCGACCAAGCCGGACCCGCCGAACTGGCCGCGTTCAACCGCGGCCACTGGGCCATCGAAACCCTGCACTTCATCAGGGACACCTGCTACCGCGAGGACCACTCCCACGTCCGCACCCGCTCCGGACCCCGCGTCCTCGCATCGCTACGCAACCTCGCCATCAACGCCCTACGCCTGGCAGGCCGCACCGACATCACCGAAGCCACCCGCTGGGCCAACCGCGACATGACCAGGCCATTCACCATCCTCGGTCTCACCAGATGATGTTGAAACGACCGTGTCCACACCGCAGACACCCACGCGTCCCGGAATGGTTCAAATATCGGAAACATGACCGTCTTAATTGGCTTCCTAATGAGATCATCACGGTGGGCTGGCCGTTTCGCCAAGGAGCCGGTACGACAGTTCGGCACAAAATAATTCTTACAGTTTCCTGTTGGGAGCTGGGAGAATTCATGTATGAGTCAGCCAGCGTTGTTCAGCGTTGCCGGAATGCGCGACCGGACCAAGTCGAAGAACTACTGTCCGGACCGTGACGAGTTTCGCCGCGACCACGAAAGGCGTCGCGCTTGGGGACTTCAGCGCCGCCATACCGAGAAACTTCGCCGCATCCGCGAACGCGACTCCATGCCCCTGTCCCGCGAGGATCGGGAGTGGCTGGCTTCACTCACACCCCGGACGCCGCCCGCATCAACGCCACCGCAGGCTCCATCCGCGCCCACACCTCCCCAGACCCCGGCCGCACCTGAGCCACCGCGAGCTCCAGCCGCGCCCCCGGCACCGCCCCAGACTCCGGCAGCACCCGCACCACCACGAGCTCCGGCAGTATCTGAGCCAACCCGGGCCCTGGCCACATCCCTGCCGCCCCAGAATCCGGCCGCGCCTGCGCCGATGCCTCTGGCCTGTGATGCGGCAGTTGTTCAGTCGGGGATTGCGGCTGCGCCGGTGGTCTCGGTTCCGCGGGCTGGGGCTGCCGCTCGGCGAGGGCGGGGCGGCGGGGTGAGGGCAGATCGATTCCTTGTGCCTGGCTGCCCTCAGCTGGGAAAGTTGCTGCCTCGATCGGGTCGGGGTGGGTCTTTATTGAATGAATATGGTGCCGGTCGGACGTCGGTCACGGTGGCACTCGGCGCTTTTCCAGACGGCCGTGTCCGTGGCGGTCACCGTGCTATGGCCGGGGAACAACCATGCAAGTTTTGGCCGGATCTGTTGTGCTCTTCGCGTGTGATCCTGAGAATAGTGTGGCCGAAATCAATCGGACGTCGCAGTAGCCAGCATTCGGTAAGTATCGTCCGGCGAGTCGGCGTCTTCGCAATTCCTTACCGGGTCTCCGGGATTCGTTTTCTCACATCCGGAATTCGCCTCCATGCGCCGGTTAGAAATACGAATCATCGGCGTTGCGACGCCCGGATCCGGATCCGAGGGGGATCAGTTTCAGCCTGCCGGGCGCGCGGTGGCCTGAAAGGGGTGCATTCGCCCGGCGGGCGCGGGAGCGGGAGGGACGCATTCGGCCCGGCGGGGAGCGGGGTGACCGGGAGGGACGCATTCCGCCCGGCGGACGCGGGGTGACCGGGAGGGGGCGCCTGCCTCGCGCTGTAGGCACGGGCGGTGTCGCGTTGCGGGACCTGCGGCTCGTACCAGAAACCGGTTTGGGTTGGGGGTTTGTCTGGTTCAGGCGATTACTGCGGGGGTGCGCCAGGTCGGGCGGGGGGTGTGGTCCAGGTCGTGGCGGACTGAGGCTATGCGGCGGACTGCCTCGGTCAAATCGTCGGCGGGGAGGGTGAACGGGAGGCGCAGGAAGCGTTCCAGAGTGCCGTCCAAGCCGAAGCGGGGGCCGGGGGCCAGGCGGACGCCTACGTCTTCGGCGGCTCGGGACAGGGCGCTGGAGATGGGGCCGTCCAACTCAGCCCAGATGGTGACGCCGCCGCTGGGGATTACGAAGCGCCATTCGGGGAGTCGGGTGCGTAGCTCTTCGACCAGAGCGTCCCGGCGGAAACGTAGTTGGGCGCGGCGGGCCGCGACTATTTCGGTGGACTGGCGGAGCAGGTGGACGGCCACCAGCTGTTCCAGGACGGGGCTGGACATGTCCACACCGACTCGGATGGCGGCCAGGCGCTGGACCAAGGGGGCGGAGGCTCGGACCCAGCCGATGCGCAGGCCGCCCCAGTAGGGCTTGCTCATGCCGCCGATCGAGGTCACCCGGGAATGGCGGTCGAAGACGGCTACCGGTGGGGGCATCGGCTGGCCGTCCAGGGGTAGTTCCACGAAGGATTCGTCGACGATCAGTTCGGTGCCGGTGGAATGGGCGGTGGCTACCAGGCGTTCGCGCAGGTCGGCGGGCATCAGGTGGCCGGTCGGGTTGTGGAACTCGGGGATCAGGTAGGCGAGCCGTGGCCTGGTCTGGCGCAGTGCACCGAGGAGCATGTCGGCGTCCCAGCCGGATTCGATGTCGAGGCCGTTGGTGCTGATCCGGGCGCGGCGGGCCGCGAGCGCGGCCAGCGCGTTGGGGTAGGTGGGTGTCTCCACCAGGACCGGCGCGCCAGCCGGGACCGACAGTCGCAGCACCAGGTCGAGGGCCTGCTGGGTGCCGCTGGTGATGAGGATCTGCTCGCATGAGGTGGGCACGCCGCGGGCGGTGTACGCCTCGGCGACAGCGACCCGCAACTCGGACAAGCCGGTCGGGTGGTAACCGGCGCTGCCCAGGTAGCGGGGCAGGTCGTCGGCGGCGGCGCGGGCGGCCGGCACCAGTTCCACGGGGGCCGCGGACGCTGCCACCCCCAGGTCGAACTCGATGTCGTCGTCGGCGGTCCACAGGCCGGACGAGGCGACCCGGTGACCGTGCGGCAGCGTGGTCCAGCTGCCGGCGCCGCGGCGGCTGGTCAGGTGGCCGGTCTCCCGCAGCGCCCGGTAGGCGGCGGAGATGGTGGTGCGGCTGATCACGAGGGCTTCGGCGAGTTCCCGTTCGGCGGGCAGGCGCACACCGAGAGCGAGCCGGCCGTCGGTCAGCAGGCCACGGACGGCAGCGGCGAGAGCGGCGTAGTCGGGGCTGCGCCGGCGGCCGGGCAACGCGTGCCACCGACCCAGCAACCGGGCCAATTGCTCTCCACGCACCGACGTCGTCATAGCCACCTCCAGGCGATTGGCACTTTAACATCCACGGATTGGCCTCAAGAGTGGCAAGCATGAACCTGTTTCGTCGCGTGGTCCAACTACTTGTGGGACTCGTCCTGTACGGCGCGAGCATGGCCCTGATGGTCGAGTCGGGGCTCGGTCTCAACCCGTGGGACGTCTTCCACCAGGGACTCTCCGAGGTGACCGGGATCAGTTTCGGCTGGATCGTGTTGCTGGCCGGTGTGCCGGTGCTGTTGCTCTGGATCCCGCTACGGCAGAAGCCGGGCGTCGGCACGGTGGCCAATCTGTTCATCATCGGGTTCGCCGCGGACGCCGCGCTCGCGCTGCTGCCGGCCGGGGAGTCCATTCCGGCGAAGGTCGGCTATCTGGTCGGCGGGATCCTGCTGAACGGGTTCGCGACCGGCCTCTACATCGGCAGCCGGATGGGCCCGGGACCGCGCGACGGGCTGATGACGGGGCTGGCCGGCCGGTTCCCGAAGGTGTCGATCCGGGTCATCCGCACCGGCATCGAACTGTTCGTGCTGGGTGTGGGTTTCCTTCTGGGCGGCACGGTCGGGGCGGGGACCATCGTGTACGCGGTGGCCATCGGCCCACTGGTGCACCTCTTCCTGCCCCGGTTGACCGTGCCGGAACCGGCCCGCAGTGATCTTCCGGACACATTCGCTTCCCGGTGAGGTAAACGCACGGCATCATTGCGGCATGGGGGCCGGTGGCTGGAACTGGAACGACGCTTGGATCTTCGTCTCCGCGGTCATCGCCGAGCGCCTGGAGCGCGATCGGGCGCTGCACGCCGCACTGCCGGCGACCGGGGCGGCCCTGGCCGACGTGATAGCGGCAGCTGACTTCCTGCACCACAGCGTCCCGGCCCGCGAGGACCTCGAGGAGTCGGTGCGCCGCCTGGCCGGCGCCGGCCTGATCACCGTGGACGACGACCTGATCCAGGTGGCCCCGCCCGGTGAGCAGTTGTGGCGGACCCGCCCGTTCAGCGGCCTCTCGTCCGCGGTGATGACCTTGCAGACTCAGCTCAACCGGGTGTCCGAGCCGGGTTACACCGACTGGGACCTGGACGAGCAGGCGTACAACTCAGCGGTCCGTGAGTACAGCCTGCGGCTGGCCGACGGCCGCTAGCGCACCGGCTGGCCGGCGCGGCGGAGGCTGTCCTTGACCTCGCCGATGGTCAGGTCGCCGAAGTGGAAGACGCTGGCGGCCAGGACCGCGTCGGCGCCCGCCTCGACCGCCGGCGGGAAGTGGTCGACCTGGCCGGCGCCGCCGCTGGCGATGACCGGGATGTCGACGACGGCGCGAACCGCGCGGATCAGGGACAGGTCGAAACCGGCTTTGGTGCCGTCGGCGTCCATCGAGTTCAGCAGGATCTCGCCGGCGCCCAGCTCGGCCACCCGGGCCGCCCACTCGATCGCGTCCAGCCCGGCACTGCGGCGGCCGCCGTGGGTGGTGACCTCCCAGCCGCTGGGCTGGCCGGCTGAACGCCGCACGTCCAGTGACAGCACCAGCACCTGATTGCCGAACCGCTCGGCGATCTCGCTGATCAGTTCCGGACGGGCGATGGCCGCCGTGTTGACACCGACCTTGTCGGCGCCGGCCCGCAGCAGGACGTCCACGTTCTCCGGGGAGCGAACGCCGCCGCCGACGGTGAGCGGGATGAAGACCGTCTCCGCGGTACGCCGGACCACGTCCAGCATCGTGCCGCGGTCGTCGGAGGAGGCGGTCACGTCGAGGAACGTCAGCTCGTCGGCACCGGCGGCGTCGTAGGCCGCGGCCAGCTCGACCGGGTCGCCCGCGTCCCGCAGGTCGACGAAGTTGACACCTTTCACCACCCGTCCGGCGTCCACGTCCAGGCAGGGGATCACACGCACCGCGACCGTCATGCCTCAACCCTAACCAGCACGGCGGGACGGGCCCTGACCAGTCCCAGAAGCACACCGCCGACGACCAGCGAACCGCCGATCACGTCGACGGTGTGCACTCGTTCGCCCAGGAACACCGCGGCCGAGGCCATGCCGAAGAACGGGACCAGCATGGAGAACGGCGCGACCGTGGCCGCACCGTACCGCCGCAGCAGGAATCCCCATCCGGCGAAGCCGGCGAGAGTCGAGATCAGTGCGATGTAGAGCAGCGCGAGGATCGCCTCGGTGTCGACGGCTTGCAGGGCGGCGAGGTCGGCGGCGGGGCCGTCGACGATCAGCGTGAGGATCAGCAGCGGGCCGGCCGCGAGGGCACTGACCCAGACCATGAAACGCAGCGAGTCCGGCGGGGCGGCCTTGCGGGTGGCGATGTTGGCGACTCCCCAGCAGGCCGCCGCGCCGACCACCAGCGCGAACGCGGGCAGGTTCGCGGTCATCCGGGTGGCGACCAGTGCGATGCCGCCGAGGGCCACGGCGAGACCGGCGATCTGTACGGGCCGGGGCCGCTCCCGCAGGAACAGGACCGCGAACAGCATCGTGAAGATCGCCTGGCTCTGCAGGACCAGGGAACTGAGCCCGGCCGGCATTCCGGCGTGCATTCCGATGAAGAGCAGGCTGAACTTGGCCACGCCGAGAACCAGGGCGACGGTGATCAGCCACTTCCACGCGACCTGGGGACGGCCGACGAACAACAGCGCCGGTACGGCGGCGAGGGTGAACCGCAGCGCGGAGAAGAGCAGTGGCGGGAAGTGCCGCAGCCCGGCGTCGATGGCGACGAAGTTGAATCCCCAGGCGGCTGCCACGGCGACGGCGATGGCGAGGTCACGCGGTCTCATGGACTCAGCCTCGCCCAGCCAGACCGTTAAGCACCAGCGAAATGTCCTACACCCACGATGTAGCATCGCTACATGATTGACGTGGGGAGACTACGGGCCCTGCACGCGGTGGCCAGTTACGGCACGGTCCTGGCCGCCGGGCAGGCCCTGCACTGCACACCGTCTGCGGTCTCCCAGCAGATCGGCAAACTGGAGCGGGAGACCGGCACCGTCCTGGTCGAGAAAGACGGCCGCCGGCTGCGTCTCACCGCGGCCGGCCGGATGCTCGCCGGCCACGCTGAACGGGTGCTGACCAGCCTCGACGAGGCGGAGACCGCGCTGGCCGCGCATCGGGACACGGTCACCGGGCGGCTCACCATGACCGCGTTCGCGACCGCCTGCCGGGCGTTGATGCCGCACGCGCTGCGCCGTCTTGCCACCGATCATCCGCAGCTGACCACCGGGCTGATCGAGGTCAATCCGCATGAAGGCCTGGAACTGCTCCGGCGCGGGCACGCGGATCTGGCGGTGCTGGACGATTGGCCCGAGGTGGCGCTGCGTTATCCGGATTTCATAGTGAAAGTTCAGATCGGCGAGGATCACGCGGATCTGGTGGTTCCTCACGATCATCGTCTCGTCGGCGAAGCGACCTTGGAGGACGCCCGGCATGAGCGGTGGATCGGCGTCCGAGCGGGTGACGTCTGTTACGAGTACCTGATCCGCAGCCTGCCGGGGGTGGTGCCGGACTTCCAGGTGGGCGAATTCGAGACTCAGCTCACGCTGATCGCGGCCGGGCTGGGTGTCGGGCTGATCCCCCGGCTGGCTCGCGGCAATCTCCCGTCGGGGACACGCCTTGTCCGGATAAATCCAACACCGACCCGCCGGGTGGTGCTCGCCTGGCGTGACTCCTCAGCGGCCCGGCCCGCGATCCGGGCCGCCGAGCAGGCACTACGCGAAGCTTGGAAGATCAACCGAGAACGGCAAGAGCTTCTCGTACGGTGAACGCGCCCGCGTACAGCGCCTTGCCCGCGATCACACCCTCCACCCCGATCGGCTCCAGCGTGGCCAGAGCCCGCAGGTCGTCCAGGGTGGAGACACCACCGCTGGCGATCACCGGCTTGTCGGTGGCCGCACACACCTCACGCAGCAGGTCCAGGTTCGGCCCGCGCATGGTGCCGTCCTTGGTGATGTCGGTGACCACGTAACGCGACGCGCCCGCCTTGTCGAGACGGGTCAGCACCTCGTACAGGTCGCCGCCGTCCCGGGTCCAGCCCCGCGCCGACAGGGTGCGGCCACGCACGTCCAGGCCGATGGCGACCCGGTCGCCGTACTCACCACAGATCCGGTCACACCATTGCGGGTCCTCCAGCGCGGCGGTGCCGATGTTGACCCGGTGGGCGCCGGTGGCCAGCGCGCGGGTCAGCGACTCGTCGTCACGGATGCCGCCGGACAGTTCCACCTTCACGTCCAGGCGGCGCACCACCTCGGCGAGCAGTTCGGCGTTCGAACCCTTGCCGAACGCGGCGTCCAGGTCGACCAGGTGGATCCACTCGGCGCCGTCGTTCTGCCAGGCCAGCGCGGCATCGAGAGGGTCGCCGTAGGCGGTCTCCGAACCGGCGGCACCCTGGACCAGGCGCACGGCCTGGCCGTCGGCGACGTCGACGGCGGGCAGCAGTTGCAGGGTCATCTTTCTCCCTTAAGAGGCACGACGGCCGAGCACCACGACTACGAGGGCCGGCACAGCGAGGACGATGATGGCGGTCAGGATGATGCGGAGCGCGAGTTCCGGGATGAGCGACCAGATCGCGACGAGGGCGATCACGGTGACGGCCACGATGCCGATCCGTTGCCGCAGACTGCGGTGATAGATCCGGCCGTCGCGCCCGAACCGCGGCTTCAGGCTTCTCGTCGCTTTCGTGACGAACGAACGGCGGGCCACTCGGCGGGCCCGGACCGCTTTCTCCTTCTCCAGAACGGCGGTCCGCTCGGCCCGCCGTCTGGCACGTTCTTTACTCACTCTCGGTCCTTGTCTAAGCGAACGCGAGAGTCGCGACCCAGTTGCCGAGCAGCGCGAACCCGGAGTCCGCCGACTTCTCCGGGTGGAACTGCGCGGCGCTCAAGGCACCGGCCTCCACCACGGCGGCGAACGGCAGATCGTGGCTCGCGGTCGTCACCAGGGCGTCACTCAGCAGATCAAGATCTTGCGCGGCGTACGAGTGGACGAAGTAGAACCGGGCCTCCGCGTCGAGCCCGGCCAGCAGCGTCGACCCCTCGGGCACGGCCACCGTGTTCCACCCCATGTGCGGGATCCGCTCGGCGGCGAGCCTGGTCACCGAACCGGGCAGCAGCCCCAGCCCCTTGGTCTCCACGCCGTGCTCCACTCCCGACTCGAACAGGATCTGCATACCCACACAGATGCCGAGCACCGGCTTCCCGGCGGCGACCCGGGCGGCGATGACCGGTCCCGCGTTCAGCGCCTCGATCCCGGCCATGCACGCGGCGTAGGCCCCGACACCCGGCACCACCAGACCGTCCGCCTCGGCGGCGAGGTTCAGATCGCTGGTGACGGTGACCTCTGCCCCGGTCCGGGCGACGGCCCGCTCAGCCGACCGCAGGTTCCCGGAACCGTAGTCCAGGATGACGACGTTCATCACGCCTCCCCCGACGGCCACCAGGCGAACCCGCCCGCGGTGGCCAGCAGCGCGAGCACCGCGGTGACCCCGACGCTGAACCTGGTCGCGCCCGACTTGACGAGCTGGATCACACCACCGATCAGCAGACCGGCCAGCCCGAACAACAGCGTGGCGATCACAGCATCCCCTTGGTGGACGGCAGCGCACCGGCGTTGCGGGCGTCGATCTCGACAGCCTCACGCAGCGCCCGGGAGAAGGCCTTGAACTGGGCCTCCACCACGTGGTGCGCGTCCGGGTGACCACCCGGGCGGCAGGCACGCAGCACGTCCACGTGCAGGGTCACCTTCGCCGCGTGACCGAACGCCTCGAAGATGTGCCGGGTCATGCTCGTCGCGTAGACCGGGCCGATGTACGGCACCAGCAGCGGCTCGTCGTGCACCACATAGGCCCGGCCGGACAGATCCACGGCCGCCCGCACCAGGACCTCGTCCATCGGAATGGTGGCCGAACCGTACCGCCGGATGCCCCGCTTGTCGCCGAGCGCCTGCGCGAACGCCTCACCGAGCGCGATCGCGGTGTCCTCGATGGTGTGGTGCGAGTCGATCTCCAGATCACCCTCGGTACGCACGGTCAGGTCGAACCCGCCGTGCTTGGCGATCTGGTTGAGCATGTGGTCGTAGAAGCCGACCCCGGTGTGCAGGTCACCCTTGCCGGTGCCGTCGAGATCGATCTCGACGAGCACCTTGGTCTCGTTCGTCACACGGTCGATGCGGCCGATGCGGCTCACAGGATCTCCTCGGCGGCGTTCAGAAAAGCGGTGGTCTCAGATTCGATACCGGCGGTGACTCGCAGCCAGCCGGCCAGGCCCACGTCCCGGATCAGCACACCCCGGTCCAGGAAGGCCTGCCAGGCGGCCTTCTGATCATCGCCGGTGCGGAACAGCACGAAGTTGGCGTCGCTGTCCGCGGTGGTGACGCCCCGGCCCCTCAAGGTGGAGACGATCCGATCCCGCTGGACCTTGATCTGCTCCACCGTGGCCAGCAGCGCGGCACTCTGCGACACGGCGGCCCGGGCAGCGGCCTGCGTCAAGGCACTCAAGTGGTACGGCAGGCGCACCAACTGCACCGCGTCGACCACCGCCGGATCGGCCGCGAAATAGCCCAGCCGCCCACCGGCGAACCCGAACGCCTTACTCATCGTCCGGGTCACCACCAGGCGCGGGTGCTCCGGCAGCAACTCGATCGCGCTGCGGGTGCCGCCCCGGGCGTACTCGAAATAGGCCTCGTCGACCAGCACCATGCCCCGCGCCGCCCCGAGCACCGCGTCGACCACCGCGGGATCCAAGGCGGTGCCGGTCGGGTTGTTCGGCGAACAGAGGAACACCAGGTCCGGGTCGTGCCGGTGGATCTCAGCGACCGCCGCGTCCGCCCGCAACCCGAAATCGGGATCGCGCAGCGAACCGATCCAGCGAGTGCCGGTACCCGCTGCGAGCAGCGGATGCATCGAATAGGACGGGCCGAACCCGAGCGCGGTCCGGCCCGGCCCACCGAACGCCTGCAGCAGCTGCTGCTGAACCTCGTTGGACCCGTTCGCGGCCCACACCTGCCGGTAGGACAGATCGTGACCGAGATAGCCGGCCAGGTCGGAGCGCAACGCCACGGCGTCCCGGTCCGGGTACCGGTTGAGGTCGGCCAGCTCGGCGTCGAGCGTCTTACGCATTGCCTCGATCACCGGCCGCGGAACCGCGAAAGCATGCTCGTTCGTGTTCAACCGGACGGCGACGTCGAGCTGCGGCGCCCCATACGGGGTCTGGCCACGCAGGTCGTCCCGGATCGGCAGATCGTCGATGGTGGTCATGAGAACCGGACCTTCACCGCGTCACCGTGGGCCGGCAGATCCTCCGCGTTCGCGAGCGCCACCACGTGCCCGGCGACATCACGCAGAGCCTCCTCCGTGTACTCCACGACGTGGATGCCCCGTAGGAACGACTGCACCGACAGCCCCGACGAGTGCCGCGCGCAGCCCCCGGTCGGCAACACGTGATTGGAACCGGCCGCGTAGTCACCGAGCGACACCGGCGCCCACGCGCCCACGAAGATCGCACCCGCGTTACGGACCCGCATGGCCCACTCGCGCGCGTCCCGGGTCTGGATCTCCAGGTGCTCCGCAGCGTACTCGTCGACCACCCGAAGACCCTGCTCCAAGTCGTCGACCAGCACCACACCGGACTGCTCGCCGGTGAGCGCGGTCCGTACCCGCTGGTCGTGCTTGGTGGTCTTGATCTGGATCTCCAACTCGGCCTCGACCGCGTCGGCCAGCGCCGGAGAGTCCGTGACCAGCACACTCGCGGCGAGCGGGTCGTGCTCGGCCTGACTGATCAGGTCGGCGGCGACATGCCGCGGATCGGCGGTCTCGTCGGCCAGGATCGCGATCTCGGTCGGGCCGGCCTCCGCGTCGATCCCGACCCGGCCCTGCAGGATCCGCTTCGCGGCGGTCACCCAGATGTTGCCCGGCCCGGTGATCACATCGACCGGCTCACACCGGTCGGCCTCGTCCACACCGTCCGCGCCGTAACCCAGCATCGCGATCGCCTGCGCGCCACCGACCGCGTAGACCTCGGTCACCCCGAGCAGCGCGCACGCCGCCAGGACCCGCGAGTCCGGCAGACCGTTGTTGGCGATCTGCGGCGGCGACGTCACCACCAGACCCTCGACACCGGCCTCCTGGGCGGGCACCACGTTCATCACCACGGTCGACGGGTAGACGGCCAGGCCACCGGGCACGTAGAGACCGACCCGGCGCACCGGCACCCAGCGCTCGGTGACCGTGCCCCCGTCGACCACCTGCGTGGTCGTGTCGGTACGGCGCTGGTCGGCGTGCACCTTACGAGCCCGTTTGATCACCTCGAGCAGGGCGGCCCGCACCTCGGGCTCCAGCACGTCGGCAGCCGCGGCGATCGCCTCGGCCGGCACACGCAGGCGCTCCAGGGTGACGCCGTCGAACTTCTCGGTCGCCTCCCGGATCGCACTGAACCCATGCTCATGGACCGCCTCGACAAGCGGGCGAATCCTCTCGACGGCCACAGAGACGTCGAGCTGGGCACGGGGCAGCAGTCCGCGCGGGTCCCGCCGGGAGCCGCGCAGGTCGATCCGATTCAGCACGTGGCCCAGTCTAAGCCGCCACGGAAGCGGGTTTTCCACACGACTCTCCTGGCCCGAGCCGTGGGACAGGTTCTCATCCGAGACGTTCCGATAAAGGCCACCACCGGCGCTTCGGTTTCGGTGCGGACACGAACGGCAGGTAGACGGTGCCACCGATCACCTTTCCCGGTACGGGAGTGGGCAGGTCTCCGGGTAGGCAGACGTCCGCCTCGAAACCGGCAATGCGGACCCGGGCCACCGAGAACTCCCCGCCGGGCGCCGCCACCGTCCGGCGCTCCGCGATCAGGACCGCGCCGTTGAGCAGCGCGATCGGGTCGCCATCGACCTGATCGAACGTGCCCGGCTCAGCTCCGGCCACGGCCAGCCGTTCTCGACGAAGTCATCACCCTGTCGTCACGCAGGCCGAACACCAGCCGCACCCCGGACGGGCCGATCGTGATCCCCTCGGCCGTGCCGACGACCTCGGTGGCCGGCATGACCCGGCCGAGCAGCGTGTTCAGCCCGTCCTGATCGAGCGAGCCGAATCCCGGACAGCCGAAGTTCGAAGCCATCCGCGCACGACATCGATCATCGGCGTTACGCAGCGACCGGAATACCGGCTTCGTCCTCACGGCGGGTTGACCATGGTCGGCAGCGGACTAGGCTGAACGCGTGAGCGATCGGCTGCCGGTCTTCCCGCTGAGCACGGTGCTCTTCCCAGGTCTGGTGCTGCCCTTGCACATTTTCGAGGAGCGTTACCGCGCCCTCGTCCGCGAGCTGGTGGCCAAGTCGGAGGAGACACCGCACGAGTTCGGCGTGGTCACCTTTCGGCACGGCAGCGAGGTCACCCCCGACCCCGGCGAGGACACCGCCGTTACCGCGCCCCCGATCGGCGCCGACGATCTCTACGAAGTGGGCTGCACTGCCGAGTTGCGGCACGTCACCGAGTTGCCGGACGGCCGCTTCGACATCATGACCGTCGGCCGCCGCCGTTTCCGGGTGCTGAGCGTCGAGCAGGGCGCCGAGCCCTACCTGACGGCTCGTGTCGAGTGGCTTCCCGAGGAGGACGAGCCCAGCCCAGCCGCGCAGCTCTTCGCTCCGCGGGTGCTCACCGCGTTCCGGGTCTACCTGGAGCTGCTGCGCCCCAACAGTGAAGGCCTCGACCAGGTGCCCGACGACCCGACCGTCCTGTCCCATCTGGTCGCGGCCACTGCCCAGCTCACCGTCGAGGAGCGGCAGATGTTGCTGGCCGCACCTGACACGGCGGACCGGTTACGGGCCGAGCTACGGCTGCTGAACCGTGAGGTCGGCTTGTTGGCCAAGGTGCGTGCGGTCCCGGTCCCGTTGGCCGACCTGGCCAGACCGGCAAGCCCGAACTAGCCGCCCCACTCCCCAACCCCAAACCCCTCTTTCTTTCGGCTAGCCGTAGCTCAGACAGGTTCTGCGGTAGTCATTCCATGCCTGACGTACGGCTCGGGTCGCTCAGCCGTAGCTCAGCCATGGAATGACATAGCCAGAACCTGCCTGAGCTACGGCTAGCCGAAGAATGTCCCAGTCGAAACATGTCTGAGCTACGGCTAGCCGAAAAAATAAGGGGGTGGCGGGCGGGTTGGGTGGGCGGGGCTTGTCAGCGGTCGTCGGGCTTGGGGCTGTCGGGAAGCCCTCGCGCATCCGGTGAATTGATCGGCATGCCCGGACCGTCCCGGAATCCGGCCGGTTCGGCGGACTCGGGTCCGAACGTGACCGGTCCCCCGTACCGCTGCTGGTCCGGAATGGTCGTCTCCCGCTCGGACGGGTCCTCGTAGGCCGGATGGTTGGCCCCGTAACCCGGAAACGCGCCCGGCAGATCCAGATCGGGATCGTTGGACCAGCCCGCCAGCAGAGTCAGCACGATCGCCGCCACGAAAGCCGGCACCAGTTTCGGCCCGAGCGCCTGCAACTCCGGCGGCGCCAGATATGTCGAGCCCTGCACCGCCGTGGCCCGCCACTGGTCGTAGGCGTCCCGCCCAAGGTATTCCCCGGCCATCGGCGCCACCCAGCGCCCGGCCAGTAACGTCCCACCGACGACGCCGAGCAGCAGGAACGGCCCCCGATCACGGCGCAGCAGCAGCCACGACCCGATCGTCACGATCAGTCCGAAGCCGAGCCCGAGCAGGGTGAACCAGCCGTCGGCGGCGATGTACTGCTCCGGGGAGGGGTCGGTGACCAGTGTCCCGGACGTTCCGGCGTCGACCACGGGAACACCCGGTGCCAGCCACGCCCAGAGGAGCCCGAACAGCACGCCGAGCACCGAGATCACGGCGGCGACGCCGAGTCCCACGCTCAGGCTGCGCCGCCACGGCCGCCGGCTGCCCTGATGCAGCCGGAACCACCGCTGCCATTCCGGCCCAGCGCCGAAGAACGGCCCGCCCGCCGAAGACTCGGGCACCGGATACTCCGACCCCACGGTAGACCCCGACCCCACCGGAAACGACGGCCCCACCGGCATGGCCGATGTCTCCGGCCCGGACGGCTGCTCATTCGGGTAAGACACGCTGCGATCCTTCCAGATCGGCCCGCACCGTCAGGCGACGGCCGACGGGCCGAGGATCATCTTGAGGTCGGCGCGCAGAGCCGGCGTCGCCGCCACCCGGAAGGCGCCGAGCCGCATGATCGTGGTCCGTTTGCCGTTCTGCAGGTGGACGTGCACTTCGGTCTCGCCCGGGTGGCTGACCAGGATCTCCTTGAGCTGGCCGACCATCGGCGGTGTGCACTTGGTGATCGGCATGGTCAGGGTGACCGGCTTGTTGTCCGAGTTGTGGGAGATCTCCGGGATGGACATGTCCATCGCCATGATCCGGGCCTGATCGTCGCGCCTGTCGATCCGGCCTTTGACGACCACGATCGCGTCCTCGGCGATGTACTGGCCGACCAGCTCGTACGTGTTCGGGAAGAAGAGCGCCTCGACACCGCCGGCCAGGTCTTCCAGTGTGGCCGAGGCCCACGACTTGCCCTGTTTGGTGATTCGCCGCTGGACTCCGGTGAGGATGCCGGCGAGGGTGACGACCGCGCCGTCCGGGACGGAGCCCTCCTCGTTGAGGGCGGCGATCGAGGTGTCGGCCGCGTTGGCCAGCATCGCTTCGAGACCGGCGAGCGGGTGGTCGGAGACGTAGAGGCCGAGCATCTCCCGCTCGAAGGCCAGTTTGTCGCGCTTGTCCCACTCGCTGTCGCCGATCGTCGGCATGGTGACCGCGGCCGAGCCGCTGCCGCTGCCGTCGTCGTCGCCGAACGCCCCGAACAGGTCGAACTGGCCGGCCGCCTCGTTGCGTTTGACGTCGGCGTACGCGTCGATCGCCTCGGCGTGCACCGCGAGCAGGCTCTTGCGGCTGTGCCCCATCGAGTCGAACGCGCCCGCCTTGATCAGCGACTCGATCGTCCTCTTGTTGCAGGCCACCGCGTCGACCTTGGACAGGAAGTTGTAGAAGTCGTTGTAGTCGCCCTTTTCCTTGCGGCATCGCACGACGGCTTCGACCACGTTGCCGCCGACGTTCCGGACGGCGCCCAGACCGAACCGGATGTTCTTGCCGACCGGGGTGAACGGCCCGGCGGACTGGTTCACGTCCGGCGGCAGCACCTGGATGCCCATCCGGCGGCATTCCGCCAGGTACATGGCCATCTTGTCCTTGTCGTCGCCGACACTGGTGAGCAGACCGGCCATGTATTCCGCCGGGTAGTGCGCCTTCAGATAGGCGGTCCAGAACGACACCAGGCCGTACGCCGCGGAGTGCGCCTTGTTGAACGCGTAGCCGGCGAACGGCACCAGCACGTCCCACACTGCCTGGATGGCCTCGTCGCCGTAGCCGTTCTCCCGGCAGCCGTCGCGGAAGGGGATGAACTCCTTGTCCAGGATCTCTTTCTTCTTCTTACCCATCGCGCGGCGCAGCAGGTCGGCCTGGCCGAGGCTGTAGCCGGCGAGGATCTGCGCGGCGCGCTGCACCTGCTCTTGATAGACGATCAGGCCGTACGTGGGTTCGAGGATCTCGCGCAGCGGCTCTTCCAGCTCCGGGTGGATCGGGGTGATCTCCTGGAGCTTGTTCTTGCGGAGCGCGTAGTTGGTGTGCGAGTCGACGCCCATCGGGCCGGGACGGTAGAGCGCCAGGACGGCGGAGATGTCCTCGAAGTTGTCCGGTTTCATCAGGCGCAGCAGCGAGCGCATCGGTCCGCCGTCGAGCTGGAACACGCCCAGGGTGTCGCCGCGGGACAGCAGTTCGTACGCTTTCGGGTCGTCCAGCGGTAGCGACAGCAGGTCGAGTTTCGCGCCGTGGTTGATCTCGACGTTGCGGTTCGCGTCGTCCAGGATCGTCAGGTTGCGCAGGCCGAGGAAGTCCATCTTCAGCAGGCCGAGCGTCTCGCAGGTCGGGTAGTCGAACTGCGTGATGATCACGCCGTCGCTGGCCCGGCGCATGAGCGGGATGTGGTCGATGATCGGCTCGGCGGACATGATGACGCCGGCGGCGTGCACGCCGGTCTGCCGGATCAGGCCCTCGATGCCGCGGGCGGTGTCGATGACCTTCTTGACGTCCGGGTTCTGCTCGTACAGCGACCGGACCTCACCGGCCTCGTTGTACCGCTTGTCGTCCTTGTTGAAGATGCCACCGAGGGTGATGCCCTTGCCCATCACGTCCGGCGGCATCGCCTTGGTGATCTGGTCGCCGACCGAGTACGGATAGCCGAGGACCCGGGCAGAGTCCTTGATCGCGGCCTTGGCCTTGATCGTGCCGAACGTGGCGATCTGGGCGACCTTGTCGTCGCCCCATTTCTCGGTGACGTAGCGGATGACTTCGGCGCGGCGCCGGTCGTCGAAGTCGATGTCGACGTCGGGCATCGAGATGCGCTCGGGGTTGAGGAACCGTTCGAAGATCAGGCCGTGCTGGATCGGGTCTAGGTCGGTGATGGCCATCGCGTAGGCGATCAGCGAGCCGGCCGCCGAGCCACGGCCGGGACCGACCGCGATGCCGTTGTCCTTCGCCCACTGGATGAAGTCGGCGACCACCAGGAAGTACGCCGGGAAGCCCATCGAGATGATGACGCCCAGTTCGTATTCGGCCTGTTTGACGTGTGTCTCCGGGATGCCGTCCGGGAAGCGCCGGCGCAGGCCTTCGAAGGCCTCGTGCCGGAAGAACTCCTCCTCGGTGTAGCCGTCCGGGATGGGGAACCGGGGCATCAGGTTCTTGAAGGTGAACATCCCGTCGGTGTTCACTTTCTCGGCGACCAGCAGGGTGTTGCGGCAGCCGTCCTGCCAGGCTTCGGAGGAGTCGACGGCGCGCATCTGGTCGGCCGATTTCACGAAGTAGCCGGAGCCGTCGAAGCGGAACCGGTTGGGGTCGGCGACGTTGCTGCCGGTCTGGACGCACAGCAGCACGTCGTGGGCCGCGGACTGTTCCTCGTGCACGTAGTGCGAGTCGTTGGTGACCAGCGGCGGGATGTTGAGTTTCCTACCGATCTCCAGCAGGCCGTCGCGGACCCGCTTCTCGATCGACAGGCCGTGGTCCATGATCTCCAGGAAGTAGTGCTCCTTACCGAGCGCCTCCTGGTATTTCGCGGCCGACTTGAGGGCCTCGTCGAAGTGCCCGAGGCGCAGCCGGGTCTGCACGATGCCGGACGGGCAGCCGGTGGTGCCCATGATCCCTTCGGCGTGTTCCGCGATGATGTCGAAGTCCATCCTCGGGTACTTGCCGAGTTGGCCTTCGATGGAGCCGCGCGAGTTGAGCCGGAACAGGTTCTTCAGACCGACCGCGTTACGTGCCCACATGGTCATGTGCGTGTACGCACCGTTACCGGAGACGTCGTCTGACTTCTGTTCCGGGCGGCCCCATTTGATGCGCTTCTTGTCGAGGCGTGACTCGGGCGCGACGTACGCCTCGACTCCGATGACCGGGATCACACCGGCGGCTTTGGCCTGGGTGTAGAAGTCGAACGCCCCGTGCATGTTGCCGTGGTCGGTGATCGCGGCGGCGGGCATGCCGAGCCGTTTCGCCTCCGCGAGAAGTTCTTTGATCCGGGCCGCCCCGTCGAGCATTGAATACTCTGTGTGCACATGTAGGTGCACAAACGAGTCAGACACCCGGACCCCCTCTTGGCGTTGACGGCGCCGTGAAGCCTAGCCCGACCGAACCTACTCCGCGAAGGGCTCCAGCATCACCGACGCCGCGCGGAGCCAGGCCTGCCGGGTCTCCTGTTGGAGGTCGCCGTACTCGATCGAGGAGCCCACTTCGAGCGCCGGGTCGTACGGCACCACGGCGACCGCCCTGGTCCGGGTGGCGAAGTGCTTCTGGAAGTCGCCGAGCAGCGGCAGGTGCCCGGGAGACGGGCAGGAGATCAACGTCACGGCGTTGGCCACCATGTCGCCCATGCCGCTCTCCTCGAGCACGTCGAGCATCCAGTCCGCGGTGAACGCGGCGTCCTCGCGGGGCACGGTGGTGATCACCAGCTGGTCGGCGGACCGCATCACGGTCTGCCAGTTCACGCTCTCCACGTTGTTGCCGGTGTCGACGCAGATCACGTCGTGCGTGCGGCGCAGCAGGTCCATCACCCGTCGCACGGTGCCCTGGTCGAGGCGCTGGGCGAAGCGCGGGTTCTCCTCGCCGGCCAGCACGTCGTAGGAGCCGTCCGAGGCGTGCCGCAGGTAGGCGTCCAGTTCCTGCAGCAGCGCGTCGCCGTGCAGGCTCTCGATGCGCATCAGGTCGGCCAGCAGGTGCTTGATCGTCCGGGCGTGGCGCGCGCTGCCGGCCCGTAGGCCGAGGGTGCCGCGGAGCTCGTTGTCGTCCCAGGCGAGCACTCCGCGGCCGCGGACGCTGCCTATGGTCGCCGCGGCCAGCACGGTCGCGGTGGTCTTGTGGACGCCGCCCTTGGGGTTGGCGAACGCCAGCACCCGTGGTTTGCCCAGTTTGCGGCGCATGAGGGCGACGGCCCGGTCCAGGCCGTCCTCGGTGCGGCTCTGCCGCCACTCGATGCGGGCGCCGGTGGTGGCCGGGGCCGGGTCCAGAGAGACCGGGGCCGGCGGTGCGGGCGGTGCCGGGGGTGGCATCCGGGCCGGCATCGACGGGGACACCGGGGCGGCCGGGTACGCCGTGGGTTGCGGCGCGTAGGCCTGCGGCGGCTGCGCGTAACCGTTGGCGGGCGGCGGTGGGTAGCCGTTGGACGGCGGCTGCTGCGGCTGGTAGCCGTTCGGCGGGTACTCCCGCGCCGGGGGTGCAGGGGGTGCCGGGGCCTGCGGGTAGGCGGCGCCGCCGTACTGCTGAGGCTGCGGAGCCGGCGGCTGCTGCGGGGGCTGCGCGGGTTGCGGGGCGCGCGGCGACGGGTCGAAGAAGCTGTGCTGCGGCTGCTCCGGTTCGGCGCGGTTCTGCCAGCGCGGGTCGAGCGGGTTGATCGGCCGCTGCGGGACGGCACGCTGGTCGGCCGGCGGCTCCGGGGCCCGGCCACCGAAACCGCCTGGCCGGGGCTGACGCTGGTCGAGCGGGTTCACCGGGCGGCCCACCTGGGCCGAGCCACGGCTCTGCTGCTGTTGTTGCTGCCACTGCTGCTGCTGTTGGGGCGTCTCCGCCGGCTTCGGAGCCTCTTCGGGCTCCTCGCTGCGGGCACCATGCCGGGCCCGGTCGAGCAGCGCCCGCCAGCGCGGGGCTGGTTCCGCAGGCCGGCCCCAGCCGGTCTCGGTCCCGTCCACGGCTCGTCCTTTCTGCGCCTACCCGATGTCACTCACGGCGAAAGTCTCGCTCGCCCTTGACAGGCTACGGAGGAGAACCCTATTCGGGCCACCTGCCCAGCGACCATCCTCTGGTCGTTCTTGATCACATGACGGCACCCTGACCGGGCAGGTGCACCCGGCCGATCGTCGGCGTGGACGGAGAATTCAACGGCCGGCGTCGTCGCCGGATGCTGCTGGGGACACACTCGCACCCTCGTGAGCAGGACTCGCGTCCGCTGCAGAGGGTACGGCAACACGGGCCCCGGAAGGGAGTACGGCAGCCGGTGACCTCGCGCCTGAATTATCTGGTGAGGCAGATGTCACATCGGCCTCGATCGACGACGGTAACGGTGCCGGGGTGCCCGGGGCAACGCTCACCACCCCGGATGGCACGACCGACGACGCCGGGTCCGGCGAGACGACGTCCACGTCCTCGGGAAGCGGGGGCCGGAATTCGGTCCGGTCCAGCTGCCGTACCTCCGGAGCCGGGTCCACCACCCGCACCCAGGGCCGGGCGGAGATCCCGTCCAGAACGTCGGGTGTGGCGCGTACCACCGCGGCGAAGACGCACTCACAGCCGGCCCGGTAGGCGGCCGCCTCCTCGGCGGCCACCGCTGCCGCGCTGTCGTAGGCCGCCCGCAGCCGCGCCTCGTTGCGCCCGCCGCCGGTGAGCCCGGCGCTCAGCCGCAGATAGTCGGCCCGTTCCCGGTCCCGGTCCCGGGCCGCCGCGACCATTCCCGCGGTCACGTCGCCCGGCAGCTGGTAGACCGCGATCCGGGTCACCGCGGTCCGGGTGTTCGGCAGCGGCACCCGGGTGTAGACCTGGGCCACCTGACTGCCCGCGAGCAGTGCCGGCAGCCGCTCCGCCAGGGTGTACCGGCGGAAGGCCACCAGAGCCCAGGTCTCCCCGGCGGTCGGCCCCGACGGGTCGGCCAGCCGGGCCAGCTCCTGCTGGGAGGACTGCAGGTACCTGTCGACCGACTGGCCCTCGACGACGCCCACCCGGAGCAGATCGCCCGTCTCGTCACCGATCGGTAGATCCCGGTCGGCCCAGAAGACCACCAGGACCAGCGCGACGGTAGCGGCCAGCGCCACTCCGGTCATGATCTGCAACCGGAGCGAGCCGCCCCCGAACCGGACGAAGCCTGCCCGCATGCGGTGCGCGGGGCCCACGGGTCACTCCCGACGGTCAGCCGGCGTCCTGGAGGACGTCCAGCGCGTAAACCAGGTCGTCAGGGTAGTCGCTGACGAACCGGACCTCATCGTGCGTCCGGGGGTGTTGGAACGCCAGTTCGCGGGCGTGCAGCCACTGACGGTCCAGCTTGATCCGGGCGGCCAGGGTCGGGTCGGCGCCGTACGCGGTGTCGCCCACGCACGGGTGCCGCATCGCCGACATGTGCACCCGGATCTGGTGCGTCCGCCCGGTCTCCAGTTGCACGTCCACCAGACTGGCCGAGCGGAACGCCTCGATCGTGTCGTAGTGGGTGACGCTCGGCTTGCCGCTGTTCATCACCGCGAACTTCCAGTCGGCCGTCGGGTGCCGATCGATCGGCGCGTCGATGGTGCCTCGCAGCGGATCCAGGTGCCCCTGGACCACCGCGTGATAGCGCTTCTCGACCTCACGCTCCTTGAAGGCCCGCTTCAGGAACGTGTACGCCATCTCGCTCTTGGCCACCACCATCAGGCCGGTGGTGCCGACGTCGAGCCGGTGCACGACACCCTGGCGCTCGGCCGCACCGCTGGTCGCCACGTTCTGCCCCATCGCGGCCAGCCCGCCGATCACGGTCGGGCCGGTCCAGCCGGGGCTCGGGTGGGCGGCCACGCCGACCGGCTTGTCCACCACCACGATGTCGTCGTCGCTGTAGATGATGCCCATGCCGTGCACCGGCTCGGCCACCATCGTGGGCGCGGCCACCGGCGCCGGCAGGGTCACTTCCAGCCAGGAGCCGGCCACGACCTTCTCCGATTTGAGGCGGGCCACGCCGTCGACCATCGCGTCACCGGCCTCGACCAGGGTGGCCGCGGCCGTCCGGGACAACCCGAACAGGCGTGAGACGGCCTGGTCCAGCCGCATGCCGTGAAGTCCGTCAGGTACCGGAAGGGACCGCTGCCCACTCATGCCGTCTCCTCCTTGGCTTTCTCTTTGGTGATTCTGCTGCCGTCCCGCTGGCGGCCGGTCAGCTCCAGAAGCACCGCCAGCACCACCCCCACGGTCAGGCAGCTGTCGGCGATGTTGAACACCGCGAAGTACTCCGCGTTGGGCCCGAAAAGGCTGATCATGTCGACCACGTGCCCGTGGAACGGGGCGGGCGCGCGGAACAGCCGGTCGATCAGGTTGCCGATCGCACCGCCCAGCACCAGGCCGAGCGACAGCCCCCACGGCAGCGAGCGCAGCCGGGTCGCCATCCACCCGATCACGCCGACCACCACGAGGGTGATCAGCGGGAAGATCCAGGTGTAGTCACTGCCGAGACTGAACGCGGCTCCGCTGTTGCGCAGCAGCGACAGGTAGACCAGGCCACCGAGGATCCGGACCGGCTCGCCGGGCACCAGGTTCTCGGTGGAGAGGTGCTTGACCCACTGGTCGACCGCCACGGCGACCAGCATGGTCGCGGCCAGGACGGCCACCGCGCGGGGTGTGAACCGCGTGGCGGCCTTCTCGTCGGCGTTCAGCGTCTCTCCTCCAACTGCTTGCACTTGACACAGAGGGTGGCGGACGGGAAGGCAGCCAGTCGCTCGACCGGGATCTGGTTGCCGCACCGCTCACACCAACCGTAGTTGCCCGAGCCGAGCCGGTCGATCGCGTGTTCGACCTGGTTGATCCGCTCGAGCAGGTTGTTGGCCAGCGTGATCTCCTGCTCCCGCTCGAGCGTCTTGGCCCCGGTGTCGACCTGGTCGTCCCCGGCCGAGTCGATGACCCGCTCGCGCTGCAGCTCGGTGATCTCACTGAGCGCCTGATCGTACTCGGCCTGCAGTTCGCCGAGCCGCGCGACCAGAGCCTTGCGGATCTCCTCGGTCTCCGCGGTGCTGCGGTCGCGCTCGGCGGAGCCGCCGGAAGTCGTCCCGGGCCGGATGTCGGTTGCCTTGGCCATCGTCGCTCCCTCGGCCGCGCGGGGCGCGGCGATCGGCGGTGTGCGGGACCGGCCGGGCGGCCCGCCGGGCCGCCCGTCGTGTCCTCTGGTCTGTGGTGATCTCGGCCCGTGATCCCCGGGCCGCCGTCGATCTTCCCTCACCTGCACAAACGGCGCGGCTGGAAAGCGGCCGCGCACCCGGTGAGGGTGGCAAGGATACGGAAGGTGACGGGAGCCGACAACCTGCGCCGAGCGTGGGAAGTGGCATAAATCCACAAACCACACAGCTAACCCCAATGTGACCGTATAGTCACGCTGCGTCGTCGCGGAGTGCGGTGAGCCGCGCCTCCCATTCCCGGTCCGCGGCGGTCACCGTGAAGACCTTGTCCCGGCTGGTCGCCCCGAGCCGAAGGACCACCGCGGCCGGGCGCAGCTTCAGCGCCGCCGCGAGCGCCTTGCGAACCGCCTCGGTGGCCTTGCCGTCGACCGCCGGCGCACCCACCGCGACGATCAACGCGGGACCGTGCGGGCCCTCGTAGCGGCCGCCGACCCTGGTCCGACCGGCGCCCGGGCGCACCCGGACCGGCACCGACACCCCGCTCGAGGCCGCCGGGTCACGGCCTTGCACGCTCAAAACGGCACACTCAACGCTGCTGGGCCACGGCCGCGACGAGACGGTCCACCGGCCGGCACAGGCCGCACGGGCTGAAGCCGAGCTCGACCGCCTCGTTCACCGGCAGCGGCTCGGTCAGCCGGCCGACCAGGTGCGGGCAGTCAGCCATGTGGTAGCGGGGCCGCCCGTCGACCACCAGCACCTCGGTGTCGAACCGCGCGACAAGCACCGCGTCGGCCGGCCGCACCGACTGCGGCAGCGGCTCGTCGTCGGGATCGTCGTCGTCCGGTTCGGCGAACTCGTCGGCCTGCTCGGCCGGGTCCGCGGCGACCGGGGCGGCGGGACGCCACGCCTGCTCGTCCTCATCGGATCGCAGCGGCGACGGGCCGGAATCAGCCGCGGAGTCAGAATCGGCATAGTCTGCGCCGGACGGCCCGGAGGGCTCCGGCCGGTCACCCGAACGGGTGGCGGTGTCGCGAGAACCGGCCGCACGGGCCTCCGCCACCTCGTCCTCGGACGGCGCCTCCCACCTGCGGGATTCGCCTGCGGGGGCGGCATGGGTTGCGGGAGAATCTTCGGCGAAGGCGACCGGCTCGTCGGACTCGGGGTCACGACGGCCGGGCCGGAACGGCGCCTTGAGCCGTCGCGCGGCGGCCTGCCGGGTGCCGATGACAAGAGCGACCGCGGCCAGCAGGCTGACCACGATCGAGGTTATGAGAAGGCTGCTCGACCCGTTGACCAGGCCCAGCGCGAGAAACAGAACCGCGACGGGGATGAGCAGAAGACTAGCAACGATCATGGCTCATCCTCGTCGCGGTGCGGGGCTGCGGTCAGCGACCCGATTCGATGGAGGGGGTTCGGCCGCCGCTGTAGGAGCTGGCCAGGCCGGCCGCGGCGAGACCGCCGGAACCGCCCACGGCCCGGTTGGAGTCGGCCCGCGTCAGCTCGGCCTCGAGCCCCTGACCACGACCGTCGAGGTCGCGCAGCTGGCTCTCCAGGTAGGCCTTCAGCCTCGTGCGGTACTCCCGCTCGAACTGCTTCAGCTCCTCGATGTGCTTCTGCAACGCGGTCCGCTTCGCGTCCAGGCCGCCCATGGCCTCCTGGTGCCGCTGACGGGCGTCGCGCTCGAGGGCGTCGGCCTTGGCCCGGGCCTCCCGGGTGACCTCCTCCGCCTTCGAACGGGCGTCGGAGAGGAGCTTGTCGGCCTCGCGCCGGGCGTCGGCGACGTGGTCGTCGGCGGTGCGCTGGGCCATCATCAGGACCCGCAGGGCCTGCTGCTCGCCGTCCGCACCGGCGGGGCTAGCACCGGGGCCGGGGCCCTGCGCGCGAACCTGCTCCAGCTCGGCCTGCATCTGGCGGGCGGCCTGCTCAGCCGCGGTCTTGTCCCGCTGAACGCGGTCCAGTTGGGCTTTCAGGTCGTTGAGCTCGGCTGCCAGGCGGGGGTCGGCGCCGGGCCCGGCGGGAGCACCACCGCGGCCGCCGCGTTCCACCTGGGCGCGCAGCTCGTTGTTCTCCTCGATCAGACGGGCGAGTTCGCGCTCCACCTCGTCTAGGAAAGCGTCGACCTCCTCCTCGTCATACCCCCGCTTGCCGATCGGGGGCTTCTTGAAGGCGACGTTATGAACGTCGGCCGGGGTCAGCGGCATCGAAACTCCTCGGGTCAGTCGCGGCCGCGGTTGGGGCTGCTGTCTAGCGCTATTGCTGCAGGATCAGTCTTGCAAGTACCAAGTCCGTGAGCACGAACAGGATAACCAGCAGCACGATGGAAGCCAGGTCCAAACTCACGTTACCAATGCGCAGCGGTGGGATCACACGCCTCAACGCCCTGAGGGGTGGATCCGTGACGCTCCACACGGCTTCGAGAGAGGCTGAAGCGCCCCGGCCCGGCTGCCAGCGCCGTCCGTACTGGAGCACCGCACTCAGCACGAACCTGGTGAGCAGCACGATGGTGAAGAGATACAGCAATATGTAGAGGATCTGTAACACGATCGACAGCACGTCAGGTGGATCCCTCGTTCGGGTCAATCACGGTCGAAGGCGGCCCAGAGCCCGGTCAGCCCTGGGTGAAGAAGCCACCTTCTGCGATCTTGGCCTTGTCCTCCGCGGTGACCTGGACGTTCGCCGGAGAGAGCAGGAAGACCCGGTTGGTGACGCGCTCGATCGTACCCCGCAGGCCGAAGGCCAGCCCGGCGGCGAAGTCGACCAGGCGACGGGCGTCCGACTCGTCCATCTCGGTGAGATTGATGATCACCGGGACGCCGTCGCGGAAGTGCTCGCCGATCGTCCGCGCCTCCCGGTACGTGGTCGGATGCAGCGTGGTGATCTGGTACCGCTGCTCGTCCTCGGCCGGGCGCTGGTGGACCACCGGCTGAGGGCGGACCGGCTCCGGCTTGAGGGCCACGTTGTCCCGGGTGGGGTACGTCAGGGCGTTGGACTGCTCGGCAGCCGCCGACGGCCGGGTGATGGAGCGGACGCTCGCCCGATCGAGGCGCTCGCTGTCATCCCGGTCACGGTGGTCACGGTCGAGGTCCCCCCGGGGGGTGGAGACGCGGTCGCGGTCACGGCGGTCGGCACGTGCCCGCGGGACGGCGCGCTCCTCCTCTTCCTCGTCGTCGGTGAACTCGTCGGAGTAGCGGTCGGTGGAGTAGCGGTCCCGATCACGGTCGCGGTCCCGATCACGGTCCCGGTCGCGATCCCGGTCACGTTCCCGCGAACGGTAGGAACTCTCCCGGTAACCACGGTCGTCATACCCGCGGTCGTCGTCCTCCTCGACGAGGCCGAGCCAGACGCCCGCCTTGCGAAACGCGCCGCCGCTCATGCCTTCTCCCCCTCTCGGGAGTCACCAGCGCGAACCATCGACGGCATGAGCTCCTTTCGGTCGCTGATGCCATCACACCCCTGCCGAGAGTCCATGCCCCCACCTCCGTCCGCTGTACGGCTCGCGCCCCCTGGCGTGCCGCGTCCCCCCTTACGAGCCGGAAACCAGGATCCGTTTCGGACCCTCGACCCGCTGCGACGCTGCGTCGTCAGACGCGCCGGCCGCCGATGCGGTGTGCCCGCATGGGACGTCGCGTAAAACAACACCTGTGTAGTTTGCTGCCCGCCGCAAGGCTACCGCAGCGAGTTTCGCATCCCGAGTAAAGATGTACCGATCCGTACGTGTGTCGCCCCGTACTCGACAGCGGCCTCCAGGTCGCCGCTCATCCCCGCCGAAACGGTGTCCGCACCGGGGTACCGAAGGGCCATCTGACCAGCCAGGACCTGCAGGCGCGCGAACGCCGGGCGGGGATCGGCACCGAGCGGCGCGACGGCCATCAGCCCGCCCAGGCGCAGACCCTCCGATGAGGTCACCGCGTCGGATACCCGCCAGAGATCATCTCCGGACACACCCCCGCGTGCCGGATCACTGTCGAGACTCACCTGCAGGAGCACCTCGATCGGGACCTCGCGGCCGGCGGCGGCCCGGCTCAGCGCCTCGGCCAGGCGCACCGAATCGACCGACTCGATCACATCGGCGTACCCGGCGACCGATTTCGCCTTGTTGCGCTGCAACTGCCCGACGAAGTGCCAGCGCAGCCGCACCCCCTCGGCGCGCACCACGTCCGTCTTGACGGACGCCTCCTGGTCCCGGTTCTCCGCCACGTCCGTGACACCGAGCCCGGCGAGCAACAGGACGTCGCTCGCCGGGTAGGTCTTCGTCACCGCGGTCAGGGTGACCGCGTCCGGCGGCCGTCCGGCCGCCACACAGGCACGCGCGATGCGTTCACGCACCCGCTCGAGAGAGGCGGCGAGCTCAGCGCGCCGTCCGGTGTCGGTCAAGGTTCAACCTTCGTGAGGGGTACGGGGGCATCGCGCGTGCGTCCGGGCACCGACTGTCGTCAGGACCCGTTCTTCAGGAAGTCCGGCACGTCCACGTCGTCGAAGAGCACCCGGGTCCGGGGCGGCGGCGTGGTCGTCGCCGGCGGCGCGGTGACCGGCGGCGGCACCGGCGGCAGACTGGCGCCCCCGGTGGACGGCGACGGAACCTTGCTGCGGACCGTCTCGGCCGGCTTGTAGGAGGGTGTGCCCCCGTCGAAGCCCGCCGCGATCACCGTGACCCGCACCTCGTCACCGAGAGCGTCGTCGATGACCGCACCGAAGATGATGTTCGCGTCCGGATGGGCCGCATCGGTCACGAGCTGTGCGGCGTCGTTGATCTCGAAGAGGCCCAGATCCGACCCGCCGGCGATGGAGAGCAGGACGCCGCGGGCGCCGTCCATGCTCTGCTCCAGCAGCGGGCTGGAGATCGCCTTCTCGGCGGCCTCCACGGCGCGGTTGTCGCCACGGGCGCTGCCGATGCCCATCAGGGCACTGCCGGCGTTGCTCATGACGCTCTTCACGTCGGCGAAGTCCAGGTTGATCAGACCCGGGGTGGTGATCAGGTCGGTGATGCCCTGAACGCCGGAGAGCAGCACCTGGTCGGCCTGGCGGAACGCGTCCATCATGCTGATGCCGCGGTCGCCGAGGGCGAGCAGCCGGTCGTTCGGGATCACGATCAGGGTGTCGCACTGGTTGCGCAGTTCGTCGATGCCGGCCTCGGCCTGCACCTGACGCCGCTTGCCCTCGAAGTTGAAGGGCCGCGTCACCACACCGATGGTCAGCGCGCCCAGCTTGCGGGCGATGTTGGCGACCACCGGCGCGCCACCGGTGCCGGTGCCACCGCCCTCGCCACACGTGACGAAGACCATGTCGGCCCCCTTGAGGACCTCCTCGATCTCGTCCCGGTGGTCCTCGGCGGCGTTCTTGCCTACTTCGGGCTGGGCGCCTGCGCCCAAGCCACGGGTGAGTTCTCGGCCGACGTCCAGTTTGACGTCGGCGTCGCTCATCAACAGCGCCTGGGCATCGGTGTTGATCGCGATGAACTCCACGCCTTTGAGCCCAACTTCGATCATGCGGTTGACGGCGTTCACGCCGCCACCACCGATGCCGACGACCTTGATGACCGCAAGATAGTTGTGCGGAGGTGTCATCGGGCTCAGCCTTCCCTTCCGGGGTTGGCGGATGTCGACGGCCCCTGCGGTCCCGGGAACCGCACTTCGACATCCACTGCCGTACAAGGGAGGGCGAGGAAACCCTCACCCTCTACTAGAGGTTCAGAGTTATGTCAACCATTCGAACCTCTCGGGGCAACGTATGCGGACATGCCCCCTGAGCCAAAGACCCGGAGCGGCGTGTCGCGTCCGCTAACGAGGTGAGTATCCGACTCACCCGTAACCTCGCACCTTTTATTGCGTTCGTCATTCTTTGTCCGTTTAGCCGCATAGTTAGCGAATGGTCACCACCGACGGCGCGCTGACGTCGATCTCGTCACCCTTCTGCCGTAGCAGAGCGGTGGCGACCGTGCTCTTGCGATCGCTCTTGGTGTCGTCGCCCCACACCACGACCCGGCCCTTCCGGAGTTCCAGGCGGATGTTGACCGCCCGGTCGACCGAGATCGCCACCAACTGCTCCCGCAACTCGTCACTGAGCGCCGCGAGTACGGTCAGCGCCGAGGCGGTGTTCGCGTCCCCACCACCCGGCGTGGCGAGACGGGCCAGCGGCAGATCCCCCGGCGCGGCGGCCACCACCCGGAACGGCACACCCTCGTCGTCGATGAGCTGGAACTGACCACCGGACGGCACCGCCGCCACCGGTGTGCGCTCCACCACCTCGATCACCACGCCCGACGGCCAGTCCCGCTGCACCACCACGTGATCCACCGCGGGCAGACCCCGTACCCGCGCGCCCACCCCGTCCAGATCCACCCGGGCCAGCGGAAGCTCCAGCCGCACCGCGGCGGCGTCCCGGACCTGGTCCGCGGTGAGGATCTCGGCGCCGACCACACGCACCTCACGGACGCCGAGCACCGAGGTCCCGTAGACCAGCCAGGTCAGCCCACCGGCTGACAGCAGCACCCCGGCACCGATCAGCCACGGCATCGCGGCACGCAGGCGCCGCTGCCGGGCCCGGGCCATGAAACGCCGGGCCGACGGCGGCACCGCGTCGGTGTCGGCCCGGACCAGCCGCCAGTTGCGTGTGCCCCCGCCCGCCACCGGCGTTACCGCCCCAGGTCCGGCTGGTGGTCCGCTTCGGCGAGCGCGGCCAGCAGTTCGTCACCCATCAGCGAGATCGGCGGAGCGCCCATGGTCACCACCACGTCGCCGGGACGGCTGCGGCGGATCACCTCGGCCGGCACGTCCTCCCAGTCCGGTACGAACACCTTGCGCTCGGCCGGCAGTTCGATCGCGGCGGTCAGCGCCCGGCCGCCCTCACCCGGCCCACGGGTCTCCCCCGGCCCGAACACCTCCATGCAGATCACCTCGTCGGCGACCGCGAGGCCGTCGGCCAGTTCGGCCTGCAGGTCCCGGGTGCGATAGACCCGGTACGGCTGGAAGACCACCAGCAGACGGCCGTCCCCGGCCACCTCACGCAGCGTGCGCAGGGCCGCCTTCACCGAGGTCGGGTGGTAGGCGTACTCGTCGTAGACCCGCACGCCCGCGGCGATGCCCTTGCGCTCGAACCGGCGGCGCACCCCCGGGAACGACTCCAGGGCCTCGGTCACCTTCCGCAAGTCGATGCCGAGTTTCAGGGCGGTGAGCACGGTGGCCGCGCTGTTGAGGCCCATGTGCGTGCCGGGCAGCGCCAGCTTGAACTCACCGAGCGGTTGGCCGTGCAGTTCGGCCCGGTAGCGGACCCCGCTCGCCGACGAGGTGATGTCGAAGATCCGCAGGTCCGAGCCCTCGGATTCGCCGTACGTCCAGACGGTCTTGCCCGCGGCCGTCAGGCCGGCGATGAGTTCCTCGGTGCCGGGACCGTCGGCACAGGTCACCACGAACCCGTCGGCCAGCGTGCCGAACTCCAGGAACCCGGCCTTCAGCGTCTCCAGGTCACCCCAGTTGTTGAGATGGTCGCCCTCGATGTTGGTGATGATCGCGACATGCGGCCGGTAGATCAGGAACGACCGGTCGTGCTCGTCGGCCTCGGCCACGAAGTGCGGGCCGGTCCCGTGGTGCCCGTTGGACCCGGCGGCCGACATCTCGCCACCGATCACGAAGGACGGATCCTGCCCGGCGTGCTGCAGGATCACCGTCATGATCGACGTAGTGGTGGTCTTGCCGTGGGTGCCGGCCACCGCGATGGTCTGCCGGCCGGTCATCGTCGCCGCGAGGGCCTCGGAACGGTGCAGCACCCGCAGCCCCCGGCGGCGTGCCTCGACCATCTCCACATGATCCTTCGGGATCGCCGTCGAATAGACGACCGTGTCGACGCCGTCGAGGTTGGACGCCTCATGGGCCATGTGTACCGTGCCGCCGAGAGCGCGCAGTGCCGCCAGTGCGGGCCACTCCCGCAGCTCACTGCCGGAGGTGGGTACCCCCCGGGTGAGCAGGAGCCGGGCCAGGCCGGCCATGCCGACCCCGCCGATCCCGATCAGGTGCACACTGCCCAGGTCCTCGGCGGTCGTCTCACCGGCCGGCGTCAGCTCCGCCGTGTTCACAGTCTTACTCCCTCGGTAATGCGACTCATTCAGTTCACGGCTTCCAATACGAAGCGCAGCAACTGCTCGTCACCATCGCGCCGGCCGTACCCGGCGGCAGCAGTGCCCATCGCGGCGAGCCGCTGCCGGTCCCGGGCCAGCGGGATGATGTTGGTCTCGATCCACTCCGGCGTCATCTCACTGTTGTCCACCAGCATGCCGCCACCGGACTCCACCACCGGCAGCGCGTTGCGCTTCTGCTCCTGATTGCTGAACGGATAGGGGACGTAGATCGCCGGCATGCCGAGCGCGGTCGTCTCGGCCACCGTGATCGCGCCGCCCCGGCACAGCATCAGGTCGGCGGCAGCGTAACCGAGCTGCATGTCCGACAGGTAGGGCACGACGACATAGGGGACCGGCAGGTCGTTCGGCACCTCGAAGGGGTCGTTGCGCGCGCCCTGCACGTGCAGCACCTGGATGCCGGCGTGGGCGAGCCGTTTCGCCGCCCCGGCCACCGCCAGGTTGATCGTGCGGGCACCGGACGAACCGCCGGAGACGAACAACACCGGCAGGTCCGGCCGCAACCCGAAGTGGTAGAGCGCCTGCGGGCGCAGCGCCGGGCGGTCCATCCGGGTGATCGCGGTCCGCAGCGGCACCCCGACGAGCCGGGCGTTGCGCAGCACCTCGGACTGCTCCAGCTGGTGCGGGAACCCGACGGCTAGCCGCTTGGTGAACTTCATCCCCATCCGGTTCGCGACACCCGGCGGCACGTTCACCTCGTGGATCACGATCGGCAACTCGCGGCGCCAGGCGGCCAGGTAGGCGGGCACCGACACGTAGCCACCGAACCCGACGACCACCTCGGCCTGCACCTCGTCGATGATCTCACCGGCCGCGGCGGCGGACTTGTACATCCGGTCCGGGGTACGCAGCAGATCGAGGTTCAGCGACCGGGGCAACTGGAACGCCGGGATCGACCGCAGGTCGTAGCCGGCCGCCGGGATCAGCTGGTTCTCCATGCCCTTCGGGCTGCCCAGCGTGGTGATCCGGATGTCCGGGAAACGGCGCCGCAGAGCATCGGCGAAGGCGAGCAGCGGATAGATGTGTCCGCCGGTCCCCCCGCCGGCGAGAACGATCGACCGCAACGGTGCCATGACCGTCTCCTTCCCCATCCGGCCGCCACACCCCCCACCCGTAGAGCGGACTAAGAACGTCTTCTGCCAGTACCAGCGGGTGCCCGGTTCCCGGAGTCCTTCTTCTGAGCCGAGGGGCGTGCCTGTCCCGGCCGCCTCGGCGGGGGGACCGGCGGCAGCGGGGCCCACACTAGTCGTACCCATCGAGGAGTCGGACGGGCGTTCAGGGCCCGCGCCGCGTCCGGCTCCGCACGGGCGAACGACGCCAGCATGCCGATCGCCGCCATCGTCACGACGAGGGCGGTGCCACCTGCGGAGATGAACGGCAGCGGCAGTCCGGTGATGGGCAGCAGCTTCACCACGCCACCCATGTTGATCACGGCCTGGGCGACCAGCCACGTGGTGATCGCGGTGGCCGCGAGCCGGCGGAACGGGTCACCGACCCGGCGGGCGATCCGGAAACCGGTGTACGCCAGCACCGACAGCAGCGCCAGCACCACCGTGCAGCCGATCACGCCCAGTTCCTCGGCCACGATCGCGAAGATGAAGTCGTTGCCGGCCTCCGGCACCCAGCCCCACTTCAGCGCGCTCTTGCCGAGGCCGACCCCGAACCAACCCCCTTCAAAGATCGCCGACCGGCCTTGTACGAGTTGATAGCAGTACTGCCCGGCCGAGGTGGTCGTCTCGCAGTCCTCCAGCGGCTGCAGGAACGCGGTCATCCGCCGCCACCGGTAGTTGTCCGCACCGGCCGTGCCGGACCCGGCACCGCGGGAGGCGGCCGCGATCAGCAGTCCCACCCCGGCCAGGCCGAGCACTCCCAGCGCGCCGAACACCCGCAGCCGGACACCGGCCGCCCAGAGCAGCCCGACGATCAGCGCCAGCAGCACCAGCATGGTGCCCAGGTCGTTGTAGCCGACCAGCACGAAGAGCAGGCCGATCACCGGGAACAGCGGCATCGCCAGCTCCCGCCAGTGACCGAGCGCCGGGCCCTTACGGGCGATCACGTCGGCACCCCACAGCACCATGCCGAGTTTGGCCAGTTCACCCGGCTGCATGCTGACCGGGCCGAAGTAGAGCCAGTTCAGGTTGGCCTTGATCGGGCCGATCGCCGGCTTCTTGATCACCTCAGCCGAGTGCAGCACGGTGATCGCGGCGAGCAGCGCCAGCAGGATCAGGGCCACCACCAGCAGGACCCGCCCGAGCACCCGCAGGGTGACCGCGGGCAGCCGCTGACAGATCCAGAACGCGACCAGACCGAGCAGCGCGTAGACGGCCTGACTGCTGATCTCGGTGAAGGCGTTGCCGTTCTCCGCGAACGCCTTCACCGACGTCGCCGAGAAGACCATGGTGAGCCCGATCAGCAGCAGCAGGGCACAACTGGCGATCAGCAGGTAGTACGACGACAGGGGCCGGGCCAGCACCCCGTGCACCGCGGGCAGCAGCTGCCGGCTCAGTGACGGGCGGTCCTTCTGCGTTCGGTCGTCCGCCATCCCCCCATCATGGTCGCCAGCCCACACGACGCCCCACACTGTCGATGGCGTGTCGCAGCGGCCTTTGTCATGTGCGACACGAAAAGCCGTCGGTACTCCCTACGGCAGGGGCTACCTGACGCACACGGCCCACGCCGCTGCCGGCACGGTCAGGGCGGCGGAGAACTCCAGGACCCATCCACGGGAGTTGTCCGGATAGCTCCGGTAGGCGTAAAGCGCCCTGTCGGCGGGGTCGAGGTTGAAGCCGCCGTTCAACGCGGTGCCGGTGGTGCACGGCAGCACGAAAGTGCTCGCGCTGGTCGCCAGGCTGGTCGGCTGGAGGGTCACGGTGATACCGGGACCGGTGGGACCGACCGGGCCGGACGGTCCAGCCGGACCGGTGGGACCAGCAGGGCCCGTGGGACCGGACGGGCCGGTAGGACCCGCAGGCCCAGGAGAACCGACTGGCCCGGACGGGCCCGCGGGTCCCGGAGAGCCGACAGGACCGGACGGGCCGGCGGGCCCCGCGACTCCGGAGGGGCCGGGTGCGCCGGACGGCCCGGTAGAACCGGCCGGACCCCGGGAACCCATCGGACCGGCGGAGCCGACCGGCCCCGCGGAACCGTTGGGGCCGCGGGAACCGGCAGGCCCCACGGACCCGGCCGGCCCTGCGGAACCGTTGGGGCCGCGGGAACCGGCGGGCCCCGGTGAACCGGCCGGCCCGGCAGGGCCTGGTTCGCCTGCCGGGCCGATGGCTCCTGGCGGACCTGCTTGGTTCCACCAGCGCAGACTCTCGCCTTTACGGCATTTCGTGGTGTCGGCGGAGACCAAGCGCAGCGCGCCGGTCTTCTTGTTGACGCACCCTTTGATCACGACCGGGGCGGCGGCCGCCCGGACCGCCAGGGGCCGGGGGCCGGGCTGGGAGCCCGCCAGCGCCGCAGTGGTGCCGGCAAGTGCCAGCATCCCCGCGGAGGTACCGATCGAGACGAGTACAACCCGTGGAATCACCTGGTCAGCCTAGGAAGACCAGGGCCTCGCGTGAGGAGGATTCCGGTTATCGGGCCTAGCCCATGACCGCCAGGTGTTCGCTGTAGAACAGGCCCAGGCCGATGGCGGCGCAGATACCGGCGATGATCCAGAAGCGGACCACGATGTTGACCTCGCTCCAGCCCGCCAGTTCGAAGTGGTGCTGGAGGGGGGACATCCGGAAGACGCGCTTGCCGGTGGTCTTGAACGAGATGATCTGGATGACCACCGACATCGTGATGATGACGAACAGGCCGCCGATGATGATCGAGAGCAGCGTGGTGCGGGTGGCCACGGCCAGGCCGCCGATCAGGCCGCCCAGCGCGAGCGCGCCGGTGTCGCCCATGAAGATCCGGGCCGGGTTGGTGTTCCACCAGAGGAAGCCGACACACGCCGCGGCGGCCGCGGCAGCGATCATCGCGATCTCCAGGGGGTCCCGGACCTGGTAGCAGTGCAGTGCGGTCTGGGAACCGGCCTCGCCCACGTAGTTGTTGTCACCGCACCAGTGCCGGTACTGCCAGAAGCCGATCAGCGAGTAGGCGCCGAGGACCAGGATGGACGCGCCGGTGGCGAGGCCGTCGAGGCCGTCGGTGAGGTTCACGCCGTTGGACATCGCCATGATCACGAAGACGAAGACCATGACCGAGCCGACCTTGCCTACGTTCAGCCAGTCCACGTCCCGGATGAAGGAGATGTTCTCGCTGACGACGGTCTGGCCGTTGGTGCTCGGGAAGTTGAGCGCGGCGATACCGAAGGCGGTGCCGATCAGCAGCTGGCCGAGGAGCTTGCCCTTGGCGCTGAGACCGTCCGAGTTCTTCTTGCGGACCTTCAGGAAGTCGTCCAGGAAGCCGACCGCGCCACAGAACACGAAGAGACCGAGCAGGACCAGGGCGGTCATGGTCGGCTTCTCCTGGGCGATCTGCCGGTCCGGCAGGGTGGTCAGCGCCAGGTGCCCGGCCACGTACGCGAAGACCGTGGCGATGATGAACGCCACGCCGCCCATCGTGGGGGTGCCCCGCTTGCCCATGTGGGTCTGCGGGCCGATGGTACGGATCGGCTGTCCGGCCTTGAGGGCAGAGAAGACCTTGATCGCGATCGGGGTGCCGAACAGCGAGATGAGAAAGGCGACCGCGGCCGCGACGATTACTGCCCTCACGGGCTCAGACCTCCTCGGAACGCCGCAGCCAGTCGGCGACGTCCCACGTGCGGTAGCGGGAACCCTTGACCAGCACGACGTCGTCGGCGCGCAGGTCGGCTTGCAGGATCTCGATGGCGCCGGCCTGGTCGGCGGCGAATCGGGCGGTACCCGTCCAGTCCGGCACGCCGGCGGCGCCGTCCAGGATGGGGCGGGCGTTCTCGGCGACCGCGATCAGCCGGTCCACGCCCAGTTCGGCGGCGAGCCGCCCGACTTCGGCGTGCCCGCTCGTCTCGTGTTCGCCGAGCTCGGCCATGTAGCCGAGCACGGCGATGGTGCGGCGTTGCGAACCCATCGCGGCCAGCGCTCGCAGCGCGGCGGCGGTCGACGACGGGTTGGCGTTGTAGGAATCGTCGATGAGGACGACCCCGTCGGGGCGGGTGACGACCTCCATCCGGCGACCGGACACGATGCCGATCTCACCGAGCGCGACGACCAGGTCGTCGAACTCCAGTCCGGCGGCCAGTGCCACCGCGGCGGCGGCGAGAGAGTTCGCCACCTGGTGTTCACCGGCTGCCGCGAGCTGGACCCGGCCGGACTTCTCGCCGGAGATCAGAGAATATGAGGCTTTTCCGTAGTTATCAACATCCACATCCGTAGCGCGCAGCGACGCGGTCTCGGCCCGGCCGGTCAGGACCACCGACGCGGCGGTACGCGAGACCATCGCCGCCACCCGCGGGTCGTCCGCGTTCAGGACCGCGACCCCGGACTCCGCCAGCGCCTCGACCATCTCGCCCTTGGCCTGCGCGATCACGTCCACCGAGCCGAACTCACCGATGTGCGCGACACCCACGTTCAGCACCACGCCGATCGACGGCCGGGCGATCTCGGTCAGGTACCGGACGTGCCCCGGCCGGCGGGCGCCCATCTCCAGCACCAGGAACCGGGTCTCCTCGGTCGCCTGGAGCACGGTGTACGGGAACCCCAGCTCGTTGTTGAGCGAACCGGGCAGCGCCACGGTGGGGCCGAGCCGGGACAGCAACTGCCCGATGTAGTCCTTGGTCGTGGTCTTGCCGGACGAGCCGGTCACCCCGACCACGGTCAGCTTGTCCAGCCGGGACACCACCGCCCGGGCCAGCACGGCCAGCGCGGCGAGCATGTCGTCCTCGATGACCACGCCGGGAAACTCGGTCTCCCGGGTGCTGAGAACAGCGGCCGCGCCCGCCGCCACGGCGGTACCGGCGAAGTCGTGGCCGTCCACCTTCTCCCCAGGGAACGCCACGAACAGCCCACCCGGGCCGATCTTGCGAGAGTCGTACTCGACACCACCGGTCACCTGAACGGAGGCGTCGCCGACGACGCGGCCACCGGTGATCGTGGCGATCTCACCCAGAGTGAGAGGGATCATGCTCGAGCCTCCAGTGCGGCGGACAGTTCGATACGGTCGTCGAACGGCAGCACTTCGCCGTTGACCTCCTGGCCCTGCTCATTGCCCTTGCCGAGCACGGCGATGACGTCACCCGCCGAGGCCATCCGGACGGCCTCGGCGATCGCCGCCCGCCGGCCCGCGACCTCGATCACCTTGGCCGCGGAGTGGGCGGCCTCGGCTCCGGCGCGCACGCCCGATCGTACGAAAGCGGGGTCCTCGGTCCTGGGGTTGTCGTCCGTGACGATCACCAGGTCGGAACCGTGCGCCGCGGCCTCGCCCATCAGCGGCCGTTTGCCCTGGTCCCGGTCGCCGCCGGCGCCGAGCACGCAGATCAGCCGCCCGCCGCGGGTGTCGGCCAGGCCACGCAGCGCGGCGAGTGCCGCCACGATCGCGTTGGGCTTGTGCGCGTAGTCGACCACCCCGAGGACCTCGCCGGCCGCCTCGACCTGCTCCAGCCGGCCGGGTACGCCGCGGCAGGCCGCGATGCCCGCGCCGGCGACCCGGGCGTCCACTCCGGCCGCGACCAGCAGCGCCAGCGCGAGCAGCGCGTTCGCCACGTTGTGCAGGCCGGGCAGGGCGACGCCGGTCTCGACGGTCAGCCCGTCCGGCCCGTGCGCGGTGAAGGTCTGCCCGAAATCGGACGGCTGGATGCCGGTGGCCCACCAGGTCGCGTCCGGCGAACCGGAGGCCGAGTAGGTGATCGTCGCCGGTCGCCGCAACGGCAGCAGCGCCGGATCGTCGAAGTTGAGCACCTCGGCAGCCGACCGGCCGTCGAAGAGCCGGGCCTTGGCCTCGAAGTAGTCCTCCGAGGTCGGGTGGAAGTCCAGGTGGTCCTGGCCGAAGTTGGTGTAGCCGCCGGCCGCGAACCGGATGCCGTCGGCCCGGCCCATCACCAGCGCGTGGCTGGAGACCTCCATGACGACCGCCTCGACGCCACGCTCGACGCCATTGGCGAGGATCGCCTGCAGGTCGGTGGCCTCCGGGGTGGTGCGCACGCTCTTGACCACCAGGTCACCGAGCCGCGTCTCCACCGTGCCGACCAGGCCGGTGACTTTCCCGGCGGCCCGCAGCCCGGCCTCGACCAGGTAGGACGTGGAGGTCTTCCCGGCCGTCCCGGTGACCCCGATCATGGTGAGCCGCCGCGACGGATCGCCGTAGATCGCCGCCGCCGCCGCGCCGAGCACCGCGCGCGGATCGTCGGCCACCAGCACCGGCAGCCCGGCGGCGAGCGCGCGATCACGCCCGGCCGGATCGGTCAGGACGGCCACCGCGCCGGAGCGGGCGGCGTCCGCGGTGAACTCCGCGCCGTGCCGGTTCGCACCGGGCAGGGCGGCATAGAGATCACCCGGACGGACTTCTCGACTGCTGTGTGTTACACCGGTGACCGGGACGTCACCGCCGGTCAGATCTGCCGGTAGCAGCTCCGCGAGCCGTGCCAACAGGCAAGGGCCAACGGTCTCGGGACGTGGAATGCCGGACACGGCGTCAGACCCTACCCCGTCCCTGGGAGTGTGCTGTCAACGCCATGCGACCGGTGTCATTCCTTGATCTTGAAGGTTGGCGCCTCGCTACTGGACGGTGGCACAAGGTTATGCAGCAGGGCGTACGACATCATGTCGCTGAACGGCCCGGCCGACACGTCACCGCCACCGCCGTTGCTGACGTCCATGGACACCGCGATCACGTACCGCGGGTTCTCGGCCGGGGCCATCCCGATGAACGAACTGGCGTTGTGGCTGGTGTACTGCCCGTCGATGAGCATGTTGCCGGTGCCGGTCTTACCCGCCACCCGGTAACCCTTGACCGCCGCGGCACCGCCGGTGCCACCCTCGACGTCGACCACCGCCTCCATCATCTCGCGCAACTGACGAGCCACCTCGGTGTCCAGCACCCGGTGCGTCTTCGGCTCGGCGGCCGGATCGACCGTGCCGTCCTCGCCGGAGATGGTGGCCTTGATCAGGTGCGGCTGGATGTAGACGCCGTCGTTGGCGATCGCGGCGTACCCGGCGGCCATCTGGATCAGCGTCGCCGAGACACTGTGGCCGATCGGCACCGACCCGTACGCCGATCCGCTCCAGTCCTCGGGTTTGAGCAGCTCTCCGGACGCCTCACCGGGCATGCCCTCCCCGGTCACCGCACCCAGCCCGAACTTCTGCTGGTACTCGTAGACCTTCTCCTTGCCGAGCTTGTCGGCGATCAGGATGGTGCCCACGTTGGACGAGTAGGCGAGCAGCCCCGGCAACGTCATCCGGGTGCCCTTCTTCTGCTGGTGGGAGTCCTTGAAGGGGACACCACCCTTGATGATCGCCGGGCTGATCGTGATCAGCTCGTCCGGCGTGATCAGGCCCTCCTGGAGCGCCGCACCGAAGATGAACGCCTTGTGCACCGACCCCGGGTCGGTGATGACGCTGGTCGGCACGTCGATCCGGTCCACGGCGTCGACCTTCTGCCAGTTCGCCGCGTTGTACGACGGGTAGCTCGCCTGTGCGAGCACCTCGCCGGTCTTCACGTCCAGGACCACCGCGCCACCGATCGACGCGCCCTTCGACTTGCCCGCCGTGTCCAGCACCCGCTGCACCTGGTACTGCAGGTCCTGATCGATGGTGAGCTGCAGCGAACTGCCCGGCTGCGCCGCGGTGTCCTGCTGGAACCCGTCCGGGATCGGCTTGTTCAGCTTGCCCGCGCCGACCTCGAAGACCCGTTTGCCGTCGATGCCGTGCAGCAGGTCGTCGAAACGCGCCTCCAGCCCTTCCAGGCCGCGCTGCTCGTCCCCGGCGCCGGTGAAGCCGATCAGGTTCGACGCCAGATCCTTGCCGGGTACGTCACGCCGCTCGTCGAGGTGCGTGTAGATGCCGGGCAGCGCCAGCGCGTCGATCTTGTCGGCCACCGCCACGTTCACACCACGGGCCAGGTAGCGGAACTTCAGCCACCCCTCCACCAGCTTGGTGCGCTGCATGTCGGCGATCAGCTCCGACTGCGCGACCCCGAGCAGGGGCGCGAGCTGGGCGGCCGTACCGGCGACGTTCTTCTGCAGCAGGGGGTTCTCCGGGTCGGCGTAGACGTAACGCGCCTCGACGCTGTGCGCCAGCACGTTGCCGTTGCGGTCCAGGATGCTGCCCCGCGGCGCCGGCAGCGTGACACTGCTCAGCCGGTTCTCCCGCAGTTCGAGCAGGCTCGCGGCCTCCTCCGGCGAGGTCGCCACCTGCAGCACGACCAGGCGCACACCGATGGTGACGAAGAGCGACAGAGCCAAAACCGTGCCCAGACGCAGGCGACGGGAGCTGTTGGCGAGTTTCGGCGGTTCGGCCGGGACCGGCCTTCTTGGATTGGCGGTACGCCCGGACGGGCCCCGTCCACGGTCGGTGACCCGGCGGTTGGGGCCCGGAGCCGGACGGCGCTCGGGCCTCCGCTCCCGGGCGTCCCGTTCGTCGCGGCGGTCCCGCCGTTCCCGGCTGTCCCGGGTCTCCCTGACCCGGCTCTCCCGGCTTTCCTTGACCCGGCTCTCCCGGGTCTCCTTGGCCCGGGCGTCTCGGGTCTCCTTGCTCCGGGCGTCCCGGGTCTCCTCGCGGGCCCGGTTCTCCTCGCGGGCCCGGTTCTCCTCGCGGGCCCGGTTCTCCTCGCGGGCCCGGGAGGTGGCTCGGGTGCGGGGCTGGTCGGCGTCACGCTGAGCCGGCGGCTGGTCGGCGGCCCGGCCCCGGCCGCGCTGCGTGCGCGGGGTGCTCTCGCCACCGTCGAGAACCTGCAGTGCCGGCCGGAACGGATCGGCGTTACGGCCGGCGTTACGCGGCACCCGCCCTCGCTCGGCCACGGTCCGCCCACGTGGGGTGTAGGCCCGCGCCTCGCCGATGCTGGAGCGGCCGCGACGGCCCTCGCGCGGGTCGTCGCCCGATTCCTCGCCGGGCAGGTCCGGTGACGAACCACGCCGGGACTGACTCGCCCGGCGCGGTTTCTCGTCGTCTCGTGGCGACACGGTCGGTTACTCCCCGGTCTTCGCGGTGATCTCGCCGGTACCGGGCTCCTCGGCCTCGCCAGTAGCGGTCTTCTCCAGCTCGCCGCTGCCGCCCGTGCCGGTCTTGTCGACCTCGCCGTTTTCACCCGAGCCGGTCTTGTCGACCTCGCCGTTTTCACCCGAGCCGGTCTTGTCGCCGAGGCCCTTGCCGGTGGTCGGGGAGGTCGGGCCCTGGCCCGGGGTCGGCGCGCCGACGATGTCGCCGTTCGGCAGCCGGATCACGGCCGGGTTGTCGGCCGCCACCAGGCCCAGGCGGCGCGCGGCGGCGGTCAGGTTGCCCGGACCGGACGCCTCGACGAGCTGCCGCTCCAGCTCCTGCTGCTGCTTGTCCAGGACGGTCTTCTCCTTGCGGAGAGCGTCGAGGCGGAACGACTGCTCCATGGTCTTGGTGTTGATCAGCAGGATGCCGACCACCCCGGCCAGCACCACGGCGATGACCGCGGCGGCGAAGGTGGCACGTGGCGCCCGGATCGGCAGCGGAGGTGCCACCCAGAGCCGGGGGCGGGCACTGGGAACCGGCGGCGTGTCACCGGTCACCTCGATGGAGAGCGCGGTGGCGCCGTCGACGGGTGCGGCCGTGTCCCGGCCCTTCCCGCTCCGGATCCCTGACCGGCGCGTGTCGGCCCCCTCGGATCGGCGCGTCGCCCGTGCGCCGGTCCCGGTGTCGGCATCGCGGCTCACCCGGCGCTCCGGCCCCCCGGCCGTACCACGCGACTGCGCCCGGTCCCCCGACCGCGACGCTGCGGATCGCTCGCTCATGCTCTTCCCTCCCCCTCTTCTCTTAGCCCCCGGGCGTAACCCCGCGGTCCCCCCTGCGTTGGGAACTCCGGTGCTACCCGGCTTTCCCGTTCCCCCGGGGCCGCTCGCGGCCGGTTCCGAACGCCTTGCCGGTCCTGCCCGCCTGCTCCTGCTCGCCGATCCGTTCCACCGCCCGCAGCTTCACCGAGGCCGCCCTCGGGTTGGCAGCCACCTCGGCCTCGCTGGGCGGCTCCGACCCCCTGGTGAGGAGACGGAGGCTGGGACCGGTGCCGGGCAGCTCGACCGGCAGGTCGACCGGCCCGGTACTGCGTGCCCTCGCGGTGAGCGCGCGCTTGACGATCCTGTCCTCCAACGATTGATAACTCATCACCACAAGTCGCCCGCTGGGTGCCAAGGCGTCCAACGCCGCCGGAACAGCCCCTTCCAGGACCTCCAACTCGGCGTTGACCTCAATACGTAGTGCCTGGAACGTCCTTTTTGCCGGATTTCCACCTGTTCGCCGCGCGGCGGCCGGGATCGCGTCCTTGATCAGCTCGGCCAGGCGCGCCGTAGAGGAGATCCGGCCCTTCGCCCGTTCCCGCACGATCGACTGGACGATCCGCGGTGCGAACTTCTCCTCGCCGTACTGCCGCAAAACGCGAACAAGATCACCCGGCGGGTACGCGTTGACGACCTCCTCGGCGGTCACGCCCCGGGACTGGTCCATCCGCATGTCCAGCGGAGCGTCCTGGGAGTACGCGAAACCACGATCCGCCTCGTCCAGCTGCAACGACGAGACCCCGAGGTCGAAGAGCCCACTGTGGATCGCCGGAAAACCCAGCTCGCTGAGGACCCGCGGCAACTCGTCATAGACCGCGTGCACCAGATGCGCCCGATCGCCGAACCGGATCAGCCGATGCCGGGCGTGCGCCAGCGCCTCGGTGTCCCGGTCGAGCCCGACCAGGACGACGTCCGGGTACCGCTCCAGGACCGCCTCGGCGTGCCCGCCCAGACCCAGCGTGAAGTCGACGTGGATGGAACCCGGCAGCCTGAGGGCGGGGTCGAGCAGTTCCAGACAGCGCTCGAGCAGCACTGGCACGTGTGTGCCCCGCGGCTCCCCCATGTCGACCCCCATCGCCGTAACTGCTCGCGTTTCACTCGTTTGTTCCATATTGCTGTCCGGCCCGGTCGCCCATCCGTACCGCCAGATCCCCATCCGCTCTTCGTCCCGAGCCGGCTGACCGGCCCCGAACACGCGCCTGGCGCCGGGGAAGAGGCGCCAGGAGCGGGAGCGGCTGGAGATCTCGCAGTACGGCAGCAGTGGCGTCCGGGCCGAGAGCAGCCCACCGAGTGCCACGCCTACAGTCCGCCGGGCAGCACCCCCTCCTCGATGTCGGCGAAGTCTTCCTCGCTCGCCGAGAGGTAGTCGTCCCAGGACTGTTTGTCCCAGATCTCCACACGGGTGCTCGCACCGATCACGACTAGGTCGCGACCGAGACTGGCATACTCCCGCAAATGGGCTGGAATCGTCACCCGGCCCTGCTTGTCGGGAACCTCGTCGTGCGCACTCGCGAAGAACACCCGGCTGTAAGCCCGGGCGGCCTTGTTGGTGACCGGAGCCTCACGCAGCTGACCGGCGATGCGCTGGAACTCCGGCATCGGGAACACGTAAAGACAGCGCTCCTGCCCCTTCGTGATCACGACACCTCCCGCCAGCTCATCACGGAACTTCGCCGGGAGGATCAGCCGGCCCTTCTCGTCGAGGCGCGGGGTGTGCGTGCCGAGAAACATTGGCCCCCACCCCTTTGCCGTGGCGGCCGCTCCATCGCGGAGGGAGCGGATCGCCTGTCAACTCGGGCCGGCAGGTCCGGCGTCGCTCTTCCGCCCTGCCACTGTGCTCCACTCTACTCCACTTCCCTCCACCTGCAACCCGAACGCGACCACTCCCGAGCCGCTTTCGCAGACGTACTCGCAGCTCACAGGCGGTGGGGCGGAGTGGAGGGCCAAGCCATGATCAACTGCGTCCAGTTTCCGACATCGAGCGCTCCAGGTCGCAAATCCCCCACGTTTCACCCTGTCTTTCGGCCCGTTCGCGCCCCGGTGGAGGGAAAGGGAGCACTCCGCTGGACCGAAGTGGAGGCCCCACCCATCGAGATCCACCCTTCTCCCCAGGCGATCGCGCTGTCCCCACCCTCCATCTCGCTCCGTCCAATCCCTCCACCCACCCCGCGCGCGTGCCGAGTTCGGGTCCACTCCGCACCCCAACCCACCACACACGGGCGTATGCCTTCACGTGTGGAGAGCCGCGGCTCAAATCGCACCCCGACTCACCACACGCGGACGCAGCCACCCTCGCGTGGATAGCCGCGGCTCCACCTGCACCCCGACTCACCACACGCCCGGACGGCCTCCGGACATGCCTGTGGGGCGTGACCCAGACTCGGGCCACGCCCCACAGAAGGCGTTGCTATTCCTTACTTACTGCAGCCGCTGCGCGACACCTAACTACTACCGCTCGCGACACTCACTACTACCGCGGCGCGATGGCGCTCACCGACGACCGCGGCTCGACAAGTCACGTCGAACAACAGCCGATGCGAGGCGATCAGGCGACCAGACGCCGGACCACGTAGTTCTTGCTCCAGATCTTGTGCTTGCCGACACGTGCACCGGAGTGCGGCGAGTCGTACATGTAACCGTTGCCCGCGTAGATCCCGGCGTGGTAGCCGTACGACCCGTTACGGAAGACGATCAGGTCTCCGACCTTCTTGTTGCTCTTGGAGACCGACTTCCCGTACTTCTGCTGGGAGTTCGCCTTGTGGGGCAGGCTCTTTCCCGTGGTCTTCTTGTAGACGTACTTCGTGTAGCCGGAGCAGTCGAAACGGCTCGGCCCGGACGCCCCGAACTTGTAGAGCGCGCCCTTGTGTTTCTTCGCCTCGGCGAGAACCTTGGCGCCACTGGCAACGACCTTGACCTTGACCTTGGTCGTGACCTTCTGGTTGTAGCCGGAACCACTGAAGATGGTCCGGACCCAGAGGGTGGACTTCGGCTTGGCGGTGAGGGTGACCGCGCTGGTCTTGACGGTGCCGGTGTCCAGGTTGCGCCAGGCGCCGTTGCTCCAGCCCTGAAGACGGACCGTGCCCTTGGCGATCTTGCCAGTGGCGGGGTCGATCACCTTCGCGGTGACCTTGAGGGTGGAGCCCCATTTGAGGCTCCGGGTGCTGGTCGTGGAGGCCAGCGTGGGGGTGACCTTCACGGCGGCCGCAGAGGCGGCGACCGGGGTGACGGTGGTGGTCGAAGCCGCCATTGCTGGCGAGGCTGCGACCAACTGGCCGGCACAAAGGCAGAGACCCAGGGACAGTGCGACGGTGCCGGGGCCGAATGCGGGCATACGACGACGGCTCGAACTGTTTTCGTGCACGGTAGAGAGTTCCCTCCGGCACGCCTGCGAGGTTAGCTGTCGGGTTCGGGCGGAAGGGCTTGCCCGGCCGCTGGTTGGCGGCTTCACCCCAAGGTTTCTCCCCGGGTGCGATCCGCCATGAAGCGGAACGCGGGAAGAGACCGCAATTGGGTCCCCCGTCCCCGCCCCCGAATGCCTTGTGAGTTCGGCTTGCTTGCGATGACGCACCGTCCAGCTCGGGGCAGGGCTCGGCGTGAACCGATCCGGTGCGGCCGGCGGCGATGTGCCCCCGGCAGATTCCTTGGTACCCGACTCGGCCCATGATCGTCAGCATGAGGTCAATCACTCTGAGTAATTGACACAAATCCTCATGTCCAATTTGGTAGCTCCGCGAAACAAATGCCGCCACACAAAGTAATCAGTTCACTACACTCCGCTTAAGGTTACGGGTGAATCAGAACACACAAAAAGTCGAGCCGGACGTCCGAAAAGCCCGGACCGGGGAAAACATCGAATAGGCCGTGATCTTGACGGTCTGGCAACTCGACGTGACGGTCGAGTCCGGTACCCTCGCTGGCGTGACGGACGGAATGCCTCTCATCGCCAAGGTCGCGACCTCAGTGTCGAAGACCGCCGCGGCACTCTCCAGGGCCGCGGGACGCGGCGACGGCTCGGTGATCGGCGGCTGGATCGGCCTCAAGATCGACCCTGACCTGCTCGCCCACCTGGCCGCCGGTCGTGCCGTCGCGCTGGTCTCCGGGACCAACGGGAAGACCACCACGACCAGGTTCACCGCGGCCGCGGTCGGTGTCCTCGGCCGGGTCGCCACCAACGGTTACGGCGCCAACATGCCGACCGGCCACACCTCGGCGCTGGCCAAGGAGGGGCACACCCCGTTCGCGGTCCTCGAGGTCGACGAGCACTACCTGGGCCAGGTCATCGACCAGACCAAGCCGCAGGTGGTGGCGCTGCTGAACCTCTCCCGGGACCAGCTGGACCGGGCGAAGGAGGTGGCGATGATGGCCCAGATGTGGAAGATCAAACTCGCCTCCCACCCGGAGATCAAGGTCATCGCGAACGCGGACGACCCGCTGGTGGTGTGGGCGGCCAGCGGCAGCCCGCAGACCACCTGGTTCAGCGCCGGCCAGCGCTGGCTGGACGACTCGTTCGTCTGTCCGGAGAGCGGCCACGCGATCGAGCGCGCGCAGGGCGACTGGTGGTGCACCGGCTGCCCGCTGCGCCGGCCGCGCCCGTCGTGGATGGTCGAGGACGGCGGAGTGTTCGACCCGGACGGCGTGTGGCACCTGGTGCAACTCCAGCTGCCCGGCCGGGTCAACATCGGTAACGCGGCCACCGCGCTGGCGGTCGCCGCCGAGTTCGGGGTGCGGCCGATCGACGGGGTCCGCACGCTGAAACAGGTCGCGTCGATCGCCGGCCGCTACGCACAGGTCGACAAGGACGGCCGTAACCTCCGGCTGCTCCTGGCGAAGAACCCGGCGAGCTGGCTGGAGGCCTTCGACATGGCCGACCAGGTGCCGACCCTGCTCTCGATCAACGCCCGTGACCCCGACGGCTTGGACACGTCGTGGCTCTGGGACGTGGACTTCGCCCCGTTGCGCGACCGGCCGGTGCTGATCACCGGTGACCGGGCGTTCGACCTGGCCGTCCGCCTGCAGGTGAACCAGGTGCAGTTCCGGCACGTACAGACTTTCGACGAGGCGCTGCGGTCCGTGCCACCCGGCCGCCTCGAAGTGATCGCCAACTACACGGCGTTCCAGGACATCCGAGCGGAGTTGGACCGTGTCAACTGAGGCCCTGCGGATCGTGTGGATCTATCCCGATCTGCTCTCGACCTACGGCGACCGCGGCAACCTGCTGATCCTGGCCGCGCGGGCCGCCGCCCGGGGTATCCCGGTGGAGACCTACGAGGTCCGTTCGGACCAGCGGATGCCGAACGCGGCCGACATCTACCTGATCGGCGGCGGCGAGGACGGCCCGCAGGCGCTCGCGGCGCAGCGGCTGCTCGCCGACGGCGGCCTGCACCAGGCGATCCATCAGGGTGCCTCGGTGCTGTCCATCTGTGCGGGTTACCAACTACTCGGTCACTCGTTCTTCGCCAAGGGGGTGAAGTGCGCCGGGCTGGGACTGCTCGACATCTTCTCCGACCGGGGCGAGACACGGGCGGTCGGCGAGCTGCGCGGCGAGATCGACCCCCGGCTGGGGCTGCCGCCGCTGACCGGTTTCGAGAACCACGGCGGGCGGACTCACCTGGGCGAACACGCCGCTCCGCTCGCCCGGGTCACCGCCGGCATCGGCAACGACGGCCAGACCGAGGGCGCCTGGGCCGGCAAGATCCTCGGGACGTACTCGCACGGTCCCGCACTGGCTCGCAACCCAGCTATCGCCGATCTGCTACTGAAGTGGTCGACGGGCGCGGATAGGCTTGCGCCTCTTGACGACACCTGGAGCGAGCGGCTCCGCGGCGAGAGGTTCGCGGCAGCGATCCCGGCATGACATTGTCCTGAATCGACGACAGTTGAGGCGGTAGGCCTGGATGACCGACACCCTGAACGTTGACGAGCAGGCCAAGGCCGGCGGGTGGAAGCGGCGCGCGATCCGCTTCACCCTGCTCGGCCTGAGCGTCGGCGCACTGGCCGCCGGCGCCGCGGTCCTCCCGTTGCGGGAGATCGGCGACGCGGTGGTCGGTCTGGGCCCGGGTGCCGTGGTCGCGGTGGCGGTGCTGGGCAGCCTGCTGCTGTCGGCGCTGGTCCCGCGCACCCTGATCACGATGACCTGCGGCGCTCTGCTGGGCGCCACGTCCGGGATGGCCGCCGCTCTCGCCGCCGCGGTGATCGCCGCGATCGCCACCTACTACGCGGGCCGCTGGGCCGGCCGTGGCGCGCTGCAGGCCCGCGCCGGCAGCCGCCTGGCCCGCCTGGACGGCTGGCTGAACCGTCGCGGTCTGGCCGCCGTCCTGCTGGTCCGTTTCCTGCCGCTGGCCCCGTTCGGCCTGGTCGGCTACGCCTACGGCACCACCAGCGTCTGCCGCAAGCGCTACCTGCTCGGCACCACGATCGCCGCCATCCCGTCCACGGTCACCTACGCCGTGATCGGCGCCGCGGTGGTCGCCCCCGGCGAGATGAGCATGATCACCCTGGTCCCGGCGATCTTCAGCTTCATCCTCTCCACCGCGATCATCCTGCGCTGGCGCCACACCGCCCGCCGCGACGCGGCCCTGGCCCCCGCCACCGCCTGACCCGCTTCTGATCGCGCCCCGCCCGTCCCGTCCGGCGCGGGGCGCTTTCTTCGTTGCCCAGGCGGACGGTCCGGCGCGGGCCCTCCCCTCGCACCCCAGGCAGGCGACCCGGTCACGCTTACACCTTTTGCCCTGATACGCGATGGTGGCCCCCAACCGCAACGGCCGGCCCCGTCCGCACCGCGCGAGGCGGTCCCGGCACCGGGCCGCCGACGCGGCCGCCGGGCCGAATGCGGTGGTCACCCCGACCCCGATCCGAAAAAGCCGACGGCCCGCCCCCGAAGAGAGGAGCGGGCCGTCCCGAAACGGCAGGGTCAGACGACGACGGAGACCAGGCGGCCCTTGACGACGATTACCTTCTTGGGTTCTTTGCCCGCCAGGATCTCGGCGACGGCGGCCAGTGCGGCCTCGCGTACGTCAGTCTCGGAAGTGTCCGGGGTCACCTCGACGCGGCCGCGGACCTTGCCGTTGATCTGGACCGGGTAGGTGATCGTGTCGGCGACCAGCTGCGCCGGGTCAGCGACCGGGAAGGCCGTGTAGGCCAGCGAGCCTTGGTGGCCCAGCTTGCCCCACAGTTCCTCAGCCATGTGCGGCGCGAACGGCGACATCATCAGCACCAGCGGCTCGATCGCCTCGCGGGACACCGCCGGCAGCGGGGTCAGCGTGTTGGTCAGCTCGATCAGCTTGGCGATGGCGGTGTTGAACCGCAGTTCGGCCAGGTCCTCCCGGACGCCGGCGATGACCTTGTGCAGGACCTTGCGGGTCCTCGGGTCCAGCGGCTCGTCGGTGACCTTGACGGCGCCGGTCTCCTCGTCGACGACCAGGCGCCAGGTGCGCTGCAGAAACCGCTGCGAACCGATGACGGCGCGGGTCTCCCAGGGGCGGGAGACGTCCAGCGGGCCCATCGCCATCTCGTACACCCGGAACGTGTCGGCGCCGTACTGATCGCACATCTCGTCGGGGGTGACGACGTTCTTCAGCGACTTGCCCATCTTGCCGTAGGTGCGGGCCACTTCCTGATCGCCGTGGAAGTAGGCGCCGTCCCGTTCCACGACCGCTTCGGCCGGCACATAGAAACCACGGTCGTCCTGGTACGCGTACGCCTGGATCATGCCCTGGTTGAACAGCTTCTTGAACGGCTCGAACGACGAGACGTGGCCCAGGTCGAACAGCACCTTGTGCCAGAAGCGGGAGTACAGCAGGTGCAGGACGGCATGCTCGACACCGCCGACGTACAGGTCCACGCCACCGGCGTCGCCCTCGGAGCGCGGGCCCATCCAGTAGGCCTCGTTGGCCGGGTCGACCAGCTTCGTGTCGTTGTGCGGGTCCAGGTAGCGCAGCTCGTACCAGCAGGAACCGGCCCACTGCGGCATGGTGTTGGTCTCGCGGGTGTACGTCTTCAGCCCGTCACCCAGGTCCAGTTCGACCTGCACCCAGTCCTTCTTGCGGGACAGCGGGGTCTCCGGGTCGGTGTCCGCGTCGTCCGGGTCGAAGGTGCGCGGCGAGAAGTCGTCGGTGTCCGGCAGCACGATCGGCAGCATCGAGTCGGGCAGCGCGATCGGCAGGCCGGTCTCGTCGTAGACGATCGGGAACGGCTCGCCCCAGTAGCGCTGCCGGCTGAACAGCCAGTCCCGCAGCCGGTACGTGGTGGCGCCGGTGCCGCTGCCGTCCTCCTCCAGCCAGGCGATCATGGCGGCCTTGGCGTCGTCCTTGCCCATGCCGTCCAGGCTGATCCCTTTTTCAGGATCGGCGCTGTTGATCACCACACCGTCGCCGGTCCAGGCGCCGTCGAAGCCGTCCGGCGTCTCGATGGTCCGGACCACCGGCAGCGCGAAGGCGGTGGCGAAGTCGAAGTCGCGCACGTCGTGGCCGGGCACCGCCATGATCGCGCCGGTGCCGTAACCGGCCAGCACGTAGTCGGCGATGAAGACCGGAACGCGCTCGCCGTTGACCGGGTTGGTCGCGTAGGCGCCGGTGAAGACACCGGTCTTGACCTTGGCGTCGGCGGTCCGCTCCTCCTCGGTCTTGGCGGCGGCGGCAGCGCGGTACGCGGTGACGGCCTCGGCCGGGGTCGCGTGCCCGCCGGTCCAGACCTCCCGCGTGGCGGCCGGCCAGGCAGCGGGAACGATGCCGTCGACCAGCTCGTGCTCCGGCGCCAGCACCATGTAGGTGGCGCCGAACAGGGTGTCCGGGCGGGTGGTGAAAACGGTGATCTTCCCGGTCTCGACCGGGAAGTCGACGTGCGCGCCCTTCGACCGGCCGATCCAGTTGCGCTGCATCAGCTTGACCGCGTCCGGCCAGTCCAGCGCGTCCAGGTCCTCGATCAGGCGGTCGCCGTACGCGGTGATCCGCATCATCCACTGCTTCAGGTTGCGCTTGAAGACCGGGAAGTTGCCGCGGTCACTGCGCCCGTCCGGGGTGACCTCTTCGTTCGACAGCACGGTGCCCAGGCCGGGGCACCAGTTGACCGGGGCCTCGCTCATGTACGCCAGGCGGTGGTCGTCGATGACCTTGCGGCGTTCGGTGGCCGACAGACCGGCCCACTCGGAACCGCGCTCGCCCGACTCGTACGACGCGATCAGGTCCTTGATCGGCCTGGCCTTGTTGACCGAAGGGTCGAACCAGGAGTTGAAGACCTGCAGGAAGATCCACTGGGTCCAGCGGTAGTACTCCGGGTCGGTCGTCGAGAAGGACCGCCGGTCGTCGTACGCCAGGCCCAGGCGCCGCAGTTGCTGCCGGTACCGCTCCACGTTCGCGGCGGTGGTGACCGCCGGGTGGGTGCCGGTCTGCACCGCGTACTGCTCGGCGGGCAGGCCGAACGCGTCGAAACCCATCGGGTGCAGCACGTTGAAGCCGGCCATCCGCTGGAAGCGGGTGTAGCAGTCGGTGCCGATGTAGCCCAGCGGGTGCCCGACGTGCAGGCCGGCGCCGGACGGGTACGGGAACATGTCCTGGACGTGCAGTTTGGGGGCGCCCGCGCGGGGATGACCGGGATCGGCCAGCTCACCGGACGGGTTGGGCGCGTGGAACGTCCCGTTCTGCGCCCAGAAGTCCTGCCAGCGCTGCTCGATCTCACCGGCCATGGCCGCGGTGTAACGGAACGGCGGGGTCTCGGTCTCGCTCATCTTCTTCACCATCTCGTCTTTGTCGTGCTCGTCTTCGTCTTGTGGGCACAAAAAAGCCCCTCGCACAGGAGGGGGTAGCCGTGCCTGGCCCGCGATCAGCGGATCAGCACGGCCGGCCAAGAAGCAGAACGGACCGAGCCATGGGAGCGATGATACCCCTCACTCATCACGCACGGCGACCGGTATAGCGGGCGCGTGACATACTCCCCGCTGTCCACAGGCGACCCGCCTGGGACGGCGGAAAGCAGCCCGTTCGTCCGGAATCCCCCGAAAGCATCATCCACAGGGCCCCGATCAGGGCTTTCGGTGATGCGTAGGGACGGGGATAACCTGTCATGACGGGCGGCGAGCGCCGGAGGCCAACGGCCGCTGGGCGCCCGCGACCTTACGGTGCCCCTTGACGGTGGGTGATCACCGCCTGACGGGCGAGACACGTTATGGAGGAGGCCCGTGACAACGCCGACCTGGGGTGAGCCGGCAGGCCCGCTGACGAACGCGGAGTTCCGCACCGCGGCCCAAGCCATCATGGCCAATATCGAGCAGGTCATCGAAGGCAAGAGCGCGACGGTTCGACTGGCGGTGGCGGTGCTGTTGGCCGAGGGCCACCTGCTGATCGAGGATGTGCCGGGCGTCGGCAAGACGAAACTGGCCAAGGCGCTCGCCCGGTCCATCGACTGTTCGGTCCGGCGCATCCAGTTCACGCCCGACCTGTTGCCCAGCGATGTGACCGGTGTCAGCGTCTACAACCAGGAGACGCGCGACTTCGAGTTCAAGCCGGGTGCCGTCTTCGCCAACCTGGTGGTCGGCGACGAGATCAACCGGGCGTCGCCGAAGACCCAGTCCGCGCTGCTGGAGTGCATGGAGGAGCGCCAGGTCACCGTCGACGGCACCACCTATGAGCTGCAGTCCCCGTTCATGGTGGTCGCGACGCAGAACCCGATGGAGATGGAGGGCACCTACCCGCTGCCCGAAGCCCAGCGGGACCGGTTCACCGCCCGGATCGCGATGGGTTACCCCGATCCACGGGCCGAACTGGCCATGCTCAACGCGTACGGCGACCACGACCCGCTCAACGACCTGCGCTCCGTGGCCGACGCCGCGATGGTCCGGCGGCTGATCGACACGGCCCGCGCGGTGCACGCCGCCGACGCCGTCCAGCAGTACGCGATCGCCCTGGTCACCGCGACCCGGGAGGCCCCGGAGATCCGGCTCGGCGCCTCGCCCCGGTCGACGCTCCAGCTGCTGCGCACCGCCAAGGCGGTGGCCGCGCTCGAGGGCCGGGACTACGTGCTCCCCGACGACCTGCAGGCGCTGGCCGTGCCGGTGCTCGCGCACCGGCTCATCCCGACGGCGGACGCTCAGCTCAACCGGCGGACCACCGACGCGATCGTCTCCGAGATCGTGCACCGGCTGCCGGTGCCGCACGACCGCAACCGGAACCCCTACGACACCCGTGACGGTCGCGCGACGACGTACGAGTCCCGGGGGCGGTGAGCATGCGGGAGGCGCTGCGGGGACTCACCACGCGCGGCCGCTCGTTCCTCGCCGCGGCACTCGCCGCGGCGGTCTCCGCCCTCATCCTCGGCGAGCGTGACCTGCTCCGGGTCGCGGTGCTGCTGGCCGTGTTGCCGCTGCTCGCCGCCTGGTATGTCGGCCGGAGCCGCTACAAGCTGGCCTGCACCCGGACGCTGGAACCGGCCCGGGCCCCGGTCGGGTCGAGCGCGCGGGTCGTCCTGCGGCTGCAGAACCTGTCCCGGTTGCCGACCGGCACGATGCTCCTGGAGGACCGGCTGCCGTACGCACTGGGCAGCCGTCCCCGGGTGGTGCTGGAGCGGCTGGGCGCGCACCAGGCCAGCTCGGTGGCGTACACGGTGCGGGCCGACATCCGGGGCCGCTACTCGATCGGCCCGCTGATGGTCCGGCTCACCGACCCGTTCGGGCTGTGCGAGCTGACCCGGTCGTTCCCGAGCATCGACAAGCTCACCGTGATCCCACAGGTCACGCCGCTTCCCCGGGTCCGGCTGGCCGGGGAGTACGCCGGCACCGGCGAGAGCCGGGCCCGCTCGGTCGCGGTGCACGGCGAGGACGACGCGGCCACCCGGGAGTACCGGCGCGGCGACGACCTGCGCCGGGTGCACTGGCGGTCCACCGCCCGCACCGGTGAGCTGATGGTCCGCCGCGAGGAGCAACCCTGGGAGAGCCGGGCCACCGTGGTCCTGGACACCCGGGGTTACGCGCACCGTGGCGAGGGCCCGACGGCGAGCTTCGAGTGGGCCGTCTCGGCGGCCGCCAGCATCGCGGTCCACCTGCGCGAGAGTGGTTACAAGCTGCGGCTGGTGACCGGCTCGGGCATCGACATCGACGCCGCCGAGTCCGGCGGGGAGGGCCTGATCCTGGACACCCTGGCCGATGTGAAGGCGGAACCGAACGGCGACCTGTCGTCCCTGGTCGAGCATGTCCGGCGGCGCAGTGACGGCGGGCTGGTGATCGGCCTGTTCGGCGCCCTGACGGTCGCCGAGTCGGAGCTGCTCGGCCAACTGCGGGGCAACGGTGCGACCTGCATCGGCTTCACCATCGACAGCTCCACCTGGGTGCCGTCGTCCGGCAACGCGCCGGAAGCCGACCGGGAGCACGCGGAGGCGTCGATGGCGCTGGTGCGCAGCGGCTGGAAATCGGTGCCGGTGACACACGGCGACACCCTTCCGGCACTGTGGCCGAGCGTGGCCCGGGGTTCGCAGGGCTTCGCGTACCGCGCGGCGATGGCGGAGACCGTCGGCGGGGTGATCCGATGACCGGCCGACGCCGTCTCGGGCTGGTGGCCGCGGCCGCCACCCTGCTCGCCGCCGCACCGCTGACGGCGATCTTCGAGTCGTGGACCTGGATGCTCCAGTGTCTGCTGGTCGTGATGCTGATCGAGGGCGCGGCGGTCGCCACCCGGACCTTCCGGTTCCCCACCTGGGCCCAGGCGCTCAGCATGGTGATCGCCCTGGTCCTCGCCCTGACCTGGATCTTCCCGGCCGGTGGCGAGATGATCATCCCGCAGCCGAAGACGTTCGCGCACTTCGCCGACCTGATCCAGCAGGCCGGCGAGGAGACCCGGACGTACGGGGTGCCGGTCCCCGACCGCGACGGCCTGCTCTTCATGGCGTCCCTCGGCATCGGTGCGGTCGCCATCCTGGTGGACCTGCTCACCGCGGTGTTCCGCCGCCCGGCTCTGGCCGGTCTGCCGATGCTCGCCATCTACTCCATCCCGGTCGCCGTCTACCTGGACAGCGTTCCCTCCCTGCCGTTCGTCGTCGGGGCGGCCGGCTTCATGTGGCTGCTCGTCGCCGACAACGTCGACCGGGTGCGCCGCTTCGGCCGCCGGTTCACCGGTGACGGGCGTGACGTCAACGTCTGGGAGCCGTCGCCACTGGCCGCCGCCGGGCGGCGCATCGGCGTGGTCGGCGTGCTGGCGGCGGTGACCCTGCCGCTGGCCGTGCCGACGGTGAGCGGTGGCCTGCTCACCCAGCTGACCCAGAGCGGCCCCGGCGCCGGATCCGGCCAGAACGGCAGCGGTGGCGGGCGGATCAACCTGTTCGCCTCACTCAGCGGCCAGCTCAGCCAGCCCACGACGGTGCCGCTGCTCACCGTGCAGACCAACGAGCCGGAACCGTTCTACCTGCGGTTCGGGGTCGCCGACGTGCTGACCGAGAACGGCTTCGGCAACACGTCACCGAGGGGTGACTCGCTCTCCCAAGGGCTGCCCGATCCCGGCCGGGGTGCGGCCCCGTCGGCGGCGTTCACCGAGTACCGGGCACGGGTCGCGGTCTCCGAGAACCTCCAGCAGAACATGGCACCGCTGTACGCGTACGCCACCGAGGTCGAGAACCTCAACGGCGCGTGGGCGTACGACCAGAACCAGCTGGTCCTGTTCTCCGGCCGGGCCACCACCCGGGCCCAGCAGTACGACGTCACCTACCAGCGGGCCCGCTACACACCCGGGCAGTTGCGGCGGGCCGAGCCGATCGCGGCGGACAGCCCGCAGGTGGCCTACACCGCCACCCCGCCGGACGCCAAGGTCGAGTCCGAGGTGGCCCGGCTGATCAAGGGCGAGACCACGAACTACGACAAGGTCCGCGCGATCTACGACTCGTTCTCGACCAAGAACGGCTTCCGGTACAGCCTGACCACCGGCAGCACCGGAGACGCCTCGGAGATCGCCGCCTTCCTGACCAACAAGGTCGGCTACTGCCAGCAGTACGCGGCGGCGATGGCCTGGATGGTCCGCGCCGCCGGCATCCCGGCCCGGGTGGCGTTCGGCTTCACCCGGGGCACCCCCACCGGTCAGGGTGTCTACACGATCAGCAACCGCAACGCGCACGCCTGGACCGAGGTCTGGTTCGAGGGCTTCGGCTGGGTGCCGTTCGACGCCACCCCGGCCACCGGGGTCTACGGCAACGCCCGGTCCGCCTGGGCCCCCGACGTGGACCAGACCACCGCGGCCCCGACCGTGGGGACCGACGGCAGTTCCGTCGCACCCGACGCGTCGGGTGACCCCGGCGCCGCCAATGGCGCCGGCCCTGCCGACCGGGGCGGCGATGTGAACGGCGCGACCGGCCCGGTCGCCGCGCAGACCAACTGGACCGCCCTGTGGATCGTCGCCGGGCTCACCCTGCTCCTGGCGTTGCTGCTGGTCCCGGCCCTGCGCCGGGTTCTGGTGCGCCGCCGGAGGCACGCCGCCACGGAACCTGCCGCACCCGCTGTCCTGTCGGTCAGCGGGGCCCCCGACGCCGACATCACCGTCACCGGCGCCGTGGGCCAGGCTCGGGAGGACGCACACGCCGCCTGGGACGAACTCATCGACTCGATGATCGACTTCCGGGTGCCGGTCGACCCGACGGAGACCCCGCGGATCACCGCCCAGCGCCTGATCCGTGACTCCGCCCTGACCGGTGAGCCGGCCGAGGCGGCGGAACTTCTGGGCAACGCCGAGGAACGGGCCCGGTACGCGAGGCAGCCCCTCCAGGGCGCCGAGCTGACTTCGGCCCTGTCCCAGGTGCGGGCCGGGATGTCCGCGACGGCTCCCGCCAAGGCCCGGCTGCAGGCCACGCTGCTCCCGCCGTCGGTCCTGCTCGCCTGGCGTCTGGGCGTCGGCGAATGGGCCACCCGGGCAGCGGAACGCCTGACCCGCCTGACCGAGTCGGCGACCCGCTTCAGTCCCCGCCGTTTCCTGAACAGAGCCCGCTGACCCATCACCACCATCGCGGCGCCGTCCTCATCCAGAGGCCGGCGCCGCAGTCACGTCCCCCGGCACGTTCCCAATAGCCACACCCAGCCGCGCCACCGTCGCATGGAAGTCACGCACCCCAAGTCACCACGCTTGCCGCGCCACAGCCATGCGTGGAAAGTTGCGGCGCAATCCGAACCCCAGGTCACCACGCAGGGCAGGTCACCGTTGGGCGTGGAGGGTTGCGGTTCGGAACGCACCCCAGGTCACCACGCAGGGCAGGTCACCGTTGGGCGTGGAAGGTTACGGTCGAAACCGCGCCCCAAGTCACCACACAGGGCAGGCCCTCGGTCGGCGTGGAGGGTTGCGGTTCGGAACGGGCTTTGACTTGCCGCGGTGGGAACGACGACCGCGGTGTGGGGTGGGAACGACGACGGCGGCCGGGTTACGGCCGCCGTTCGTCGGGAGCCGGTCATTGGACCGGCTCGGCCTGGGTCAGCGATGTCCTTCCGGGCGCTGGCGCCACCGGTCCTCGAGGCGTTCGAGGAAGCCGCCGCTCTTGCGGCTTGAGCGGGTGCGCCGCGATGCGGTGCCACCGACCGATTTGAGGTCGGGGGTCTGGACCCGGCGCCGCGACTGCATCGCGAACGCTGCCGAGCCGAGCATCACGACGAATCCGGCCACGCCGAGCGGCGGGTTCTGACTGACGGTCCCGTAGACGACCACGGCCAGACCAAGGACGATCACGAACGCGGCGATGAGGAGCCGGCGCCGTGCGTGGAAACGCGGGTCGTTGGCCCGCACAGCCGAGGCGAACTTGGGGTCCTCGGCAAGCGACCGCTCGATCTGATCGAACAGCCGCTGCTCGTGCTCCGAGAGCGGCACGGCATTCCTCCCCGGGCGCATGTCCGGCCCCGCAGCGGGGTCGGGGTGGTACAGGTGTGGTGATGCGAGACAACCGTCGGCTGCCTTAACACGCAAGTCTACGATCGGGTCGGCGGGTCGGAAAGCGGGACGACCACCGAGTGCGGGTGATTTTCCGTGCCCGTAAGATCGGTTCGTCCCAAAAGACCGATCATCCGGCCGCACAACAGGTCCGTCACGGCAGCATGTGGCCCTGATCACCGCCGGTGACCTGCCTCAACACATGATCCGGAAAGTCGGCACCGGAGGACGGCAAATCGACTGACGCAAATCCACCTTACCGGACGATCAGCAGCGGCACGGTCATCTCGGCCGCGGTGACCGACCCGTGGTAGGCGATCAACTGCCCGGCCCGCTCCGGTTCCCAGCCGGACGCCGCGACGATCACCCGGTTCCGGCAGATGATCACCACGTCGCCGATACGCGCGGCATGCTCCGGCAGCATCCACCCCTGCCCCCACCCAGCGGCAGGCGACGCAGCCCCGGCCCGCTCCCTGAAAGCGGACGACTCCGACCCGGCCCGCTCGCCAAGAGCAGGCCCGGACCAGGCCTCGGCGGGAGCCGTCGGGCCGTACCAGCCCTCGGTGATCGCCTCGTCTCGCGTCAGCACCCAGGCGTCGTCGCCGAGCACCGCGCGGCAGGCGGCCATCACGTCGTCCCGGGCTCCGTCGGCGGTCCACAGGTAGCGCACGCGCGGTTCGCCGGCCACCCCCACGATCCCGGGGCCGAACGCGGTCACGTCGTACCGCCCGTCCGCGAGCGCGTTGAACTGCCCGTGGTCGGCGATCACCAGCAGAGCCGCACCGGACGGCAGGTCGTGGACGATACGGTCCAGGATCCGGTCGACGCCTCGGGCCGCGTCCGCCCAGGCCGGGGAACCGATCCCGTCCTCGTGGCCGGCCTTGTCCAGGTCGGGGTGGTAGCCGTAGACCAGCCCGGGGCCGGAACGCAGGGCCGCCAGCATCCCGTAGGCGACGGCCGTCCCGTCGTCGGCGACGTGGTAACGCCCACCCCGGTTGGCCGCCACACTGAGCCCGGTGCCCTGGTAGAGCCCTCGACTGACCACGGTGACCGGCACCCCGGCGGCCGCCGCGAGTTCCAGAGTGGTGGGCACCGGCTGCCACTGGCGCGGGTCCGGGTCGTCGGCCCAGGCGACGTGGTTGAGCACCCGCCCGTCCGGCCGCCGCACGGTGAAGCCGAGAACCCCGTGCGCGCTGGGCGGCACACCGGTGCCGACGGTGACCAGGCTGACCGGGGTGGTGGAGGGAAAACCGGTGGTCAGGGTACCGCCGCCGAGGTCGCCGAGGACCGGTGCGAGCGGTTTCATCAACGGCAGGTTGTACGCCCCCATACCGTCCACGAGCAGCACACCGATCCGGTCCACCCCGTCGAGACGGCCACCGAGCCCGAGCGAGTCCACCGCCCCGGGCACCCCGAGTACCGCGCACACGCTCGGCATCAGCTCGGCGAGACTGCCACTCCCATAGGCCGGAGTGACGACCCGGAACGCCTCATCCGCAAGACCATCCGGAGGCACCGTGAAAGCAAACCCGCCCGCGGGCATCGCGGAGGCAGAACCGCCTGCGGGCGTCGTCGAGGCAGAACCGTCCGCAGATGTCGTCAGGGCAGAACCGTCCGCGGGCGTCGTCGAGGCAGAACCGTCCGCGGGTATCGCGGCGGAGGAACCAGGAGACGACCCCGGCGGGACGGCGGGCCCGGTCATGACCGGCGGGCGAACAGGTGCAGCTGGGAGGCGATGTCCCGGAACGGTTCCCGGGCACTGAGTGCGATCTCCAACTCCAGAACCGCTTGCGAGTCCTCCTCCAGGACCGTGGCGGGCAACAGGTCGGCGATCACTCGTACGCCATGGGTCTCCTCGACCTGGAGCCCGGCGCCGGTGAGCAGCTCGGCCGCCCCGGCCGCGTCGTAACGCCGGAGCAGGGTGTCGCGCGGCCCGGCCCGGCCCGCCGGATCGGTGACCAGCGCGGCCGCCGCCCGCAGATGCCCGTTGACGGCCCGGCCGAGGATCGCCGCGGCCCGGCTCGCGACCAGCACGCTGACCGCGCCGCCGGGACGGAGCGCCGCGGCGACGGCGGAGACCACACCGGACGGATCGTCGACGACCTCGAGGACCGAGTGGCAGAGGATGAGGTCGGCGCTGGCCGGCTCGACGAGGGAGGCGAGTGCGTCGCCGTCACCCTGCACGGCCCGGACCCGATCGGCGACTCCGGCGTCGGCGGCGCGGCGGGTGAGGGCGGCGAGCGCGTCGGGACTGGCATCGATCACGGTGACCCGGTGGCCGGCTTCGGCGAGTGGCACGGCGAATCCACCGGTCCCGCCGCCGACATCGAACACGGTCAGCTCGCGGCCGTCCTGCCGCTGCAGTTCACGCCGGAGCACGGCCCAGACGGCGGCAGTGCGGGCCGTGACGTGCGGGCGGCCGGTGCGCGCAGAAGTTTCCACGCCAGCAGCCTAACCGCCGCGCCAACCACATACCGGGATCGGCATCCCCGCCGGCGAGGGGTCAGAACTGCCAGCGAAGGGTCGGAACTGCCAGCGACGAGTCCGAACTGCCGGCGCGGGGTCGGAACTGGAGTCGGGAGTCAGAACTGGAACAGCACCCCGGTAGCCCGGCTCATCTCGCAACTGTTGCCGTACGTGCGCTGCCATTTCACCGGACGGCCCCGCCACGTGCCGTGCAGGCGTGCGGTGACCGGCTGGTAGAGCAGGACGCAGAGCGAATCCCCGCCTTCAAGCCGGGCCGGGTCGCCGCCGATCCGGCGCAACACGGCGCAGGCCTCGTCCGCTCGCGGATGGCCGCCGCCGGTGGGCCCGCAGGTGAGCCGCACCTTCTTGTCCGCATAGGTGAAGGTGAGGCGGGAGTCGGCCGCGGCCGCCGGGCCCGCCGTGCCGCTGAGTACGGCGAGCACCGTGGCGAGGACGGTCATCATTCGGAGCATGCTGCACCCTATAACCGATTTATCGGAAATCTCGTGATGTGGACACTACCGGGGGAGAGACCGCGTCCAACCGGTCCGCCACCAGGTTGAGCACTGTCCCCACCTTCTCCAGACGGCCCCGCACCAACAGGGCCGTGCTGGTCCGGGCCACCTTCCGGTAGCGCTGCCACAACCCCGGCGAGCAGGTCACGTTGAGCATCCCGGTCTCGTCCTCCAGGTTCACGAACGTCACCCCGCCCGCGGTCGCCGGCCGCTGCCGGTGCGTGACGATCCCGCCGACCCGGATCCGGGTGCCGGACTCCACCTCGGCCAGCCGCCCGATCGGCAGCGCCCCGGCCCGGTCCAGTTCGGCCCGCAGGAACCGGGCCGGATGCGTCTCCGGCGACAACCCGGTCGCCCACACGTCCGCGACCAGCACGTCCACGTCACTCATGCCGGGCAGCGTGGGCGCCTCGGTGCCGGTCACCGTCCCCGGCAGCCGGTCCGGCCGGTCCTGCGACGCCGCCCCGGCAGCCCAGAGCGCTTCCCGGCGGGACAACCCGAAACTCGCGAAGGCGTCCGCGGTGGCCAGGGCCTCCAGATGGCCGGTGGAGCAGCCGGTACGCCGCGCGAGATCCGTCATCGACTGATAAGGACCATGGGTACGCCGCTCCTGCTCGATCTTCTCGGCAAGCTCGGCCCCGATCGTCCGGATCCGGGACAGCCCCTGCCGCACCACCGGCCCACCCAGCCCCCACACCTGCGGCGGCTCCCCCACCGCGGCCCGGTGCCGGCTCTGCGGCGTCGTCTCCAGAGTCGCCGCCGCGTCACTGAGGTTGATGTCCGGCCGCCGCACCTCGACACCGTGCCGGCGCGCGTCGTCGACCAGCGTCTGCGGCGAGTAGAACCCCATCGGCTGGGCGTTGAGCAGGGCCGCGCAGAAGGCCGCCGGGTGGTAACGCTTCAGCCAGGCACTCGCGTACACCAGGTAGGCGAAGCTCATCGAGTGGCTCTCCGGGAAGCCGTAACTGGCGAACGCGGAGAGCTTGACGAAGAGTTCGTCGGCGAGCGCTCCGGTGATCCCGTTGGCAGCCATCCCCTCGTACAGTCTGTTTCTGATCATCTCCATCTTCGCCATCGACCGCTTCGAGCCCATGGCGCGGCGCAACTCGTCGGCCCCGGCCGGGTCGAAACCGGCGACGTCGATCGCCAACTGCATCAACTGCTCCTGGAAGAGCGGCACCCCGAGGGTCTTGGCCAGCGCGTTCGCCATCAGGGGATGCGGCACGTCAGGTTTCTCCAAACCGTTCTTACGGCGGATGTACGGGTGGACCGAGCCGCCCTGGATCGGCCCCGGGCGAATCAGTGCCACCTCGATCACCAGGTCGTAGAACTCCCGGGGTTTGAGCCGGGGCAACGTGGCCATCTGGGCGCGGCTCTCCACCTGGAAGACCCCGACCGAGTCGGCCCGGCACAGCATCTCGTAGACCTCGGGGTCGTCCAGCGGCATCGTCCCGATGTCCAGCTCGTCGTCGATCAGGTCGTAGGCGTAGTGCAGCGCCGACAGCATCCCCAGCCCGAGCAGGTCGAACTTGACCAGGTCGACGGCGGCGCAGTCGTCCTTGTCCCACTGGAGCACGGTGCGGCCCGGCATCCGGCCCCACTCGACCGGGCAGACCTCGATGATCGGCCGGTCGCAGATGACCATGCCGCCGGAGTGGATGCCCAGGTGCCGGGGAAAGTCCTGGACCTCGGTGGCGAACGCCGCCACGTGGTCCGGAATGTCACTGTCGGCGGAGGCGACGTCCCCCCATCGGTCGATCTGCTTGCTCCAGGCGTCCTGTTGGCCCGGGGAGAACCCGAACGCCCGCGCCATGTCCCGGACCGCCGACCGGGGCCGGTAGGAGATCACGTTGGCGACCTGGGCGGTGTGCTCCCGGCCGTACTTGCGGTAGACGTACTGAATGACCTCCTCCCGCCGGTCCGACTCGATGTCGACGTCGATGTCCGGCGGGCCGTCGCGTTCCGGAGTGAGGAATCGTTCGAACAGCAGCCGATGTTTCACCGCGTCGACATTGGTGATGAAAAGCGCGAAACAGACGGCTGAATTGGCGGCCGAACCACGCCCCTGGCAATAGATGCGATTGTCCCGGCAGAACTGGACGATGTCGTACACGACCAGGAAATAACCGGGGAAACCAAGCTCGTCGATCATGCGTAACTCGTACTCGATCTGCTCGTAGGCCCTCGGGTTCTCGCCGTACCGTGCACGCGCGCCGTCCATGGTCAGCTTCCGCAGCCAGCTCATCTCGGTGTGCCCCGGCGGCACCGGATGGTCGGGCAGCCTGGGGGCCACCAGATCCAGGCTGAAAGCCAGGTCACGGCCGTACATGGCGGCGTTCGCCACCGCGCCCGGATAGTCGGCGAACCGGCGCGCCATCTCCGCACCACTGCGCAGATGGGCGGTCCCGGCAGCGGGCAGCCAGCCGTCCATCTCATCCAGACTCCGCCGGGCCCGCACCGCCGACAGGGCCGTCGCCAGGCGCCGCCGCGACGGGGTCGCGTAATGCACGTTGTTCGTCGCCACCACCTCCAGACCACGGCTCCGGGCCAGGGCGAAAAGAGCGTCATTACGATCGCCGTCGTACGGGTCACCGTGATCGGTCAACTCCACGACCACGTTCGGGCGGCCGAAGTTCGACACCAGACGGTCCAGTTCGTACGCCGCCCGCTCCGGGCCCTCCGTCGTCAGCGCCAGCGGAACAGTGCCCTTGCGGCAGCCGGTCAGCACCAGGACGTGATCCCGCAACAGTTCCGCCACCTGCTCCACACCGCCGTAGTCGGGACGACCCTTCTCCCCGCCCCGCAACTGGGCCTCGGAGATCACCCGGGCCAGCCGGGCGTACCCCTCGTGCCCGTGCGCCAGCGCCAGCAGATGCGGCCCTGAAGGATCCGGCTCGCCACTGCGCGGCCGGGTCAGCCCCACCGACAATTCGGCACCGAAGATCGTGGGAAGACTCAGCTCACGGGCTGCCTGCGAGAACCGGACCACCCCGTAGAAGCCGTCATGGTCGGTGACCGCCAGCCCTGTCAGCCCCAGCCGGGCCGCTTCCTCGGCCAGTTCCTCCGGGTGGCTGGCGCCGTCCAGGAAACTGAAGTTGGTGTGACAGTGCAGCTCCGCGTAGTCCACCCGGCTCTCGGCCCGGACCAGGGCCGGAGCCCGGTAGGGTTCCCGTTTCCGTGTCCAGGCCGGCGAATCCCCACCGTCCCCCTCCACCGCCAGCGGATCCACCACCGCCGTCCCGGACAGTGCCGCCTCCAACTGCCGCCACGGAATGTCCGGGTTGCTGAAGCCCACCGCTACTCACCGCACCCTTCACAGCCCTGGCCTGCCCGGGATCGCTCAGTCATTCGGTGGCACGGCGAACGCTGAGCCGGCATGAATCGCTCAGTCATAAACGGCCTCGACCATCCACCGGCCGCCGGCCAGCGACAGCAACAGGGCCCTGCCGTCCTCCACCACCATCTGGAACCGGGCCCGGCGGCGCGCCTCGGACGCCGCCCACCAGCGCTCATCCACCGGCCACGGCCCCGCCCACCCGGTGATCGCGACCGGTGCCCGCCGGTCGATCCGCAGCATCACCGGTGTGCCGGACAACTCCAGCCGGGCACTGACCATCACCGGCTGCCCGTCCTCGTCATGAACCGCCGCCGGCAGCGGATGCGGCAACACGATCGCCGGCGACGGTTTCGGAAGCCGCCCCGGCCACGGCGGCGACTCGGGCGGCCGGGCCGTGCGCCCACCGGCCCGCCGCTTCCGCCCGACCTCGATCATGGTGAACCCGTCAATCCCGGCCCCCGCCCCGGCGGCCCGGTTCTCCTCCGGTCTCATCTCCATCCGCTGAGCGGGCGGCCCACCCCGGCTCATCTCATCCCTGACCAGCCGCAACGCACTCTTCCCCGCGCCGTTCTCCCGTGATGCCTCCTCCGCCGGAAGTCCTTCACCCGGCTCGATCCTCGCCGTCCACTCCAGACGCAACGGCGGACGGTTCGCCCGGCCGAGAACCGGAACCGTCTCGACCCCGGGAATCGGATCCGTGTGTTCCGCGGCCGGGCGCCGCGGCACCCGCTCATCACCCCAGGGCACCAGCCGCACCTGGTCGTCCCCCGACCGGCCACCACCGATCACCGGCGTCAGCACCGACTCCGGCCCGAGCAGCCCCTGCACCCGGCTGAACGCCCGATGCGCCCGGTCCCGCTCGTCTCCCGCTTCACCCCACAGCCCCGGTTGCAGCCCGACATGAGCGAGCACCCCGTCCGGAACGAGCCGCAACCGAACCAGTCCCGCGGTGGGCCCCGCCACCTGCCCCCGCCGCGCCCCGGTGAGCCAGCCGTCCAACTGCCACCGAACCCGCTCAGCGATGGCCGCCGACGTCAGCAGCCCGTCATGCCGCCACACCCGGAACAGTTCCCGCCCGTCAGCCGTCACCGCTTCGATGCCGAGACGGGTGCAGGCCAGCCCGTACGCCGCAAGTCGCTCGTGCAACCGCTCAGCCAGGACCTTCCCCGCGAACGCCGCCACGTCGACCCGCTCGAGCACCTCGTCGTAGGTCTCCTCCACCGCGAGATCCGGAGGCGGCCGCCGCACCGCGAGCGGCCGGTGATCAGCCCCCGAGGCCAGCCGGTGAGCCAGCGCCCCGTCGAACCCGAACCGGCTCAGCACATCCCCCGGCGGCAGAGCCGCGAAATCCCCGAGATTCTTGATCCCGAGCCGCTTCAGGAGGTCGGTGAGTTGTGGTTGTTCAAGGCTTTCGATCGGTACGCCGGACAGGAAGTCCCGACTGCCGCCCGCTTCCACGACACGCCCGGTCCGGGCCGCGATCCCCGCCGCGAACATTCCGTCAGCGATCCCGATCTGGCTCTCCACCGCACAGGCGACCGCGATCTGCTCGATGATCCGCTCAGCGGCGGCTTCCTCCCCACCGAAATACCGGGACGGCCCCCGAGCCGCCACCGCGCAGACCCCGGGCCGCAGCACTTCCACTCCGGCGACGACTTCTTCAACAGCGGCCACCACCGGTTCGAAGGCCCGCGCATCCCGCCCCGGATCATGCTCGACGACCACGAGCTGCGGACAGCGCCCTTGAGCTTCCCGCCGCCGCAGCCCTCGCCGAACCCCTTCCCGCCGAGCCGCCTCCGAACAGGCGAAAACCCGATTCCCCGACATCACCGCCACCGCCCCCAGGCCCGCCGGAGACGCCCCGAGTGGTGAGCCGGGCCGCGATGCGAACCCCACCTCACCACGCGGATCGGCCCCGACGCCTTGCCGGCGAGACGTCCCCAGCCCTCTCGATCCGCCCGGCGCCCCCCAGCCGCCCGCCGGAGCCTCCGGACTTCCCGCCTCTCCCGCGATCTCAGCCGCGACCACAGGCCAATCAGGGCACCAGACCAGCAGAGTACGAACCCCGGCCTCCACTACACCACCGCCCCCGACACGCCCCCACCAGCCCCGAAGGATCCCGAAGCCCTCACAAAACCCCAGGCAGAGAACACTTCCCCGGCAGAACGACCAAAGGCCGCAGCTCCCACTCCGGCATACCTGGAGAACACCTCTCCCCAGACCCGCAACAGTCCTGAAAAGCCAGCCCTCGCAAGGCCCGACGGCTTCTCCCCCACAAGCCCTGGAGAAAAGACGGCAAGACCAGCCACCGGCCTCCTCGACGTCAGCCCTGACAGAACAGCGGCGTGAGCCTTTCCCGCCGACTCCGGACAGACGACAGCGAAACCGACTGGCGGGCTCTCCTCAGCCGGGCCAGGGGAGACCACTACGCGACCCGCTGCGGGATCGTTCTCCGCCAGACCAAAGAAAGCGGTAGGAGGAACGGATGCCGAGGTCTTCTCCGCCGGACGTGGTATCGCCCGCGGTTCCTCAGTGGAACGCGACCGGCGGCGAGGTGCGGGATCTTCGGATCGCGGTGGGGCTGGCGGAATGGGATCGTGCCGGATCGTGGTGCCCGGCATCCACATGGTGATCTCGCGGGGCCGAGCAGCCGAACCCCGCCCACGAGCCAGAACGGTGACCTCCCGCCGCCGCAGCCGCCCCCGCCCGGAACCGAGCCCTTCCCAATGCCCAGACCCGACCTGGAGGCTGATGTCCGCCCCCACCCAGTCACCGAACGGCACCAGCACACTCCCCCGCTGCCGCGCCCGAGCCGCCAGCCGGCTGACGATCGACGCCGAAACCGGCCCCGGAACAGCCACAACCACCAGATCCACCCCGTCGATCAACGCAGCGACAACAATGGCCCAGTCCGGCCCCGGTTCCGGCACAAGAGCAAGCCGCTCCAACACGACGCCACTCTCAGCCGCAGCCAGCGCCCCCAGAGCCGGCACACCCACCACCGCACACCAGGCCCCGTTCCGCGAGGCCGCAGCGATAAGCCCCAACATCAACGAGGTCCCCCCACCTGCCGAAATCCCCGGTCCCACTGGCTTTCCTCCACGGACCAGGACATCCCCCTCCGCCGGCCTCCACCCACCAGCCGAGGTCTCCCGTCTCGTCGAAGCTTCCCGATAGGCAGAGGCAACGCCACCAGAAGCAGCATCGCCAAAAGCGGTGCCACCAGAAGCAGCGTCGGTAAAGGCAGCCCCAGCAGAAGCAAGACCAGTGGAAGCAGTTCCAGCAGAAAGGTTCCGTCCGGGCGCGACAGAGACGGTGCTGCCCCGGCGCAGTCCGCGTCCCGGCAACAACCAAGCCAGTTCGTCAGCCACCGGCAGCATGCGGTCCACGTCCGTCTCGCCGGTCCCGGTAGCCGTCCGGACCATCCCCGCAAGCGCGACCGCACCGCTGCTCATGCGCCCTGCCACGTCATGCCCCGCTCTGTTGCTTCCCCGAAAACCCGCCGAACAGCAATCTCCACTCCGCAAGACCCGACCCGGCACCACTCGCCCGGACATAGACCGAGGCCACCGGGTGCAAAGCTCGAAAGGCCGACGCTGAAGGCCTGTCCCCAGGGCTCGCCCCGCAGTGCTCGTCTCCGCGGGGATCACCCCCGTTAGAGGTGGCCCCTGAAACCGGCCGTTGGAGAGCAGGTTTCTACGAGAACCGGCTCTACGAAAATCGGCTCTTCAAGAACTGGCTCTTCAAGAACTGGCTCTTACGGAAGTCGGGTTCCTCGGCAGGCCGGGGATGACCACTCCGTCTCTGCTATCTGCTCCTGGCCACTCCGCAGCGTGCTGGGGAGTGCAGCCAGGTAAAACTCGCTGGGACGAAGCGGGCCGCAGAGAGAAGCGAGATAAATCGGGTCGCCGCGAGGAACGAGGTGGACCGGGGCTCCGAGAGGAACGAGGTGGAACCGGGCGCTGGGAGGAACGAGACAAAGTGGGCCGCCGGGTGCGTGGATCGTGTGGTCATGCGGCTAGGCGGGGCTGGTAGGACAAGCCCAGGGAGGACTCGGCGACCGCTACGAACTGCTCGGCCGCGCGCACCAAGTCGTCGGCCTCTCGGGCGCTGACCACGTGGGGGATTCCGGCTTCGGCGGCGGCTCGTTTGCCGGCGCCCAGAGCGAAGTAGCCGGCCCACTCGCTGAACTCCGGCGCCACCATGACCAGCAGTGACCACACACTTGTCGCTCTGGTTCGGCGTCCGCGTGGGGCCGGGCGTGCCCGGGCGGCGAGCAGAGCGGCCGCCGCGCGCAAAGCGGCCATGTGCGCCGTCGCGTAGCGCAGACCGTCAGGAGTGGTGTGCACCGCCTCGTCCAAGCCCTCTCGCGCCATGGCCAGCAGCTGGGTGGGTGTGCGGTGGGGCAGCATGTGAGCCGGAACCGTGGGAGCCTCCGCCCCGCCACCCGGCACAGGTGCGGGGCCGATATGCGAAGCCGACACGACCGGACTCGGCAGGCTGACGGGCTGGCCGGAACGGGATGCAGCGGCAGCGGGGTCGAGCGAACCGAGCACCCGGGCCGAAGACGGTGCGACGGCAGCGGGGTCCGGCGAGCTGAGTGGCTGGGCCGGGGAAGGCGTGGTGGCAGGGCGCGCTGGGCTGGGGACCAGGGTGGGGTGCGTCAGGCCGGGAAGTGCTGTCAGGCCTGGGGCCGGGGTACTAGCCATCGTGTTTCTCCTCGCCTGTTCCGCATCCGACGTGTGGGTCGAACCGATCCGCTGCGGAGGAAGACGCAGCATGTTGCCCGGCAGAAGCCGGAGCCGGGGCTCCAACGGGCGGCCGGAGCCCCGGCAGGTGACCTTCAGGGTCACCCAGCGGTCAACCGGCCAGGCGCGAAGCTTCCCCACACCACGCCCGGCCGGCACCGCCGGCGGGTCCGTCGCCCGCCACCGGGGGTCGGGGGTGGCGAGCGACGGCCTGCCTTCACAACGGGCCCGGACCCGCGAATGCCCGGACCACTCGCACGGCGCTTCGCAGGCGCCGCACCCGGGAGGCGAGCCGCGAAACACGCTCCCGGAGCCGAACGAACACTCTTTCGAACATCCGTTCTAACTAGGCAGAGACTAACACCCCCCTACGACAAGAACGCAACCTTCGACGTGCCTCGCCGCCAGCTTTTTCGAACGGATGATCGACAACTCGGCCCGAAGCCCGAACACCCCGCCCGCTTCCCGCAAATACCCCCAGGGGGTATATTCAGCGGTGTCGTGAAGGAGGCCCCATGAGTCATGACAGCCACGCAGCCGAGCACAGCCACGCCGGGCCGGCGAAAAGGACCGAGCCAAGGGAAGAGATCGGGCCAGAAGAAGAGACCGAGCCGGAAAAGACGGCCGGGACCGGGAAGACGGCCGGGACCGGGAAGACGGCCGGGACCGGGTTATGGCGGATGGCGGTTCAGGCCACCCTGCACTGCCTCACCGGATGTGCGATCGGTGAAGTCCTCGGCATGGTGATCGGTACTGCGCTGGGCTGGAGTTCCGGGCCCACCGTGGTGCTGGCCGTGGTGCTGGCGTTCGTGTTCGGATACGCGCTGACCATGCGGCCTCTACTGAGCGCCGGCCTCGGTGTCCGTGACGCGCTGAAGGTGGCCCTGGCAGCGGACACCGTGTCGATCGCGGTCATGGAGGTCGTCGACAACGCGGTAGTGATCGCCGTCCCCGGTGCGATGGCGGCGGGGCTGGACGGTCCGCTGTTCTGGCTGTCGCTCGCCGGTGCCCTGGCGGTGGCTTTTGCCCTGACCGTGCCGGTCAATCGGTGGCTGATCTCCCGGGGCCGGGGCCATGCGGTGATTCATCGACACCACCATTGAACGGGCCACCACAAAGAGGATCGAACCACCAGTGTGGACATTTTTCCGGCCCCGGTCCGGGACGGACCCCAGACCAGGACCGACCCCGGACCGGGACCGGCCTCAGCGCAGGACCGGCCCCGGAAAAGTCATCCGCGCGGCGCCAGCGATCAGCCAAAGGCGGAAGTAGGAGCACCGGCACCACCCACCCGGCCGAACCGCATTCCCCGCGGTACCGTCCGTGGATGGCGACGATAGTGGTGACCGGTGGTAGTTCCGGGGTGGGCCTGGCGGCCGCGAAACAGTTCGCGGCCCGTGGCGACGAGGTGATCCTGGTGGGCCGTGACCAGCGACGCCTGTCCGCCGCGGTGGCCGAGGTGCGAGCGATCACCGGCACTGAACCGGCCAATTTCCGCACGGATTTCGAGAGTCTGACCGAGGTCCGCGAATTGGCCGCCGCCCTCAAGAAGACCGTCGAACTCAAGAAGACCGAGGAGACCAAGAAGGCCGGGGAGACCGGGAAGACCGGGGAAAGCAGCGGCCGGATCGACGTGCTGGTGAACAACGCCGGTGGCATGGTCGGCGACTACCGCCGGACCGTCGACGGGTTCGAGGCGACGATGCAGGGCAACCATTTGGCACCGTTCCTGCTGACCACACTGTTGCGGGACGAGTTGCGGGATGCCCGGGTGGTGAACACCGCGTCTCGGGCGCACATGCGGGGCGTGCCGGATCCGGCGAATCTGGCGGGTGATGCGGCGAATTACCGTTCCTGGACGGCGTACGGCGCAGGAAAGGCCTCTAATGTCCTTTTCGCCGCTGAAGCGGCTCGCCGGTGGCCGGACATCTTGAGTGTGTCGTTCCATCCGGGTGTGGTGCGCACCAATTTCGGGGCCGGCCGGGTGACCCGTTTCTTCTACCGGTACACACCGTTCCTGGTGACGCCGGAGAAGGCCGGTGAGCTGCTGGTGTGGCTGGCCACCGCACCGAGGGACGAGTTGGTGAACGGCGGCTATTACGTGGGCCGTGAACCGGTGCGGCCCGCCCCGCACGCCCGGAATCCGGAGCTGGCCGCAGAATTGTGGAAAGCCAGCACCGAAGCGGTGAAAGGGTAGCGTGACGCGGTGACCGATGATCAGGTCAGCCTGCACGTCTGGCGGGTGCCGCGCCGTGCTGTCGGCTCCGCCCTGCTGCGGATGGCTTTCGCCCGCCGGCATCTGAAGGCGGTCCGGTTCGGCAAGTTTCTGGGCACCGGTACCGGCACCACGTTCGGCCCCGGCGACACGGACGTGACACGCTGGGCCGCGGTGACTGTGAGCGACGGCCCGATACGGTTTCCGGTGTGGGAGGCGATCGCCGAGTCACAGGTTCGGGTGGATCTGGAGCCGCTGGTGAGCCGGGGCGCATGGTCGGGCCGAAACCCGTTCGAACCTGATGAAGTGCCAGATGAAACGCCTGGTGCCAAGAAGAGGAAGACGGACGGCATGGTGCTGGCGCTGACCAGGGCGCGACTGCGGCCGTCGCGGGCACTGCGGTTCTGGCGGGCGGTCCCGGACGTGGCGCGGGAGTTGTCGCGGGCGCCGGGTCTGCTGGCCGGATTCGGGGTGGGTGAGGCACCGATCGGCTGGCAGGGCACGGTCAGCGTGTGGCGCAGCACGACGGATCTGACCACTTTCGCGTACCGTCAGCCGCGACATCGCACGGCGATCGCGCGCACCCCCACCGATAATTGGTACGCCGAGGAGCTTTTCGCCCGTTTCGCAGTGCGCGAGATCAGCGGCGACCGCACCGTACTCGGGTGGAGAGAAGGGTAGGGCTGATGAGGCTCGTTGCTTGGCAGCCGGATGACCTGCTGCGCCGGCTCGACGACGTGGTGGCCGTCTACGGCGAGGCGATGGGTTACCGCAAGGAGTTGTTGCAGACCCGCCGGGGCTACATCGGTTCGCATGTGCGCCGGCCGGGGTTCCGTGCGGTGGCGACGTTGACCGCGGAGGGCAATCTGGCCGGTTTCGGGTACGGCTACACCTCCGCTTCCGGCCAGTGGTGGCATGACCAGGTGCGATCCGCTGTGGACGAACCGGCGCGACGGCTCTGGCTGGCGAACTGTTTCGAGGTCGTGGAACTGCATGTGCGCCCGGCGGCGCAGGGCCACGGGATCGGCGCGAAGCAGTTGCGGGCCCTGCTGGCGATGGCGGACGGCAAGACCGTGCTGCTGTCCACGCCGGAGGCCGATGAGCAGGCGTCCCGGGCGTGGCGACTGTACCGGCGGTTCGGTTTCACCGATGTGCTGCGGAACTTCCTGTTCCCGGGGGACGAACGGGCGTTCGCGATCCTCGGCCGGGAGATCCCGCTGCCGGCTGAGGGCGGCTGATCCGGGCGTTGCGCAAGGTTCCCTGGGTTCTGCTGGGCGCTCTGATCCTGGTCCAGATCTGCTATCCCCTGACCGAAGACAAGACACGGGCTGTTCTCACCGTGGTGACCGTGCTGATCGGGGTGCTGCTGTCGGTGACGCACGCCCTGATCAGCCGGGGTGCACGGGCGGTCGTCGCGCTGATCGGAACGGCGGGTGTCGGTGGTTTCCTGGTGGAGGCGGTCGGCGTGGCGACTGGTTTCCCGTTCGGAACCTATGACTACTCCGGCGAGCTGGGACCGAAGCTGCTGGGTGTTCCACTGATCATCCCGCTGGCCTGGACCTGGATGGCCTGGCCGGCGTGGCTGGCGGCACTGCGCATCACGACGAGCACCACGAAGAGGATCGTGGTGGCCGCCTTCGGCCTGGCCTGCTGGGATCTGTTCCTCGATCCGCAGATGGTCGCCGAGGGCTATTGGACCTGGCAGGCTCCGACGCCGGCACTGCCCGGTCTGCCCGGCATCCCGATCAGCAACTACCTGGGCTGGCTCGGCTTCGCCGTACTGATAATGACCGTTTTATCGCTTAAATTGCAACAGAAACCGAAGACCGACGACGCCCCGATGTACGCGTTGTGGATCTGGACCTACGCCTCCTCGGTCCTGGCCCACACCGTCTTCCTGGACCTGCCCGCCTCCGCGGCCTGGGGCGGCGTCCTGATGGGCGCGGCAGTGGCCCCTTTGTTGATCAAGCTAAGAAAATGCTGATCGTATTACTGCTGCTGACCGCACATACTCTGGTCAACGCACTACTCCTGCGCCGTCCAGAACGCGATAGAACGACGCACGAACGAGTAGCCGTCCTGCTCCCCCTGCGCGACGAGGCCGACCGGGTCACCTCGTGCCTCCACGCCCTGCTGGCCCAGCGCGGCGTCCCGAACCTGACGATCCACGTCCTGGACGACGGCTCCACCGACGGCACCGCGGAAATCGTGGGAAAGATCGGTGGTGACCGGACAAGGCTGCTCACCGGCACCCCGCCCCTCGACGGCTGGCTGGGCAAACCGAACGCCTGCCGCCAGCTGGCCGACGACGCGAGCAGCGCGGACGTGCTGGTCTTCATCGACGCCGACGTGGTGCTGGAACCGGACGCCATCGCGGGCGCCGTGAACCTGCTCCGGTCGGCCGACGTCACCCTGCTCTCCCCGTACCCGAAGATCGTCGGAGCCGGCCGGCTCGTACAACCGCTCCTGCAATGGTCCTGGCTCACCTTCCTGCCGCTGCGCGGCATGGAACGCTCTCCGCGCCCCTCCCTCGCCGCGGCCGGCGGCCAGTGGCTGGTCCTGGACCGGCTCGGCTATCAGCGGGCCGGTGGGCACGCCGCCGTCCGCGACGACATCCTGGAGGACATCGGCCTCGCCCGCGCGGTGAAGCGGTCCGGCGGCCGGATCGCCCTGGCCGACGGTTCCCGCCTGGCGGCCTGCCGGATGTACGACTCGTGGCGCGACCTGTCCGACGGCTACGCCAAATCGCTGTGGGCGTCCTTCGGGTCGGCGTTCGGCGCGGCGTCCGTCGTGGGCCTTCTGCTTGCGTTGTACGTCGCCCCGCTGCTGTTCCCGGCCATCGCCCTGCCCGCCTACCTGCTGGGTGTCACCGGCCGTCTGATCAGCGCGGCGGCCACCGGCGGGCGCCTCCTGGACGCCGTGACCCATCCGCTGTCGGTGCTCCTGTTCGCCTGGCTGGTGGCCCGCTCGTTCCACCGGCGCCACCGCAACCTGCTGACCTGGAAGGGACGCTCGGTATGAGCAATGTCGTGGTGATCGGAGCCGGTGTCGGCGGGCTGGCTGCGGCCCTGCGCCTGGCGAAGGCCGGGCATCGGGTGACGGTGCACGAGCGGTCGGCGGACGTCGGCGGGAAGCTGGCGGTCCACGAGCGGGACGGTTTCCGTTTCGACACCGGCCCGAGCCTGCTCACGCTGCCGAAGGTCTTCGAGGAACTGGGGCTGGGCCTGCGGCCGGTGCCGCTGGATCCGGTGGTGCGGCACGTCTTCCCGGACGGGACGGTGCTCGACTCGTCGCCGGATCACGCGGTGTTCCTGGAGCGGATCAGCACGGCACTCGGACCGGACGCGGCTGCCGACTGGGACCGGTTCTGGCGGCGGGCGGCCCGGATCTGGCGGGCTTCGTGGGAGTCGGTGCTGCAACGGCCGGTGTCGGCGACGTCGCTGGCCCGGATGTCGTGGCGGGTGGCCGATCTGGCGGCGATCGCGCCGGGCCGGTCGTTGCGGTCGCTGGGCCGCCGCTATCTGCGGGATCCCCGGCTGCGGATGCTGCTGGACCGCTACGCGACGTACACCGGGACGGATCCGCGCCGTGCCCCGGCGGCGCTGGCCGCGATCCCCTACGCGGAGCTGGCGCACGGCGGCTGGTACCTGCCGGGTGGGCTGGGCACCCTGTCCGGCGCGCTGCGCGCGAAGTGCGACGAGGCGGGCGTACGGGTGGAGCTGGGCTCGGAGGTGACCGCGATCGAGGCGGATCACCGGGTACGCGGGGTGCGCCTGGCCGGTGGGGCGTTCGTACCCGCCGATGTGGTGGTCTCCAACGTGGACGCGATCTCCCTCTACCGGGATCTGCTGCCCAGTCCACGGCGGCTGACCGGGCTGGCCGACCGGAGCCTGGCCGGGTTCGTGCTGCTGCTCGGGGTGCGCGGGCGGACTCCGGAGCTGGCCCATCACACGGTGTTCTTCCCGCGCGACTACGACGCCGAGTTCGACGCGATCTTCCCGGTGCCGGGGCGGCGGGCCCGGCCGGTGGACGATCCGGCGGTGTTCGTCACCCGGGCCGACGATCCGGCGGTGCGGCCGGACGGGTCGGAGGCGTGGTTCGTGCTGGTCAACACGCCCCGGCACGGCACCGGCTGGTCCGCTGTGGACTGGCGGCGGCCGGGCCTCGCCCAGGCGTACGCCAATCGGATCTTGGAGGTTTTGCAAGATCGGGGTGTGGACCTGCGAGGGCGGCTGGAGTTCATGGAGACACGGACCCCGGCCGACCTGGCCGATGCCACCGGCGCGCCGGGCGGGGCGATCTACGGCACCGCCGGCGGTCTGCTGCGGCCCGCCAACCGTGGTCCGGTCGACGGGTTGCACCTGGTCGGCGGTTCGGTACATCCGGGCGGTGGGCTGCCGATGGTGGCCCTGTCCGCCCGGATCGTCGCCGATCAGATCGGGCCCGCGTAACGGCTTCAGGGCGTCGAACGGGCCGCCAGGAACGCCTTGGCCATGGCCGACGCCAGGTCGGCCGGGTTGCGGGCGGCGATGGCCTGGCCACCGGTCGCCTTGGCCATGCTCTGCAGCGCGGTCATGTTGGCGTCCGGGCCGTAACCGACCGCGATCACCGGGATCGGCCGTTTCGGGTCCCGGCCGGCCGCGATCTTCCGCAGGAACTCCTGATTGGACATGGTGAACCTGGTCCCGCCGTCGGCCCCGTCGGTGAGGACCACGACCACTGACGGTTTGTCCGGTGCCGCGTCCTGGCGCATGGTCTCGATGCCGTCGAGGACGCTCTGGTAGAGCGGTGTGCCGGCGCTGGTGATCGGGCGGTATGTTCCGATCTTCTCGGCCAGCAGGTCACGTCGTGGCCGTTCCCCGACGGGCGAGGTGATCGGCCCGAACGGGACCTCCTCGGTGTGTGCGGGACTGGTCGCCGAGGCGGCGCCGAAGTACCACATCCCGATCGTGGTGTCCTGGTTGAACAGGTCGGCCGCGCTGGCCCCGGACTCGCGCAGCAGGGACGCCTTGGTAGCCGCACCGGCGCCGATCTTCTCGTTCATCGAGCCGGACGCGTCGATCAGGAGCAGCACCTGGAAGGACAGTTTCTGGTACTGCACCCACTGTTTGACCGGGGCGAGCAGTCCGGCGGCGGACTCGGGCAGGCGGGCGCTGCCGGCGGTGGGCTCGGTGCGGAACCCGGCCTGCTCCAGAGCCGGCCGGCTGATCGCCGAACGCAACTGTTCGACCAGGCCGGTCTTCACGCCCTTACGTACGGCGTACGGATAGTCGGCCTGGACCATGCCGTCCACCGGCGGCGCACCGGCCAGCGCGACCTCGTGCCCCGCCTTCTGATAGGCCAGAAGTTGCTGCTCGACCATCGGGAAGACGCCGACGGCGTAGCTCGCGTCGGTGGGGCTGTTCTGGGTGCCGAGCAGTTTGAGAATGGAGACCGGGTCGGCGTCGGCCTCCTCCAAACGGCTGCGCAGAGTGAGCGCCCGCAGTTGGGCGATGCCCGGGTCCTTGGTGGTCAGTGCGGCCGCCGCGTGCACCCCGTGCACGCTGAGCAGCCCGGTGGTGGTCTTCAGCGGGTCCGGCATGGTGACGACCGGGATGCGCCCCTCGGTGACGGCCTGCAACAGGGCGGTCCAGGCGGGCTTGCCGTCGGAGGAGTAGAGGCCGACCATCGACTCGGGCGCGGTCAGCACGATCGGGGACCAGGCCAGGGTCGCACCGGACGGCTTGTAGACGAGTCTGCGCTGCGCGGCGATCGTCAGCCAGGAACTGGACGAGGGCACCCAGACGTCGGGCCGGTCCTTCGACTCCAGGGTGACGCCGGGTTCCTCGGCCCGCACCACGATCGGCGCACAGCGCTGACCGGCCGGTTTGAGGCCGTCGGCGGCCGCCCGGATCACCGGCTCGATCTCGGGTGCCACGGCGACGGTCAGTTCCGGCTCGGGACAGGCCGCGACGGTGGGCCGGCTGGCGGACGGCACCGGCGCGGCGGTGGCCTGGGTGACCGGCTGGGCCGTGCCGTTGCTCATCAGCTGCCAGGCGACACCGCCGGCGACCAACAGGACCACGACCACCAGGGCCGCGGACAGGAGCACACGGCTGCGCACCGGCGGGGGATCGCTCCACTCGCCGTGCGCCGGCGCGGGAAGCTGCCTTGGCCACTCGTTGTCGGACATACCACCTAGCCCGTCGTCATGGGTCGGTACGGCTGCCTGCCGGATGCTAGTCCGGGATTCATGTACTGCAATGGTTCAGTAAGTAAAGCGGCAGATCCTGGCACGTTCGGCGAGATTCTCACGGGATCAGACGAGGTTCCGCGATGGCGATCACGATCAGTTCGCCGTCGTGGCCGAGGCCTGGTGGTTCGCGGCCCCATCCCCCGTACACCTGGTCCACCCGGAAACCGGCCGCCCGCAGTGAGCCGCGCAGCTCGGCCTCGTCCCGGAATCGCAGCGCGGAGGTGCTGGTCAGCTCCAGCCCGTCCGGGAACCGGTAGTGGTGCACGACCGGGACGACGTCCCCGGCCGGTGCCGCTCCCTCGGTCCAGGCCAGCACCACCGAGCCGTCGGCGAGGACGATCGGCCGCTCGGTGGCGGCCCGGTCCCAGCCCTCCCACGGGCGGGCGGCCGGGTCCGGCCCGTCGAAGATCAGCCGGCCGTCGGTGACCAGGGCGTCCCGCAGCGCGCGCAGCGCCCCGGACCACTCCGGGTCGCTGAGGTGCTGGACGACGTGGCCGGTCATCAGGGCGGCGTCGAACGACTGCGACGGCAGATCCTCGAAGGAGCCCTCGATCCACTGGACCCGGGCGGAGCCGGGCTTGCGGCGGGCCGCGTCCAGGGCGGCGCCGGCCGGGTCGACGGCGGTCACCTCGTGGCCGGCCTCGGCCATCGCGATCGCCAGGCGGCCGGTGCCGCAGCCGAGATCGAGCACTCTGGGTGCCATGCGGTCGGCGAGGACCCGCATGAAGAAGTCGTCCTCCCAGCCCCAGACGCGTTCGGCGTCGAAGACCTCGACCAGCCGGGGATCCCGGTACTCGCCATGCCACACATCGACGAGCCTAGACGCGGAGTGGCCGCTTGACTACCCGATGTGGACTGTTCGCAGTCCCCTGACCCCGGCGGGCAACTCTCCCGATGCGATGTGTTCGATGATCCCCTCACGCAGGGCGGCGGCCGCGTGCGGCAGGACGGCCCCCCGGCGCTGGGCCAGGGCGATGGTGCGGCGCATGCCGGGCGGGCCGAGCGGGGTCGCCCGCAGCAGCGGCCGGTTGGCCAGCACCATGCTCGGCACCAGCGCGACACCGAGCCCGGCCTCGACGAAGGCCAGCACCGCGTCCATCTCGCCGCCCTCGACCGCGAACTTGGGCGTGAACCCGGCCCGCTCGCAGGCCTGCAGGGTGACGTCCCGGATGTCGTAGCCGGCCCGGAACATCACCATCGGGGTGTGCCGCAACTCGATCAGGTCGAGCTGGCGGCCCACGGTCAGGGGCGGGCCACCGGCGACCGAGGCCACCACGAGGCTCTCCCGCAGCAGCTCGGTGGTGTCCAGGGCGGCGTCGACGCCGTGTTCGGGGTGGACGATCAGGGCCATGTCGAGGGCGTGCGCGAGCAGACTGTCGATCAGGTCCTGGGAGCTGCCCTCGCTCACGTGCAACTGGATGCCGGGGTGGTCAGAGGTGTAGGTGCGCAGCACGACCGGGACCAGTGAGGAGCAGAGGCTGGGGGTGGCGCCGAGCCGCACCTCGCCCTTGCGCAGGCCGACGATGTCGGCGACCGCGTCCCGGGCCGTGTCGGCGTCGGCGATCATGCGCTGAGCAAGCGGGAGCAGGGTCTGCCCGGCGACGGTCAAGGTCACGTCACCGCGGATGCGCTCGAAGAGCGGCGCGCCGAGAGATGCTTCGAGGGTGTGAATCTGCTTACTCAACGTAGGTTGCGAGACGCCCATTTCGTCCGCCGCTTGGGTGAAATGTCGCAGCTCAGCCACCATGACGAAGTACCGGAGTTGTTGCAGCTGCATCCTAATAGCCTACCGCTATGAACATCTCACCTTTCATGCATTAGACGAATCGCCAGAGCCTTTCTACCTTTCAGGATGTGGCGGTAGACACGACTTCATCCAAGGCTTCGAAGCCGGCGGGCGCGGCAACGCCCGCTCCGGCCTCCAAGAAGCAGCGACCCTCGTCGGTCGTCCTCAAATTGATCATGGCGGCCAGCGGTACGCTGCTGGTTCTCTTCCTCTTCGCGCACGCGGCCGGCAACCTGAAGATCTTCGTCGGCTTGCCGGACTTCGACCACTACGCCGAGTGGCTCCGCGAACTGGGCACGCCGCTCCTCCCGCACGCCTGGTTCCTCTGGATCCAGCGATTCGGCCTGCTCGCCGCGATCGGCCTGCACATCTGGGCCGCCGCCGCGCTGACCATCCGGGCCAAGAAGGCCCGCCCGGTCAAGTACGCGCACCGCCCCAAGGTCCAGGGCGGTTACGCCGCGCGCACCATGCGCTGGGGTGGCGTGATCATCGTGCTGTTCGTGATCTGGCACATCCTCGACCTGACCCTCGGCACGGTGAACCCGGCCGGTGGCGACTCCGCGGCATCCGAGCGGGTGGTCGAGGGCTTCGCCCCCGAACGCTGGTACGTGACGATCTTCTACGTCCTCGCGGTGGTGGCCGTCGGTTTCCACCTGCGGCACGGCATCTGGAGCGCGGCCCGCACGATGGGCCAGCAGACGGTCAAGGGTGAGCGCCGGGCCAAGGCGATCGCGCTGGTGCTCTCGGTGGTCCTGGTCGCGATGTACCTCTCGGTGCCGATCGCGGTCACGCTCGGATTGGTGGATTGATCATGACTGCTTCTGAATTCTGGTCCGAGGGCGAACCCGTCTTCGACAAGGCCGCCCCGGACGGCCCGGTGGAGACCCGCTGGGAGCGCCGCAAGTTCAACGCCAAGCTGGTCAACCCGGCGAACCGCCGCAAGCTGACGGTGATCATCGTCGGCACCGGCCTGGCCGGCGGCTCGGCCGCGGCGACCCTGGCCGAGGCCGGGTACCACGTCAAGTCGTACTGCTATCAGGACAGCCCGCGCCGCGCGCACTCGATCGCCGCGCAGGGTGGCATCAACGCCGCGAAGAACTACCGCAACGACGGCGACTCCGTCTACCGGCTGTTCTACGACACGGTCAAGGGCGGCGACTTCCGCGCCCGCGAGTCGAACGTCTACCGGCTCGCCCAGGTGTCGGTGAACATCATCGACCAGTGTGTGGCCCAGGGCGTCCCGTTCGCCCGCGAGTACGGCGGCCTGCTCGACAACCGCTCGTTCGGCGGCACCCAGGTGTCCCGCACGTTCTACGCCCGCGGCCAGACCGGCCAGCAGCTGCTGCTCGGCGCGTACCAGGCTCTGGAGCGCCAGATCGGCCTCGGCAACGTCGAGATGAACGCCCGGCACGAGATGCTCGAGCTGATCGTCGTGGACGGCAAGGCCCGCGGCATCGTGGTCCGTGACATGGTGACCGGCGAGATCAGCACCGAGTTCGCCGACGCCGTGGTGCTCGCCTCCGGCGGTTACGGCAACGTCTTCTTCCTGTCGACGAACGCCAAGGGCTGCAACGTCACCGCGTCGTGGCGGGCGCACCGCAAGGGCGCGCTGTTCGCGAACCCCTGCTACACGCAGATCCACCCGACGTGCATCCCGGAGTCCGGCTCGCACCAGTCGAAGTTGACCCTGATGTCGGAGTCGCTGCGTAACGACGGCCGGGTGTGGGTGCCGAAGGCGCAGAAGGACACCCGCCGCGCCGCCGACATCCCCGAGGACGAGCGCGACTACTACCTGGAGCGCATCTACCCGTCGTTCGGCAACCTGGTGCCCCGGGACATCGCGTCGCGGGCCGCCAAGAACGTCTGTGACGAGGGCCGTGGTGTCGGCCCCGGCGGTCTGGGTGTCTACCTGGACTTCGCGGACGCGATCAGCCGGCTGGGCCAGAAGGCGGTCGAGGCCAAGTACGGCAACCTCTTCGAGATGTACGAGCGGATCACCGGCGAGGACCCGTACGAGACGCCGATGCGCATCTACCCCGCCGTGCACTACACGATGGGTGGCCTCTGGGTCGACTACGACCTGCAGTCGACGGTGCCCGGCCTGTTCGTGGTCGGCGAGGCGAACTTCTCCGACCACGGCGCCAACCGGCTCGGCGCGTCCGCGCTGATGCAGGGCATGGCCGACGGCTACTTCGTGCTCCCGAACACGATCAGCAACTACCTCGCCTCCGGCCCCTTCCCGAAGGTCACCGAGACCGACGCGCCGGTCGTCGAGGCCCGCAAGCAGGTCGAGGACCGGATCGAGAAGTTCCTGTCGATCGACGGCGACCGGACCGTGGACTCCTTCCACCGCGAACTCGGCCACATCATGTGGGAGTACTGCGGCATGGAACGCACCGAGGAGGGCCTGACCAAGGCGGTCGGCCTGATCCGGGCGCTCAAGGAGGAGTTCTGGACCAGGGTGAAGGTGCCCGGCAAGGGCGAGGAGCTCAACCAGAACCTGGAGAAGGCCGGCCGCGTCGCCGACTTCATCGAACTGGGCGAACTCATGTGCATCGACGCGCTGCACCGCCGCGAATCCTGCGGCGGCCACTTCCGGGGCGAGTCGCAGACCCCCGACGGTGAGGCGCTGCGCCACGACGACGAGTTCAGCTACGCCGCGGCGTGGGAGTACTTCGGCGCCGACGGCAAGCCCACGCTGCACAAGGAAGACCTCAACTTCGAATACGTCCACCCGAGCACGCGGAGTTACAAGTAATGGACATCAAGGTCAGGGTGTGGCGTCAATCCGGCCCCTCGGCCGGCGGGAAGATGGTCGCCTACGACGTGAAGGGGATCTCCCCCGACGCGTCGTTCCTCGAGATGATCGACGTGCTCAACGAGACGCTGATCCTCGACGGTGACGACCCGATCGCGTTCGACCACGACTGCCGCGAAGGCATCTGCGGCGCCTGCAGCATGGTCATCAACGGGGTGGCACACGGCCCGGAGAAGGCCACCACCACCTGCCAGCTGCACATGCGCAAGTTCTCCGACGGCGACGTGATCGACGTCGAGCCGTGGCGCGCCGCCGCCTTCCCGGTCATCAAGGACCTGGTCGTCGACCGCACCGCGTTCGACCAGATCATCCAGGCCGGCGGTTACATCACCGTCCCGACCGGCACCGCGCCGGACGCCCACGCCACGCCGGTACCGAAGAAGGACGCCGACATGGCGTTCGAAGCGGCCACCTGCATCGGCTGCGGCGCCTGCGTGGCGGCCTGCCCGAACGGCTCGTCGATGCTGTTCACCGCCGCGAAGATCACCCACCTCGGCCTGATGCCGCAGGGCCAGCCGGAACGCGACAGCCGCGTCCTGGACATGCTCCAGGCCCAGGACGACGCAGGCTTCGGCGGCTGCACCAACGCCGGCGAGTGCACCACGGTCTGCCCGAAGGGCATCCCGTTGAGCCTGATCGGCCGCCTGAACAGCGACTACCGCAAGGCGATCACCAAGCGCTGACGGCCAGGACTCCTGGCGCCCGGCACAACGACGTGCCGGGCGCCCGGCTTTTCACCACCAGAATTTGATACGAGTTTCTAGCTTCTCGTCCGGTCCGCGCGAGGTGGGCGGCCCGTAGCGGCCGGCATCGCGGCCGCCGGGCCGAATGCGACCGTCACCGGCCACCCAGTCCTCGATGCAGGAATGTCGTGAGGCTGTCGAGCATCTCGCTCTCCCCCACATGCTTCTCCCCCGCGAACCAGGCCGTCGCCGCCGCGGACAGCGTCGTGGTGAACAGTGACGCCGCCACCATCCGATCCCCGGGAACGTCGAGGCCCTCCAGGTGGCCGGCGATGTGATGCAGGTCGGGTTCGAGCATCTCCCGGCTGCGGCGGGCGAACTCCTCGTCGACGATCGCCGCCTGCTGCAACGCGGACATGACCGCCCGGTGCTCCCGGTAGAAGCCCCAGAAGACGTCGACGTGCCAGCGCACCGCCGCGCGCTCCCGGAAGTCCGTGAGGTGCCCCGGCAGCCCCGCGGTGACGTCACCTTCAGCCAGCACGTCGGCGAGCAGCGCTTCGAGCAGCCGTTCCTTGCTCGCGAAGTGCTTGTAGAACGACCCGGTCGCGCGCCCCGCCTCGGCCGTGATGTCCGTGATCTTGGCGTTGAGATAGCCGACTCGCTCGAACACCCGGACAGCGGCCGCTTTCAGCTCCGCCTCGGTCTGTGCCGCTTGCTGCTTACGCGTACCCACCACCACTTGACGGAGGCTATCAGCCACCGTACGGTGAATCCATGTTCAGTGAATCTAAGTTCACCGTAATCGCCGGTGCCGGCCCGACCGGCCTCACCCTGGCCCGCCAGCTCACCCGGCACGGAGTCCCGTTCCGGATCGTCGAGAAGTCCCCGCACCCCTTCGAGGGCTCCCGCGGCAAAGGCCTCCAGCCCCGAACCCTGGAGATCCTCGACGACCTGGGCCTGCTCGACCGTTTCCAGGAGGCGGGCGGCGACTACCCGCCGATGCTGGCGCACCTGCCCGGCGGCGGCACCCACGAGTTCCGCCTCGACGAACAGCACGCCCCGACACCTTCCGTGCCGTACCCGAACATGTTGATGGTCCCGCAGTGGCGGACCAGCGAGCTGCTGGCCGACGGCGTGCCCGTCGAGTTCGGCGTCGGTGTCGGCGACTTCACCCAGAACAGCGACGGCGTGCAGGTCACCCTGGACACCGGCGAGATCGTCGACGCTCGCTACCTGGTCGGCGCCGACGGCGGCCGCAGCACCATCCGCAAGATCCTCGGCATCCCGTTCGAGGGCGAGACCCACGAGGAAGAACGGATGATCATCGCGGACGTGCTGCTGACCGGCCTGGAGCGCGGCCATTGGCACGTGTGGCCGGAACTGAGCCTGACACTCTGCCCGCTGCCCGGCACCGACCGGCACCAGCTGACCGCCCCGCCCTCGACGACATCCCTGGAAGACCTGGTGGCAGCGGCCGACCCGGCGATCACCCTCACCGAGATCGGCTGGCGATCGGAGTACCGCGCCAACATGCGGATGGCGTCCCGCTTCCGCGACGGCCACGTCTTCCTCGCCGGAGACGCCGCCCACGTGCACTCCCCCGCCGGTGGCCAGGGCCTCAACACCGGCGTCCAGGACGCGTACAACCTCGGCTGGAAGATCGCCACCGGCGACTCGGCGCTGCTGGACACGTACGAGGAAGAACGCCTCCCGGTAGCGGCCGCCGTCCTGGGCATCACCACCCACCTGCACCAGCGGCACGTCGACGGCGCCGCGGACGCACTACGCCGCGACGACCCGGCCCTACGCCAACTGTCCCTCGACTACCGGGGCACCACGCTGGCCGCCGAACACCGCCCCGCCCCCGGCACCGTCCGGGCCGGCGACCGCGCCCCCGACGGCCCCGGCCGCATCTTCGACCTGCTCCGCGGCCCGCACCCCACTGTGCTGGCTTTCCACTGGCCGTCCGCGCTACCCGACTTCGGCGTGCCGTCCCACAACGCCACCGCCGCGTCCACCACCTACGACGTGACCGGCCCGACGCTCCTCCTGATCCGCCCCGACAACTACATCGGCTGCGCCACCCACGACCCGGCCGACATCACCACATACCTCGAACGCATCACCCGCTGAGCCAGCCCTCCCCCTCCAACACCCGTCACCGGCCCGCGGCAGCCCGTCCCCCGTCTTGGAGAACCCCTGACCGCCGGACCGCCAGCATGGTGAGAACCAGCAGACCCGCGCCGATCAGCAGGACCGCCCGGGCTCCGAAACCGATCAGGGCCGCACCGAGCGGAATCGTCAAAGCCATCGGCCCGAACAAGGCCATGTTGCTGGTCGCCGAAACCCGTCCCAGCAGATGTCCCGGGGTACCGGTCTGCACCGCGGTGACCGCCGCGATCAACGCCCACACCAGCCCGGCCCCGGCCAGCAGGCTGCCCACGATCATCGCCGGCCACCAGGGCACACTCCGCGCCACACAGGACAACGCGAAGATCAGCACCCCGAGCAACGCCACGCGCACCGCCGCAGCCCGAGCCAGCAACCGCCCCACCAGCAGCCCGGCAACGATCGACCCGGCACCTTGCACGCTGGAGAGAACACCCAGGTACGCGGCGGGAAGACCCAGTCCGTCAACGATCTGGGACAACACCGCCGCATTGGTCAGCCCGGAGACCCCGATAGCCACCATCCCCAGCAGAACCGGGGAACGCAACGGTTCGGCAGTCAGCATCAGAAGCCCTTCCCGCACGCTGCTCCAGCGCAGACTCGCCCGCCGCCCCGATTCCCCCTCCACCCCGGCCCGAGGCCCACCACCCACCACAGCACCACCCCGGCCCGGCCGCCCCGTCGGCTGCCCGGCGACGTTCTGGGACGGCTCTCCGGTGACCGATACGGTGGGGCCGAAGCGGAGCAGAGCGTAAAGACCGGCGCTGATAAGCGGCAACACGGCGCAGAGCACGATCACTGGTCGCGGGCCGACCCACGTGTAGAGCGCTGCCCCACCGAGAGGCGCCAGAAGTTTCATGCCCTCCTGAGCACTCGACCGCCATCCGTTCACATCGCCGAGACGGTCGGCCGGAAGGGCGGCCGGCAACAGTGCGGACTCCCCCGCATCGAGCAGCACATAGCCGACGCCACGCACCAGCATCGCCACGTAGATCAGCCACACCTGCCCGGCCGAATCCACCGGCAGGAGGGCGAACAGCACCGCCGCGACCCCGGCCTCGACACCGATCAGCAAAGCCCGGCGCGGGAACCGGTCGACTAGGACACCCAGCCAGGGCGCGGCCAGACTGGGCAGATAGACGCCGAGGGAGGCGAGGGCCGCGAGCCCCGGGTCACCGGTCAGGTCGAAGATCCAGATGCCGACGGCCAAGGTGAGGGCGGTCCCACCAAGACCGGACAGGACCGAGATGAGTACGAACAGAGCAGCGTTCCGTCGCATGCCGCACTCCCATCGCCCAGCCACGAGAGACGCACGGGCACAGTGAAGGAGCCCTCGGCAGGCACAGCTCGACCAAGGACTTGAGTCTTACCGACTCACATCTTGGCCGCCGGAACGCGACGAAGTCAACCGATGACGACGGCCTCCCGCAAACGCTCGACAGCCGACCGCAACGGCCCTGGCAGATCGGGGATCTCCGGCGCGGACAGGTCGGCCAGAACCGCCACGACCAGGTCGTAGAGCGCTCCGGCCGGCGCGTCGGGTGCGGCGTCCAAGGTCTCCCGCACCAGCGCGGCCCGAACGAAACGCCTGTCCCAGCGCCGGTCGGCACCGATCCTCCGATACAGGTCGACAGCGCGTTTCCGAATTTCGGCGACACCCCGGCCGTACGCCCGGTCAAGGTCTTCGCGCTGTGGCCGCAAGACGCGCTCGGCGGCCGACGCCAGCCGACTCCTGCGCTGCTCCGCCGCCTGCCGGCTGGCCAGTCCCAGTGCCGCTGCGATCTCCGGCCAGGTGGCACCACCCCGCCGGGCGCGGTCGATCAGCTCCAGTTCCTCAGCGTCGAGACGTGCCCGCCGCTCCCGAACCGCCCGCAACTCCACCAACTCAGCCACACCCGAACCCTATAGTTGTCAACTGATCGTTGACAACTATCGTCGGCCGACCCGTCCTGGCGAACCATCGCAAAGCGACGGTTTCCCGCTTGGCGTGAAGACCAGAGCCCACTCGCCCGAGGCGCCCACTGCAACTTTCCGCCGCTCGCGGCTTGAGCAAAGACCCGGCGACGGGCGACCGGGCCACCGGGCGAGGAAGTTCGAACGGCGACTGCCGGGAGCCTTCGCGGTCCGGAGGGCGCGGGCCGCGCACGTCATGAACGCAACCGTTCGCCAGGGAAAACGGCGGCCGACGGATCCCCGTGTAAACCCGCCGGCCGCCTGCCCGGTAAACCGCTTCTTTCACCGACCGGCCGACAAGTTGGCTGACCGGCCCACCGGGACCGGCAGTCGGCGTCCGCTCACTCCGCGGTCGAGCGGCGCGGCCGCTCGACCGCGGAGTGGATCAGGTCAGGGACGACGCCGCCCAGATCGGGGCGAACGGGGTCACCCGCAGGGGCATGCGGGCTTCCGCAGGGGTGCGGTCACGCTTCCGGTTGTTGCAGCGCCCGCAGGCGGCCACCGTGTTGAGCCATTCGTTGCGGCCGCCGCGCGAACGAGGCAGCACGTGGTCGATGGTCGAGGCGGCAGCGCCGCAGTAGGCGCACCTCCGCCCGTCCCGCACCAGCACACCGGCCCGCGACCAGCCGGGACCCCGGCCGCGCCGCCAGCGGGTGACCACGTAGGAGACCAGCCGCACGACGGTCGGCACCGGGTAGACCCCGATCCGATCGTCCGGCTGAGCCTCGTGCACCACGGCGACCTGACGGAACAACATCCGAATCGCGTGCCGGAGACTGACCCGGTGCAACGGCCCGCAGTCAGCATTGAGCACCAGCACCGCACTCATTTCGTCACCCCCGGAAATTCGTTTGCACATTAGAGAATCCACAGCTCAGAGGCGTTCCACCCCGACCGGATCCGCTGAAGAGAAAATAGCTACGCCATCGATCTCGGACAACCGAATAAATGCCTCTCCGATCCCGTGCGTACCGAAGCCGATCCGACGCCACTCACGACGGGAAGGGAGAAATCGGGGCGAGACGAGACCTGGTGGGACGAGACGACCGCGACGGGTGGCTGGTGGCACGCGGCGGACGGTGCGGCGGCAGCGGTGGCGCGCGGCGCGGCGGGTTCGCCGTTAGAGTCGAGGTGTCCGGGCACTCTCTCGCGAAGCAGGTCGCCGATGCGCCTACATCACGGTGAGCCCGAAGCTGTGGGCTGGCAGGCGTCGACGGTGCTCGACGTCGTTCAGCGGATGCGGGACGCTTCGCCCGGTGTCAGCGGGCGGCCCAGGGTCGTCGCGATCGACGGCCGGGGTGGTGCCGGCAAGACGACTCTGGCCGAGCGGCTGCGCCGGGTGGCCGGCGTGTCGGCGGTCGTGCACACCGACGACGTCGCCTGGCACCTCGCCTGTTTCGACTGGGGCCGGGTTCTCGCCGAGAACGTGCTGCGACCACTGCATCGGGGGCAGGCGGTCGACTTCCGGCCGGACGCCTGGATCGCCCACGACCGGCCCGGGTCGATAGCCGTTCCGGCGGGAGCCGAGTTCGTCTGGGTCGAGGGCACCGGTGTCATCCGCGGCGAACTGGCCCCGTGGCTGGATGCCTCGATCTACCTCCAGGGTGACCTCGACGAGCAGGAACGCCTGCTGGCCGCCCGCGACGGCGACTCTCCCGGACAGCAAGCCCACGTGGCGGACTGGCTACGTGAGGAGCTGCCGTTCCTGCTCCGGGAACAGCCCTGGGCCAGGGCCGCTCTGATCGTGGCCGGTCCTCCACACCCGGATCACGACCCGCATGCCGAACTGACCATCGCTCCGCCGATCAGCTCGCGTTAGGTCGCGGTCAGAGCCACGCTCCGACGGCGTTCTCGAAGGTTCGGCCGACGCCTGAGGTGGTCGAGCGCCCGGCAGACAGTCAGCGTCGAGCGCCCGGCAGACAGTCAGCGTCGAGCGCCCGGCGGACAGTCAGCGCAGGGCGACGCGGACCGCTCGGGTCAGCTGTGCCAGGCCGGCGAGTTGCAGGGTCAGCCATACCGTGGCCCCGGCGATGAGGACCAGTGCCGGCCAGCCGGGGTCGATCAGGGCGGCGAGGGCGGCCATGATCAGGGCGGTGATGGCCACCGAGACGCGGGTGGGGCGCTCACCGATGGTCACGGTGCCGATGTCGGGCATGCCGGCGGTGGTGGCGCGGGCGCGGATGTACTCGTGCAGCCATCCGGCGGCACCGGCCGTCACCGTCAGCCAACCGGGGACTCCGGCCAGCCAGAAGGCAGTCAGCCAGGCGGCCTCGCCCAGACGGTCGGCTACCGAGTCGTACACGAAACCGGTCTTGGTGATCTTGTCGGTGATGACGGCGACGGCACCGTCCAGTCCGTCGGCGGCTGAGGCGAGCAGGACCAGGACCGCGCCGAGGGCCAGGCCGGGCGGGCCGGCGAGAGCCGCGAGCGGTACCGCCAGGCACAGCAGGAGCCCGGCCAGGGTCACCGTGAACGGTGTGACCCGATGCCGGCCCAGCCAGGAGCCGATCCGGTACGCCAAGCGGATCCAGCCCCGGACCACCGGCGACGCCTTGCGCGGATCGAATCCGCCGTGCAGCCCGGACCACGCGGTGGCGTACTCGTCCCAGGTCATCGGAGTCCTCGGTCGGCGGAAGCAACAAGGTCAGCGAAAGAACAAGGCCAGCGGAGGAACAAAGTCAGCGGGGAAAGGTCAGGCCGTGACCGCGGTGGGGGTCAGCTGCTGCCAGACCTCGCGGGTGGCCGTGGAGCGGTTGAGGGTGATGAAGTGGATGCCGGGGACGCCTTCGGCCAGGAGCCGGGCGCACATCTCGGCGCACGATTCGATGCCGAGGGCCCGCACCGCCTCGTCGTCGCCGGCCAGTTCCTCGAAACGGCGCAGCAGCGCGGGCGGGAACGGCGCGCCGGACAGTTGCACCGATCGCTCGATGGTGGCCGTCCGGGTGACCGGCATGACGCCGGGCAGGATGGGCGTGTCGCAGCCGGCGGCGGTGACCCGGTCGCGCAGGCGCAGGTAGTCGTCGGCGTCGAAGAACATCTGGGTGATCGCGAAGTCGGCCCCGGCCCGGCATTTGGCGACGAAGTTGCGGGTGTCGCTCTCCACGTCCGAGGAGCGGGGATGTTTGTACGGGAACGCCGCCACGCCGACACAGAAGTCTCCGGCCTCGCGGATGAGACGGACCAGGTCCTCGGCGTACAGCACCCCGTCGGGATGCCGCACCCACTCGGCGGTGGGGTCGCCGGGCGGGTCACCGCGTACGGCGAGGATGTTGGAGATGCCCGCGCCGGCCAGGCGCCCGATCACGTTGCGCAACTCGGCGACGGAGTGGTCGACAGCGGTGAGGTGGGCCATCGGCAGCAGGGTGGTCTCGGTGGCGACACGCTCGGTGACCGCGACGGTGGTGTCGCGGGTGGTGCCGCCGGCCCCGTAGGTGATCGACACGAAGCTGGGCCGCAACGACTCCAACTCGCGGATGGCCTGCCAGAGCGCCTGCTCACCGGCCGGGGTCTTGGGTGGGAAGAACTCGAAGGAGAACGTCGGCGCCGGACCGCGGATCAGGTCGCCGACCGTGGGGGCGCCGGGGAGCCGGGAGGGGAGACCGAGGGACACCCCGCCACTCTACCGAGCGGGTGATCTGGCCGAACAGCCTCGTGACGGACCAGATAGCGTGATCGGGGTGACGATCTCCCCACTGGAACGTGCCGGTCTGCGGCCGCGTGTCGACAAGGCTCTTTCCGGATTCCTCGCCACGCAGCGGTCGATTCTGCTGGAGATCGATCCGGCGCTGGCCGACGTGGCCGACACGGTGTCGGCGTTCGTGCTGGGTGGCGGCAAGCGGCTGCGGCCGGCGTTCGCCTACTGGGGTTTCCGGGGTGCCGGCGGGGCCGACTCGGACGAGGTGGTGGCCGCGGTCTCGGCGCTGGAGCTGGTGCAGGCGAGCGCGCTGATCCACGACGATCTGATGGACCGCTCGGACACCCGGCGCGGCGAGCCGTCGGTGCACCGGCGGTTCGAGCGGCTGCACCGGGCCGAGGGCTGGCGGGGTGGCGGCGGCGCGACCGGGTTCGGGGATTCGGCGGCGGTGCTGCTCGGCGATCTGGCACTGGTCTGGTCGGACGAACTGCTGCACTCGTCCGGGATGGACCTGGCGGAGCTGGGGCGGGCGCGGGCGGTCTTCGACCGGATGCGGACCGAGGTGACCGTCGGGCAGTACCTGGACGTGCACACCCAGGCGACCGGCAACACGTCGCTGGAGCGGGCCGGGAAGGTGGCCCGGTTCAAGTCGGCGAAGTACACGATCGAGCGTCCGCTGCTGCTGGGCGCGGCTCTCGCGGGGGCCGGTCCGGAGGTCTTCGCGTCGTACGCCGCGTTCGGCCTGCCGTTGGGTGAGGCCTTTCAGACCCGTGACGACGTGCTCGGGGTGTTCGGGGATCCGGCACAGACCGGCAAGCCGGCCGGCGACGACCTGCGGGAGGGCAAGCGCACCTATCTGGTGGCGTCGGCGTTCGAGCGCCTGGACGAGGCGGGCCGGGCCGAGCTGGACGGGGCGCTGGGGTCGCCGGAGCTGGACGACGCCGGGGTGGAACGGTTGCGGGCGGTCATCCGGCAGTCGGGGGCGCTGGCCGCGACGGAGAGCCGGATCGACACGCTGACCACCGAGGCGCTGGCGGCGCTGGCCGGGGCCACCATCGAGGACGAGGCCCGCGCGGTGTTGCGGGAGCTGGCCGACGCGGCCACCCGTCGCTCCGTCTAGCTGGGGGTGGCCGCGCCGGAACGTTAGAAGCCGAGGGCCTGTGCGCGGCGCTTGACCTCGCGGGCCCGGTCACCGCCGAGTGCGATCGCGGCGTTGCCGCCGAGTGTCTCGTCGGGTTCGTAGAGCCACCCGACGGCCTGTTCGTCGTTGTACCCGGCGTCATGAAGCACGGTGAGAACGCCGGGTAGGTGCTTGAGCACGGTGGGGTTGGCCACGAGTTCGGCGGGCACCACGCGGATGCCGTCCCGGCGGACCGCGAGCAGCTCGCGGTCGCGGATCAGCTGGTGCACCTTGGTGATCGGCACATCGAGCTTCTGGGACACGTCCGGCAGGGTGATCCAGCCTGCCGGGCCGGGAGTTACGGGATCGGTCACCTGTACAGCGTGCCAGACCAGATCGGGGAACTGTTGATGAGCCTGTGGGACAGCGTCCGGGACGAGGTGGCGGGGGCCTGGCGGTCGGTCTGTTACGACCTGGAGCGGCCCTCGGCCGTGGACGCCGATCCCCGGCCGGACGTCACCTGCACGGGAATGAACACGTTTCCCGGTTCGCTGATCAGCCTGCCGATCGTGGCGCCGGAGACGGACGCCCGGCCGCCGCGGCGATTTGTCGCGGTTGCCGCCTTCTGCGCACTCGCCGCGGGCGGGGCGGCCGGCTCTTACCTGGTCGCCACGACGGCTTTCGCCGGACGGATGACCGATCCGCCGACGGTCACGCCGGTGGCCGCCGCCCCGATGCCACCGACGTTCGAGAACGAGCCGGACAGGGCGGCCAGGGACACCGGCATGGGTGCGGTCCCGGCCCCGCCACGGATCCGGCGCACGGTCGCGCCGACCCCCGAGACGCCCGTCACCACGGCGCCGCCGACGACCCCGCCGAGTTCCCCCACCAGCGTTCGGGCCAGCGAGAACAGGACCGAGGGCGGCTTGGGTACGGATGACGAGCCGCTCCCCTGGCCGGACACTTCGGACTGCGACTGCGAGGCTCCGCCGGTACCGACCCCGACCGCGCCGGACCCCGGCCCCTCGCCGTCGGACAGCGCCTCCGCTCCGGAACCGGGCGTCTCGCCCGAACCAGCCGTGAGCGAGACCGCACCGGACACCCGGGGTGACCGTCGTCACCGATGGCACCAGCCGGGATAAAATCTGAATTATCCCTTATGTGAATGACTTCCACGTCAATCGGTGCAGGTCAGACGCGTTTGGGTACCCGTTTGGACTCAGCTGTGACATCCTGGGTCACCCTCACTGGAAAGACACATACACTTCACGCCGATGGACACGACAGTCGCCGATACGTTGATCGGCACAACGATTGACGGGCGCTACCGGATCACCGGTCGCGTCGCCCGTGGTGGCATGGCGACCGTCTACCGCGCCACCGACGAGCGACTCGAGCGCACCGTCGCGCTGAAGATAATCCACCCGGCGCAGGCAACGAACGTCCACTTCGTCGACCGTTTCACCGACGAGGCCAAGACGATCGCCCGCCTGGCTCACCCGAACGTCGTAGCCGTCTACGACCAGGGTCGCCACCAGGGGCTCCCCTATCTGGTGATGGAGTTCGTGCAGGGCAAGACCCTGCGTGAGCTGCTCAGCCAGCGCCACCGGCTGAGCCCGGTGGAAGCCCTGGCGATCATGGAGCAGATGCTTGCCGCGATCGCGGCCGCGCACCGGGCCGGTCTGGTGCACCGCGACGTCAAACCGGAGAACGTGCTGGTCGCCGAGGCGCCCAGCGGCGGTTCCGGTGACCTGGTCGACGCGGTGGTCAAGGTCGCCGACTTCGGCCTGGCCAGAGCCATCGAGGCGAGCACGGTGGACGACTCCGGCCAGCTCATGGCGACGGTGGCCTACGTGGCGCCGGAGCTGGTGCAGACCGGTCAGGCCGACGCCCGCACCGACGTCTACTCGGCCGGCGTCGTGCTCTTCGAGATGCTGACCGGGCGCGTGCCGTACGACGGGACCGAACCGATCGAGGTGGCGTGGCAGCACGTCGACAACGACGTACCGCCGCCGTCTCGTTTTGTCCCCGGCACTCCGCAGGTGATGGACAACCTGGTCACCCGGGCCACCCGCCGCGACCCGTCGGCCCGGCCGACCGACGCCGGCGGCCTGCTCTCCGAGGTGCAGAGCGCCCGGGACGGGCTCGGCTTCACCCACGTGGAGACGGCACTGCTGCGCCAGGTCCCGTCCGGCCCCCGCGGTGCCGACGCGACCCGGCTCGTCCCGGCCGTACCCTCGCCGGACGCCACCGCCGTGGTGCCGCCGATCCCGGCCGGAACCGCCTACCAGTCCGCCCACCGGCCCAACTGGGCCCGCCTTCCGGAGCAGGGTGGCCGCGCCGCCACCGCACCGCACCGCCGGGCCGCGCCGCCGCCGAGCGGGATGGCCGGTTTCTTCGAGGACCGCCGCCGAGTGATGCTGACCGCACTGGTCGCCGTGATGGCTCTGGTCATCCTGGGCAGCACGTGGTGGGTGACGCTGGGCCGCTACACCGAGGCCCCTTCGGTGCTCACGATGACCCAGCAGGCGGCGACGGCTGTCGCCGACCAGCAGGGCTTCTCCGTCTTCGTCGGCGACGGCGTCTACAGCGACCAGGTGGCGGAAGGTTCCGTGGTGACACAGAACCCCGGCCCGGCCGCGAAGATCGTCAAAGGCGGCATCATCACGGTGAACCTGTCGCTCGGCCCCGAGGTGCACGCGGTGCCGGAGATGGAGGGCCAGGAACTGGCCTACGCGAAAGCCACCCTGGAAGGCCTCGGCCTCAAGGTCAAACAGGGCAAGGCCGTCTACAGCGACACCTCGGCCGAGGGCATCGTGGTCTCCACCGACCCGAAGGCGGGCACCGAGCTGAAGCCCGGCGAGACCGTCACGCTGGTACTGAGCAAGGGCAAGCCGCCGATCACGGTGCCCGACGTCGTCGGGAAGAACATCAACGAGGCGCGGCAGATCCTCGGGCAGAAGGGCCTCGGCGCCGCCGAGCAGTACGAGGAGAGCGAGAAGCCGGCCGACGAGGTCATCGGGCAGACACCGAAAGCGGGCACCGGCGCGGAGAAGAGCACCCAGATCACCCTGCGGGTGAGCAAGGGTCCCGCGCAGATCACCCTGCCCGACGTGACGAACCAGCGATGCCAGGACGCGGCAGCGCAACTCCAGGCGCTGAACCTGCAGGTGCAGTTGAACGGTGATCAGAACCAGACGGCACGGCAGATGAACCCGGGACCGGGTTCGCAGGTGCCGCCGGGCAGCACCGTCCAGCTGGTGTGCTTCCTGTGACCCTGCACCGGATCGGCTCGCACACCAAGACGTCGGGAGGGCTGGCCAAGGCGGCCCTCCCCTACGTCGACGCCGCGGGTTCGGAGACCCTTCAGGTGTACGTCTCCAACTCCCGCGGCTGGGCCCTGCCCGCCGGTGATCCGAAGCAGGACGTCCTGTTCCGGGACGGCATCGGCGAACGGGACGTGCCCGCGTACATCCACGCCTCTCTGCTCGTCAATCTCGGCTCGCCGACCGAACTGACCGTCGAGCGCTCGATCGCCACCCTGGAACACGCCCTGCTCCGGGGCAAGGCGATCGGCGCGACCGCGGTCGTCTACCACGCCGGCAGCTCGGTCGACGAGGCGCACGCCGAGAAGGCGATGCACCAGCTGCACGAACAGTTGCTGCCGCTGCTCGACCGGGCGGCCGCCGACGGGCTGCCCCGCCTGCTGGTCGAACCCAGTGCCGGTGGTGGGCGCAGTCTGGCGTCGAAGGTGCAGGACCTGACCGCCTACCTGGACGCCGTCGACCAGCACCCGTGGCTGGGCGTCTGCTTCGACACCTGCCACGCCTGGGCGGCCGGGCACGACCTGGCCACCCCCGGCGGGATGACGGCGACGCTGGACGCGCTGGTCGAGGCCGTCGGGCCGGGCCGGCTCCAGCTGATCCACGCCAACGACTCCAAGGACGAATGCGGGTCGACGCGGGACCGGCACGAGACGATCGGCAAGGGCCGCATCGGTACGGCGCCGTTCGCCGAGTTGTTCGCCCACCCGGCGGCCGCCGGTGTCCCGACCATCGTGGAGACGCCGTCGGTCGAACACGAGGGGCACGCCGCCGATATCGCCCTGCTCAAGGGCCTGCGAGAAGTTCACCTCACGGACCTGCCAGAAGCTCGCTGAGTCGGGTGGCCGGGCCGTCCGCGCCGGCCGCCCGCAACAGTTCCACCCGGTGCACCAGTCGCGGCACCGGTACTCCGCTCAGCCCGGTCCGGCCTTGTTGCAGCACCACCCCGGTCGGTAACAGGGCCAGGCCGTGGCCTGCGGCGATCAGGCCGGTCAGCACGGTCACGTCGCTGCCCTCGTACCGCAACCCGGATCGCAGGCCGTCCACCGGCAGCCGGGACAGCGGCGTGACCGCGGGCGCGTCGATCCAGTAGGCGTCGGCCAGGTCCGCCAGCTCCACACTCGCCCGCCCGGCGAGCGGATGCCCTGCCGGGACGGCCACCGTCGCGCCGTCCTCAGCCACCCCGACCGCGCCCGCCTCCGGGAGCGGCAGCGGGTCGCTCGGCGCCGCGAAACCGTCGACCAGGCCGATGTCGATCTCACCGGTGGCGGCCGCGGTGACGATCCGGTCCCGGTCCGCGACCAGCACCCGGGTACTCAGCCGGTCCGATTCGGCACGGATCCGGGCCAGGGCCGCCGAGATCCGCGGCGACCAGGCGAGCGGGGTGAGGCCGACGATCAGCCGGCCGGGCGGGACGGTCGCGCGGGCCACGTCGGCACGGGCCGCCGCGAGCCGGACCAGGAGCAGCGTGGCGTGCCGGTGCAGGCGGACACCGGCCGGGGTGAGGGCGACCGGGCGGCGGGTCAGCAGCGGGGTGCCGAGGTCGGCCTCCAGCGCGGCGATCTGCTGGGAGACCGCCGACTGGGTGTACGCAAGTCGCTGGGCGGCCGCGGAGAACGACCCGGTCTCGGCGACGGCCACGAACGTGCGCAGCAGGTTCGAATCCACATCAGCAATGCTAATCCCGAGAGAAGCAACCATCGTTGGACCTGATCTCACCCGCACGGAACAGTAGAACCCATGAAAAGGATCGCCCTGGTCGGAGACCGATCACCGTCCGTCCGCGCTCATACCCGCATTCCCGCGCTGCTCGACGTCCTCCGCGACGAGGCGGATCTGGACGTCTACTGGATCCCGACCCCGGCAGCCCGTGACCCGGCAGCCCTCCGCGGGTTCGACGGCATCTGGCTGGTGCCCGGCAGCCCCTACCGCAGTCCCGAGGGCGGCATCAACGCCGCCCGGATCGCCCGCACCGAGGGCATCCCGTTCCTGGGCACGTGCGGCGGTTTCCAGCACGCCATGCTGGAGTTCGCCCGCAACGTCTGCGGCTTCACCACCGCCGCACATGCGGAAGACAGCGTGGACGCCGATCACCCGCTGCCCGGTCCCCGAGATCCCCAGGATTCCCCCGAGGGCGGGGAGGACGACCTGATCGTGGAGCTGGCCTGCTCACTGGTCGGGCACGAGGCAGCTGTCGATTTGACGTTCGGTTCACTGATCGAGCGGCTGTTGGGGGCCTCCCGGACGGTGGAGCGTTACCACTGCTCCTACGGCCTGGCCGAGTCCCACCTGGACCTGCTGACCACCCACGGAATGCGTTTCACCGGCCGCGACGAGAGCGGCGCAATCCGAGCCGCCGAGCTATCAGACCACCCGTTCTACCTGGCGACCCTCTTCCAGCCAGAGCTCTCCGGCGATGGCACCGACCCTCACCCCATCATCCGAGGCTTCATCCAGGCCGTCTCCGAAAAGCAGCCCACCACAAGCAGCGACTTGTCGGCGACAGGCTAGCTATCCCCGGAGCCGTCGAGCGTGATGATCCGGGTACACCGCTCGTCGCCGGAGCTGGGCCGAGGTCCATCGCGGGCGTTAGTTCCGAAGCCCGTGATGGACTGGCGCTCTCTTCGAGGTCGCGATCCAAACGACGACACTCTTACGACTGGTAGATATTCACGCTGTCGCATTTCTGACCATTGCCGAAATCCCACACCTCTGCAGGCTACGCCCACCAAAGCCTGGAGATTGGATCAACTACCTCCACTTTCCAGACCACTCACCCAAGCGGGTCATGTGATCTTGAAATGAGCGGGTGCATACTTGAGAGATTCATGTTCTCCTCTCCGATTCCGCCCCGCCGAGACGCGCGAAGCCAGCCGACAACACAGGGAGCGAATTGACCAAGGGCAAGGAGCCTCGCACCAGACGCCAGAGGGTCTTGTCATTCCTGGCATGGGTGAGGCTCGCTCTCCTCATCATCTTGCCGGCATTCCTGGCAGCCGCAGGCGCGATAACCGCGAAACAAACAGGTCAATCCAGGACAAACTGGATCTTGATCATCGTGTTCGCAACTCTTGTCGTCGCTTTTCTGAACGTCTGGGAAAAGATCAAGTCGCACCGCGCCGAAGCAGATGCTATTTCCTCGAAGGCTGCGCTTGCCGGATCACTGAGCCAGTCCGGAAAGCCTCTTGTCAACCTCTTGTCAAAGGTGGCCGAAGCCAAGCCGAGCGAGCGGCGAGCCGAGGTCAAGACATTGATCTCCCGAACCGTCCAACTCTGCTATTCGCAGAGCGGGAAAATGACACACCACAAATGCAAGACCCGGTCGGTCCTCTACCTGTTCTCGTCGGCAGAAGTTCTCGTCCGGCAAGAATACGACGGGCGCGAAGGCAAAGCGCCGCGGCTGAAGTTCGACGCGCAATGGAGCGAACCGTAACATAAGAACGTCGTGGCAATGGCCCGCGGTGAGGACGCACTGCTCGTTCGCGACACCGAGGGTGACGATGTTCCGCAATATTTCGCTCCCCAGAAGGGGGCAGAGTAAAAATCATTCCTTCAGGTTCCGGTACGAACAGAGCGGCGAAGCTTTGGCTTCCTTTCGGTGGACTCCGACAAACCATACAGCCTGACCGAAGCCGACGTGGGATTCATTGTCCTGATGGCACGCCTTCTTGCCTCAGCCCTCGCTTTACTCAATGAGGAGTATCCACAGTTGGTCCCGGCCGAGGGCAAGTCTCTCCCTCAGCAATCCAGGAACTCAACGCCATGAGCCAAGTCGGAGGTGCAGACAAATTGACACGGAATCGCACACCCAGCCTCGAGAGCCACAAAAGTCCGAGGAATATCGGCTCCTCCTTTGACCGGAGTCCGATGGTTTCCTCCGACGAAGAACTGTTCCTGGCAGGCAAAATCGGAGTAGGAGAATATTTAGAACGAGGTCAGAAACAGGCCGAAGGCTGGATCAGAGTCGAACGAGATGGGAACTACCGCCCACCTACCTTGCGACTGCTGCACATTTTTGCCGCATCCGCCGCTGCTCTGTACATGACACTCGCAGCGATCTTCTTCCTGACCGAGTCGACCACGGCAGCCTTCGCCTCCGCCCTGGTGAGCATGGGATTCACGGTTTGCATCATCTTGTATCGGGCAGTCCGAAACGGTCTTGATTGATGAACCGTGGGTGGGCGCTCCTGGCCCGGCCACAACCTGGTTCAGGCCAGGAGCTCGCTGTGGTTAGGCCAGCAGATCGCTGATTACCTCGATCGTCTGGTCCATCGCCTCGTCGGTCAGGTCCAAGTGAGTGACCAGGCGGGCGGTTCGGGGCAGCATCGCGGCGATCAGGACGCCTCGTTCGGCGGCTCGGGCGGCCAAGGTCGGGGCGTCCAGGTTGTGTTTCGACAGGTCCAAGGGGACCAAGTTGGTGCGGACCCGTTCTGGGTCTACCACACCGAACGGGGACAGGGCCTCGGCGATGATGCGCGCCCGCTCGTGGTCCTCGGTGAGGCGCTGGAGTTGGTTGTCCAAGGCGTAGCGGCCGGCTGCGGCGAGGATGCCCACCTGGCGCATGCCGCCGCCCAGGCGTTTCCGGAGTACCCGGGCCCTGGTGATCTTCTCCCGGCTGCCGATGATGAGGGAGCCGACCGGAGCGCCGAGTCCTTTGGAGAGGCAGACAGAGAGGGTGTCGAACAGGGCGCCGTACTCGGCGAGAGGCACCCCGTCGGCGATGTGGGCGTGCCAGATCCGGGCGCCGTCGCAGTGCAGGGCGATCCCGTGTTTGTCGGCTACGGCCCGCAAGTGCTGGATGGTGGCGAGCGGGACGACGCCGCCGCCACCGAGGTTGTGGGTCTGTTCGACGGCGATCGCGGCGGTCGGCACCGAGGGGTAACCGGCTGGGCGGATCATCCCGGCGATCACTTCGACGTCGAGGTCGGCGCTGTCCGGCTGCCAGGTGCGGGTGGAGATGCCACCGAGCATCGCGGCGGCACCCACTTCGTAGGTGACGACGTGCGCGTCAGCCCCGGCCAACAGTTCTCCGCCGGGCGGGACGACCAGTTGCAGCGCGATCTGGTTGGCCATCGTGCCGGACGGGGCGAAGAGCGCGGCCTCGTGCCCGAACAGTGCGGCCACGTGGGCTTCGAGCGCGTTGACGGTCGGGTCGTCACCGAACACGTCGTCGCCGACGGCGGCTTTCGCCATCGCCTCGCGCATCCCGGGGGTCGGCCGGGTGACGGTGTCCGAGCGCAGGTCAGCCACGGAGCATCTCCGCGACGAGGAACGCGAGTTCCAGGCTCTGCTGGGTGTTGAGCCGCGGGTCGCAGGCGGTCTCGTACCGGTCCGGCAGGTCGAGGTCTTCGATGCCCTGGGCGCCGCCGAGGCACTCGGTGACGTCCTCACCGGTCAGCTCGACGTGGATGCCGCCGGGGTGGGTGCCGAGGCCGCGGTGCACCTCGAAATAGCCGAGCACCTCGTCGACGACCCGGTCGAAGTGGCGGGTCTTGTAACCGTTGGACGACTCGTGGGTGTTGCCGTGCATCGGGTCGCACTGCCAGACGACCTTGGCGCCGGTGGCGTGGACTTTCTCCACGATCGTCGGCAGGACGTCGCGAACCTTGCCGTTGCCCATCCGGCTGATCAGGGTGAGCCGGCCGGGGATGTTGTCCGGGTTCAGCTTCTCGCACAGCTCGATGGCGGTCTCCGGCGACGTGCCGGGGCCGATCTTGACGCCGATCGGGTTGGCGATGCGGCTGATGAAGTCGATGTGCGCGTGGTCGAGCTGGCGGGTGCGCTCGCCGATCCACAGGAAGTGGCCGCTCAGCCCGTACGCCCGGCCGTCGGAGACGCGGGTGAGGGCCCGGTCGTACTCCAATGCCAGAGCCTCGTGGGAGCAGTAGAGGCTGACGGTGCGCAGCGCCTCGCTGTCGGTCATGCCGCAGGCGCGGATGAAGTCGAGCGCGCGGTCGATCTCGCGGGCGATGGCCTCGTAACGCTCGCCGGCCGGGGAGGCGCGGACGAAGTCCTTGTTCCAGTCGTGCAGTCCGTGCAGATCGGCGAGACCACCCGAAAGATACGCCCGGAGCATGTTCATGGCGGCGGCCGAGTTGGCGTACGCCCGGATCATGCGCTGTGGGTCGGCGACGCGGGCGGCCGCGTCGGGCTCCAGCGAGTTGATCAGGTCGCCGCGGTAGGCGGGCAGGCCGAGCGAGTCGGTCGCCGACGATCGGGGCTTGGTGTACTGCCCGGCGACGCGGGCCACCTTCACCACCGGCATCGATGCGCCGTAGGTGAGCACGACCGCCATCTGGAGCAGGGTGCGCGCGTTGGCGAGCAGGTGGCTCTCGGTGTTGTCGGCGAACGTCTCGGCGCAGTCACCGCCCTGGAGCAGGAACGCACGGCCCTCGCAGACCTCGGCGAGCCGGTGCCGGAGCTGGTCGACCTCGTAGGGCGCGACGATCGACGGCACGACGTCGAGGACTTTGCAGACTTCGGCGACCTCGCCCATGTCCGGCCACGGCGGGATCTGCACACGCGGCAGGGAACGCCAGTGGTCGAGCCCCAGAGCCTCGTCCTCGGCGGAGTCCGTGGACGGGCGGGAGGTCTGTAGAGCCGGGTTCTTCACCCCGGGATGACTGAGCTGATGCCACTCTCGGCGCATGCCGGAAAGCCTACGGAAGAGGGGCACCAACCTCGCGGCCGGTGCCCCTACTTTCCGTATGTTGATTACAGGTTGCCCTTGATGGCGGTGATCAGTTCGCCGTTGGTGGTGTCACCGGACAGTTCCCAGAAGAAGGCGCCGCCGAGACCCTGGTTCTTCGCGTAGGTCAGCTTGCCGGCGATCGTCGACGGGGTGTCGTAGCTCCACCAGTTGTTGCCGCAGAAGGCGTAGGCGGTTCCGCCGACCGTACCGGTGGCCGGGCACTTGGTCTTGAGGACCTTGTAGTCCTCGATGCCGGCCTCGTAGGTGCCGGCTGCCGCGCCGGTCGCCGTACCGCCCGGGGCGGCCTGGGTGACGCCGGTCCAGCCGCGGCCGTAGAAGCCGATGCCGAGCAGGATCTTGCTGGCCGGGACGCCCTTGCTCTTCAGCTTCTGGATCGCCGCGTCCGAGTTGAAGCCGGCCTGCGGGATGCCGGTGTAGGAGGTCAGCGGCGAGTGCGGGGCAGTCGGGCCCTGTGCGGCGAACGCGCCGAAGTAGTCGTACGTCATCGGGAAGACCTTGTCGAGCTTCGCGATGCCGGCCGCGTAGTCGGCCACGTCGAGCTTGCCGCCGTTGCTGCCGTCGGCGGAGATCGCCGAGGTGATCAGGTTGTTGCTGCCGAACTTGGTGCGCAACGCCGAGATGACGTTGGCGTACGCGGCCGGGCCGCTGGTGTCACAGCTGAGGCCACAGGCGTTCGGGTACTCCCAGTCGACGTCGACGCCGTCGAAGACGTCGGCCCAGCGGGGGTCCTCGACCAGGTTGTAGCAGCTCTCGGCGAAGGCTGCCGGGTTCTGGGCGGCCTGGGTGAAGCCGCCGGACCAGGTCCAGCCGCCGACCGAGTAGATCACCTTGAGGTGCGGGTACTTGGCCTTGAGCTTGCGGAGCTGGTTGAACGAGCCACGCAGCGGCTGGTCCCAGGTGTCCGCGACGCCGTCGACACTCTCGGCGGCGGTGTACGCCTTCTCGTAGTCGGCGTAGGAGTCACCGATGCTGCAGCGGCCGCCGGTGGTGTTGGCGAACGCGTACAGGATGTGGGTGAGTTTGGCGGCGGAGCCGGACGTGTCGATGTTCTTCACGTGGTAGCCGCGGCCGTAGACGCCCCACTCGGCGAAGTAGCCGACGACCCACTTGCTGCCCGTGGTGGGCGGCGTCGTGGTCGGGCTGGTGGTGGGCGGGGTGGTCGGCGGGGTCGTGGTGGGTGCCGTGGTCGGCGGGGTGGTGGGGGGTGTGGTGCCACCGCAGACGCCGTTGTCGATCCAGACGGCCCACTCGGTGCTGTTCGTGGCCGGGGACTCGTTCTGGGTCCACCACTTGGCGGTGTAGTTGTGGCCGCTCTGCGAGGCGACGTTGTCCTTGACGTAGACGGCGGTGGAGCTCCAGGCGGGGGCACAGGCTGCGGCTGCCGACGCTGACATGGCCGGAACGGCGAGGCCGCCCGCGATCATGACGGCGCCGACGAAGATCGCCCGGCGGGCGGTTTTCTGCACGGGGGTGTCTCCTCAAACAGTTAGGAAACTTTCCAAAGAGAGGGGTAGCAGAGACGGTAGTCACATCGATTAACACGAGTCAAGCGAGGTGGACATGATTTAAGGCCAGTTAAGAATCCGAAGCCCAGACCGCCGCCGGGAAGACCGCGCGGCAACGGTCGTAAGGTTTGTTCGACATTTAGCCCACGGGCTCGACAGGGTGCAATCGAGCAGATACACCCAGTAGTCTTCCGTCATGACCATCTTCGACGTCAGCATAGGCGCCCTCACCGGTGGCGCGACCGAAATGGACCGTTACCGCGGCTCGGTCGTGCTGGTGGTCAACGTGGCCTCACGCTGCGGCCTGACCCCGCAGTACGCCGAGCTGCAGAACCTCTGGGAACGGCACCGTGATCGCGGGTTCGTCGTGCTGGGGGTCCCGTCCAACCAGTTCGGCGAGCAGGAACCCGGCACCGCCGACGAGATCCACGACTTCTGCCGGACCAACTACGGCGTCACCTTCCCGGTGACCGAGAAGGTGGAGGTCAACGGCCCCGGCCGGCATCCCCTCTACCGGGAGCTGGTCGGCGACGGCGACGACATCCAGTGGAACTTCGAGAAGTTCGTGGTCGCCCCGGACGGCACCGTCGCCGCCCGTTTCGGCCCCGGCATCGCGCCCGGCGACGCCGACCTGGTCGCGACGATCGAGAAGCTGCTGCCGCACTGATGAGCATCCACGTCATCGGCGTCGACGCGTACGCGCTCGGCTGGGTCGGCGTCGAGCTGCGCGACGGCGCCTTCGGCCGGGCGGTGCTCGCGGCCACCCTCTACGAGATCGTCGCCGGCAGTTCGGGTGCCGCCGTGATCGGCGTCGACATCCCGCTCGGCATGCTTCCCGACCGCTGGCGGGCCGCCGACACCTTGGCCGCCGACCAACTCGGCCCGCGCCGCGGCAGTGTCTTCCGGGTGCCACCCCGGCCGGTCTGGCAGGAGACCGATTTCGCCTCCGCCAACCGGCTCTGCCGGGAGCTGACCGGGGCGGGGCTCAGCCGGCAGTCATGGGCGCTGCGTCCCAAACTGCTCGAAGCCAACGCCATCTGGGAGCGGCATCCCGGTCTGCTCTTCGAGGCGCATCCGGAGCTGTCGTTCCGGACCATGGCCGGGGAGCCGCTGCCGCACGCGAAGAAGACGTGGAGCGGCCAGGCCCGCCGCCGTGACCTGCTGGCCCGCAACGGCATCGTGCTCCCGGACCGGCTGGGCCCGGCCGGGCAGGCGCCACCCGACGACATCCTCGACGCCGCGGCGGTCGCCTGGACCGCCCACCGGGTGGCCACCGGCACCGCGCTGAGCCACCCCAGTCCGCCCGAGGAGGAGAAGGGCAGCAAGATCGCCATCTGGTACTAGCGCCTAGGAGGCGGCGATCTGCTGGGCCCGGTCACGGGCCGCGGTCAGCGCGTCCAGGAAGGCCGCCCGGATGCCGTGCTTCTCCAGCGCGTGAAGTGCGGCGCCGGTGGTCCCGGCCGGGGAGGTCACCGCCTCGCGCAGCTTCGCCGGATGCTCTCCGGAGTCGCGGAGCATCACGGCGGAGCCGACCGCGGTCTGCACGACCAGTTCGTGGGCGACCTGACGGGGCAGGCCGAGCAGGACGCCGGCCTCGATCATGGCTTCCACCATCAGGTAGAAGTAGGCGGGCCCGGACCCGGAGACCGCGGTGACGGCGTCCTGCTGGTACTCGGGCACCCGGACGGTCGCGCCCAGCGGCTTGAACAGTTCCTCGGCGATCGCCACGTGCTCGCCGGTGGCGTGCGCGCCCGGGGAGATGGCGGAGATCGCATGGCCGACCAGCGCGGGCGTGTTGGTCATGACCCGGATGACCGGGGTGCCCTCGGGCAGCCGGGCGGCGAAGAACGTGGTGGGCAGCCCGGCGCAGAGGGACACCACGAGCTTGCGGGTGGCTCCGATCTCGTCGAGGACCTTCCCGGCGTCCTGCGGTTTGACCCCGATGGCCAGGATGTCGGCCCGGGCGGCGGCCTCCGCGTTGCTGACCACTGCCACGCCGTAGCGGTCGGCCAGTTCGGCGGCGCGTTCCGGGCGGCGGGCGGTGGCCAGCACCCGCTCGGCGGGATGGCCGGAGCGGAGCAGCCCGGCGAGGACCAGCTCGCCCATCTTGCCGGCTCCGATGACCGCGACGGTTTTCTCGGACAACACGAACTCCTCACGGCGACGACACAGAGAAGGCGCCGGCTCCCGAAGCGGGAACCGGCGCCTTCGACGTTAGAACGATCAGCTTCCGAAGAAGACTTCGGCCTCTTCGTACCGCTCGATCGGAACGGTCTTCAGCTCGCCGGTGCCCTCGATCAGGGGGATCCGGACGATGTCGGTGCCCTTCAGTGCCACCATCTTGCCGAAGTCGCCCTCGTGCACGGCGTCGATCGCCTGCAGGCCGAAGCGGGTGGAGAGGACCCGGTCGAACGCGGTGGGGGTGCCACCACGCTGGATGTGACCGAGGACGACCGTACGGGCCTCCTTGCCGGTCTTCTCCTCGAGCTGCTGGGCGAGCCACTGGCCGATGCCGCCGAGGCGGACGTGGCCGAAATTGTCGAGCTCCTGGTTGTGCAGCACCATCTGGCCGTCGAGGGGCTGAGCGCCCTCGGCGACGACGACGATCGGGGCGTACTCGACCTGGAAGCGCTTGGTCACGTACGTCGCGACCTGCTCGACGTCGAACTGGCGCTCCGGCAGCAGGATGACGTTGGCGCCACCGGCGAGGCCGGCGTGCAGCGCGATCCAGCCGGCGTGGCGGCCCATGACCTCGACGACGAGGGTGCGGTGGTGCGACTCGGCGGTGGTGTGCAGCCGGTCGATGGCCTCCATCGCGATGTTGACCGCGGTGTCGAAGCCGAAGGTGTAGTCGGTGCCGTTGAGGTCGTTGTCGATGGTCTTCGGCACGCCGACCACGTTGACGCCGAGGTCGTGCAGCTTGGTGGCGACGCCGAGGGTGTCCTCGCCGCCGATCGCCACGAGAGCGTCGACACCCTGCTCGATCAGGTTCGCCTTGATCCGCTCGACACCGTTCTCGATCTTGAACGGGTTGGTGCGGGAAGAGCCGAGGATGGTGCCGCCGCGGGGCAGGATGCCACGAACCTCGGCGATGCCGAGCGGCTTGGTCAGACCCTCGAGCGGGCCCTTCCAGCCGTCACGGAACCCGACGAACTCGTGACCGTAAGCGGACACGCCCTTACGGACGACGGCACGGATGACCGCGTTGAGACCGGGGCAGTCGCCGCCACCGGTGAGCACGCCGATACGCATTGTTGTTCCCCCTGGATCGGGTTGCGAGATGCGGATAGCCCGTCAGGCCCCAGGTTGACGATCTCGTCGGCAGCGTTGCCGGGGCCCGGGGCGGGCCGCACCCGAACTGTAGCCGCCGTCTCTGAGCCGGTCGAAGGCGACCCGTTGATACCGAACCGTTTCGTTCCGGTCACGTCACGACAACGACTCGATCGCGCCGAGGGCCTCGGCGTCGCGCCCCAGCGTGGCCGGGACCACGGTGAGCGCGGCCGCGGCGGCCGGGGAGCAGTGCCGCAGCAGGGATTCCCGGACACCGTCGACCACGAAGGTGCCCGGTTCGGTGAAACGCCCGCCGACCACGACCACGGCCGGGTTGAACACCGTGACGAGCGGGGTGGCGGTCCGCCCGATCAGCCGGCCCGCGTCGAGCAGGGCGCGCTGGACCGGCCGGTCACCGGCGGCGGCCAGTGCGAGCAGGCGCTCCTCGGTGGGCGGACCGTCGCCGGGCAGCCGGTCGTGCAGGGCGGCGAAGTAGGCCGGTGAGAGGAACGGGGTCAGGCAGCCCCGGCGCCCGCAGATACAGAACGGGCCGACTTCACGGACGTTGAGGTGGCCGACCTCGCCCGCGTACCCGATGGCGCCGGGATGCAGCCGGCCGCCGGTGATCAGGCCGGCCCCGGCGTACTGGTCGGCGCTGAGGTAGAGCACGTCCCGGGCACCGAGGGCGGCACCCCGGCGGGTCTCGGCCAGAGCCGCCAGGTGACCGTTGTTGATCACCTGGACCGGCCGGCCGAGGACCGCCGCGATGTCGTCACCCGGCGAATAGCCGGAGAACATCGGGAGCACACTGCGCTCCCCGAACCGGCCGGTCACCGGGTGTACCGGGGCCGGGACGCTCACCGCGAAACGGGTGTCCGGGCCGGGCCGGTCGCCGTGTTCCCGGAGCAGGTCCAGGACGAACCCGGCGGCGGCCCGCATCAGGGGGCGGGCGTCACCGGAGAGCACCGACGGCATGAATCCGGAATACCTGACCTGTCCGGCGCCGTCCGCGACGATCACCCGGACCCCGGACCCGCCGATCTCGATGCCGGTTCGCAGCGCCGAGGACGTGGCCAGGCGGAAGTACGGCGACGGGCGGCCGGCGCGGGTCTCGGCCGGGGCGCACCGCTCGGCGATGCCGTCGTGGACCAGGCCGGCGAGCAGCTCGTACACGGCCGGCCGTGGCAGCAGGGTCGCCTTCACCAGGTCGCTGCGGGCGGTCGGCCCGCTCTCGCGCAGCGCCTCGACGAGGATCTCCCGCCGCACGGCCCGTTCCCGTTCCCCCGGCGAGACGGTGACGACCGGGACGGCGACCATCGGAGCGGCGACCATCGGAGCGGCGACCGAGGTGGCCGGGGCGGACGGGGCCGGTTCCGGTGAGGCGAGCGAGACGGGTGAGACCACGGACCGGGCGAGGGTACGGCTACCCCGCCCGGCCGGCGTGGCCCGCAGCCCGGCGAACAGCGCCCCCAACAGCCCGGCCCGGGATCCGAGCGTCCCCACCAGGATCCCGGTGGAGGCGGCCACTTCGGGCTGGGCGTACCGCTGGACCGTCTCCCGCACGGCGGTGACGATCGGCCCGTCCGGTTCGACGAGAGGCCCGTCGAGCACCACCAGCCCCGGGTTGATCGTGTTGGCCAGGTCGGCGACGACCCGGCCGATCATGCGGCCCGCGTCGGCGAGGACCCGTTCGGCGGCGGCGTCGTGCCGGGCGAGCGCCACAGCCCGGGCAGCGGTGATCCGTGGCCGCCCGGCGACGGCACCGCCGTAGGGGGTCTCCACGGCGGCGAGAACGGCCGGAGTGGAGGCGATGGTCTCCAGACAGCCACGGTGGCCGCAGCGGCAGAACGGCCCGATCTCGTCCATCTGCACGTGCCCGATCTGCCCGGCCGCGCCGGTGGCCCCGTGGTGCAGCACCCCGCCGAGGAGCAGGCCACAGTCGATGCCGGTGCCGATACGCAGGTAGCAGACGTCGCTCTGGCCGGTGGCGACCCCGTAGCCGACCTCACCGAGCAGGCTCAGTTCAGCGACGGTCCGCACGATGATCCGCCGGCCGAGATACTGCTGCGGGTCGGCGGTGGGCGCGGTGGCGAATCCGGCCACGGTCGCCCAGGTGCGGCCGCCGGCTTCGGCCTCGCACTCGGCGATCAGGGCGGCGAGGGTGTCGAGGCCGGTGTCCGGGTCATGGCGTTCGGCGCGGACGGCTCCGGTCAGATCGGCCGCTGCCACCCGTACGCCATCGGTGGTGACGAGCGCGCCCACCACTCCACCCGCCGCCGGGCCCAGAGTCAATGACCGGGCCGGGCGCCCGGCCCGGCCGCCGTCGGCGGCCGCCTCCTGTTCGGCGAGCAGGCCGGCGGCGAGCAGTTCGGTGACGAGGCCGGTGACGGTCATCCGGGCCATGCCGGTGCGGCGCCCCAGCTCGGCGCGGCTGATCCGGCCCGCCTCCCGGACCGCCGCCAGCAGCAGGTCACGGCGCACCACGTGTACTCGACGCCCCGACATGGCCCCAGTTTTGCCGGAACTGGACCTAATTACCGGAGAACTGCGACTGCCGTCACACCCAGATCCAATTAAATCGGGCACCGAAAACGCGAGACACAGTCGAATCAAAGCTGTGAGCAGGCCTTTTAGGCTCTGGTTCGGCGCTAATCAACTCGATACCTTCAGAAACAAGGCGTTAACAAAACACGGGTGCTCTCCCGTTTCCTCTTCTCCGAGGTGTGCGATGACGACTGTCGAATCCCGCCCGCCGGCCACCGTCCCGGACGTGCCGAACGCGCCCACCAAACTCATCGCCGCGATGGCCCTGGCCATGTTCGGCACCTACCTGACGATCCTCACCCCGGTCATCGTCACCCTCTCGATCCGGGTCGCGCAGATCGCCCCGGACGGTAAGGCCGCCGCGCTCGGCACCGTCCTGTCTGTCGGCGCCGTCCTCGCCCTGATCGGCAACCCGTTCTTCGGCGCCATGTCCGACCGCACCACCTCCCGGTTCGGCCGCCGCCGCCCCTGGCTGATCGGCGGCATGCTGCTCGGCTTCGCGGGTCTGCTGATCGTCGCGACCGGCACCACCATCGCAGTCCTGACCGCCGGCTGGGCACTCGCCCAACTCGGGGTCAACGCCACCCTCGCCACCCTGTTCGCGCTGCTGCCCGACCAGATCCCGGCCCGGCAGCGCGCCAAGGTCAGCGGCATCCTCGGCCTGATGACGTCGGCCGCGATCCTCGGCGGCACCGCCCTGGCCGCTGTCCTCGCCGGCCACACCCTGCTGATGTTCGCGGTCCCGGCCGTGATCGGCATCGCCACCGTGGCACTGCTGGTGGCCGTCCTCAAGGACCGGCCGGCCGAGAAGGGCCACTTCGCGCCCTACCGGTTCAAGGAGTTCCTGAACACCTTCTACGTCGACCCGCGCCGGCACCCGGACTTCGTCTGGAACATCGTCAGCCGCTTCCTGATCTGGATGGGCCTGGCCTCGGTCACCACCTACCAGGCGTACCTGCTGATCGACCGGTTCGGCTACACCACCGACACCGTCGCCGGCGGCATCCTGATCGCCACCCTGGTCAGCACCGCCGGACTGGTCGTCGGCTCGTCGGTCGGCGGCACCCTCTCCGACCGGCTCGGCCGGCGCAAGCCGTTCGTCCTCGGCGCCGGCCTCGTCCTCGCCGTCTCGCTCGCGCTCATCGCGTTCGCCGGCAGCTTCCCGGTCTTCCTCGCCGCGTCCCTGATCTACGGCGTCGGCCAAGGTGTCTACCTCGCCGTCGACCTGGCGCTCGCCACCGACGTGCTGCCCGACCCGGACGACGCCGCCAAGGACATGGGCGTACTCAACATCGCCAACGCCCTGCCGCAGTCGCTGGTGCCGATCCTGGCCTCCCCGATCCTCGCCATCGGCAGCAGCGACAACTCCAACTACAGCCTGCTGTTCCTGTGCGGCGCGGTGGTGGCCCTCGCCGGATCACTGCTGGTCCGGATGGTCCGCGGCGCCCGTTGATCCTTTTCTTCTGGAGAACCCGATGCACCCGTTTCAGAACTCCGCTCTTCCGATCGAGGAACGCGTCACCGATCTGCTGAACCGCCTCACCTTGGCGGAGAAGGCGGGCCTGATGTTCCACACGATGATCGGCGTCAACCCGGACGGCACCCTCGCCGACGGCGACGCGATGATCCCGTCCGCGCGGGAACTGATCGCCGGCAAACTGATCAACCACGTCAACATCCTGACGTTCGCCCCGGTCCCGCCGCAGCAGCTGGCGCAGTGGCACAACCGGATCCAGGAACTGGCCGCGAGCGTCGGCAACGGCATCCCGGTCACCGTCTCCACCGACCCCCGGCACGGTGTGATCGACAACCCCGCGACGTCCGCGTCAGCCGGCGGCTTCTCCGCGTGGCCCGAGCCGATCGGGCTGGGTGCGACCAAAGACCCGGCGCTGGTACGTCTGTTCGCCGACGTGGTCCGCCAGGAATACCTCGCCACCGGCATCCGGGTGGCCCTGCACCCGATGGCCGACCTCGCCACCGAACCACGCTGGGCCCGCGGCAACGGCACCCTCGGCTCGGACGCCGACATGGTGTCCGCGATGATCCGCGAATACGTGCTCGGCCTGCAGGGCGACACCCTCGGCCCGGACAGCGTCGCCGCGATGGTCAAACACTTCCCCGGCGCCGGCCCGCAGATGAACGGCGAGGACGCGCACTTCCACTACGGGCGCGAGCAGGTCTACCCCGGCGGCATGTGGGACTACCACCTCAAGCCGTTCGAAGCCGCCTTCGACGCCGGAGTCGCGCAGGTCATGCCCTACTACGGGATGCCCGTCGGCACCTCGTACGAGGAAGTCGGGTTCAATTTCAACAAGGGTGTCATCGAAGGCCTGCTGCGACAGCGGTACGGCTTCGACGGCGTCGTCTGCACCGACTGGGGCCTGGTCACCGACGCGGTCATCATGGGTTCCGACATGCCAGCCCGCGCCTGGGGAGTCGAACACCTCGACCGGCACACCCGCATCCAGCGCATCCTCGACGCCGGCGCCGACCAGCTCGGCGGCGAACACTGCCCCGAACTGATCCTCGACCTGGTCGCCGACGGCCGGATCAGCGAAGATCGGATCGACGTCTCGGTACGCCGAATCCTGCGCGACAAATTCACCCTCGGGCTCTTCGACGAACGCCGCTACGTCGACCCGGCCGCGGCCGCCCACATCGCCGGGCAGCCCGCCTTCCGCGCGGCCGGGCTCGACGCCCAGCGCCGCTCGATCGTGGTACTCGACAACCGGGAGACCCTGCCGCTCACCGAAGGCATCACCGTCTACCTGGACGGCGTCGACCCCTACGTGGCCGCCGGATACGCCAAAGTCGTCGACGACCCGGCCCTGGCCGACGTGGCGATCGTGCGGCGGGCCGCACCGTTCGACCCGCGCGGCGGCGGCTTCGAGGCGTTCTTCCACGCCGGCCGCTTGGACTGGACCGCCGAGGAACTCGCCCCCGTTCTGGAGTTGAGCGCGGCCCTGCCGACCGTCGTCGACGTGTGGCTGGACCGGCCGGCCGTCCTCACCCCGCTGTCAGGTAAGGCGGCCGCGCTGACCGGCAGTTTCGGCTCCTCCGACGAGGCGTTGCTGGACGTCCTGTTCGGGCGCTCCCCCGCCACCGGAACCCTCCCGTTCCAGCTGCCGTCCTCGATGGCCGAGGTGAAAGCCTCCCGCGAGGACGTCCCCAACGACACCCCCAACCCCTTGTTCCACTACAACCACGGCCTCCACCTGAGCTAACTCCCCACCCTCCCCACCGAGCCCCCAGTCCCCCGCCAGCACAACCGCCGGCCCGGCCATCCACTCGCACGCCCAGCCAGTAGGTCACCGGCCCACCTCCATCTGAGCTACGGCTAGCCGTAGCTCAGATGTCTTATGGGGCTGGATAACAGGTCTGAACTACGGCCGGGCAGCACGAGCCGTAGCTCAGACACGTTATGGACCGCCAGAACATCGCTGAGCTACGGCTAGCCGAATTTCACCCCTTCCCTACTGGCCCTGTGACCCACCGGTTAGCCGGATTACAGGCCTGAGCTACGGCTAGCCGAAGGCGAGGAAGGAGTGGAGTGAGGGGGTGAACGGGATGGGTGGGGTGGGGGCGCATTCGGCCCGGTGGGCGCGGGTCGGTCTTGCACCGGGGGTGCGTCGCGGGGATCGCCACGGGAAGTCCCGGTGCGGTTGGGGGATGGTGGCTCGTACCAGAAAAGAAGGAACCCGGCCGAAAAGGATCGGCCGGGCCGGTGGGAGTGGCGGTCAGTGGGCCATTGCCCGTGGAGCGTCGGGGTCTACGGCCAGCGGGCCGGTGCGGAACAGGAGTGCACCGACCACCGCGGCGAGGACGAAGAAGCCGGCCGACCACCAGAAGACGGTGTGGTAGCTCTCCAGCGCGGCCTGGGCCTGGGTCGCCGGGGAGGGTGTGCGTCCCACCGCGTAGTCCTCAGCCGCGCTGGCGGCGAAGGAGCTGAGCAGGGCGGTACCGATGGAGCCGCCGATCTGCTGCACCGTGTTGATCATGGCGGAGGCTACGCCGGCGTCGTCGGGGGAGACGCCCGCGGTGGCGGCGTTCTGGGTGGGTGCGAAGACCAGGCCGAGGCCGAGACCGATGATGATCAGCCCGGGCAGGACTCCGGTGACGTAGGTCGAGTCGAGCTGGAGCCGGGTCAGGAACGTCATGCCGCCGGCGGCCATCAGGGCGCCGACCGGGACCAGCGGGCGCGGGCCGATCCTCGGGGCGAGCATCGAGCCGGCGGTGGTGGCGGTCAGCATGACCGAGCCGAGCATCGGCAGGAACGCCAGGCCGGTCTGGATCGGGGTGAATCCGAGTGTGCCGCGCAGGTAGTAGGTGAGGAAGAGGAAGATGCCGAACATGCCGGCGCCGGCGATCGCGATGGAGGCGTAGGAGCCGCCGCGGTTGCGGTCCAGGACGACGCGCATCGGCAGCAGCGGGTGGGCGGCGTGGCGTTCGATGGCGATGAAGGCGATCAGCAGGATCAGGCCGGCCGCGATCGGGCCGAGGGTCATCGCGTCGGTCCAGCCGTCGGTTTCGGCGTTGCCCAGGCCGTAGACCAGGGCGACCAGGCCGGTGACGGCGGTGATCGTGCCGGGGATGTCGATCTTGCCGGTGGCGCGGACCGGCTCGTCGGAGAGTTTGGCGAACGCTCCGGCGACGGCGATCGCGGCGATCAGCAGGTTGACGTAGAGGCACCAGCGCCAGGAGACGTATTCGGTGAGGACGCCGCCGAGGAGCAGGCCGATGCCGCCGCCGGCGCCGGAGATGGCGCCGAAGATGCCGAACGCCTTGCCGCGTTCGGCCGGTTCGGTGAACGTGGTGGACAGCAGGGACAGTGCGGCCGGGGCGAGGGCGGCGCCGAAGGCACCTTGGAGGGCGCGGGCGAAGATCAGCATTTCGAGGTTCTGGGCGGCGCCGCCGAGCGCTGAGGCGAGCGCGAAGCCGATCAGGCCGATGACGAACATTCGTTTGCGGCCGAAGAAGTCGGAGAGCCGGCCGCCGAGCAGGAGCAGGCTGCCGAAGGCGAGGGCGTATCCGGTGACCACCCATTGCCGGCCGAAGTCGTCGAACCGGAGTTCGGCTTGGGCGGTGGGCAGGGCGATGTTCACGATCGTGGCGTCGAGCACCACCATGAGCTGGGCGAGCGCCAGGACGACGAGGGCCCACCAGCGGCCCGTGTCCTTCTCGGTGGACAGGGGCCGATCGACGACGGCGCTCTTCATTGCGGTGCCTTCCGTGGCTGCGTGTGGGGTTACCTCACGCAGGTTCGGCAGGCTCGCGCCGATTCATCAGGCTTTTGCGGTCATCGTGTTCCAGCGGGCCAGGTTGTGCTTGGCGTCGACGAGGGCGTCGTGCCGGCCGGCCATCTCGGGCAGGTGGGGGCGGCCCAGGTCGTCCCAGCGCTGGCGCAGGTCCTTGGTGAACCGGGGGATCTCCCGGGGCAGCGCCGGCATGGCGCCCCACAGTTGGGCGAGGGCGACGTGGTCGTAGGCCGCGTACCACGCCCAGAGTTCCATCTGTTCGCTGCGCCCGCGGACCGGTTCGGTGAGGAACTCGTACAGGTCCTGCCGGATCTGTTCCCGGCTGCGCCAGGACTTGTCGGCGGGTGAGGGCAGTTTGTCGAGGACGTTGCGCCGCACCCAGGGCACGGCTCGTGAGTCGTCGAACTCGGTGCTGACCGCGTAGAACTCGCGGCCGAACTCGTCGACGACACCGATCGAGACCAGGTCGACGATGCGCCCGTCCTCGATGAATTCACAGTCATAAAAATAGCGATAAACCATCGTTGGATAGTTTCCCCTACAGCTATCCGGCCATCGACTCCAGGGCCACCCTGGCCATGTCGAGGCCTTGCGGGCAGTCGTAGCGGGCCGCCCGGTCGGCCTGTACCGCCCAGCGCAACCGCAGCAGGACCGGTAGTGCCGCTTCGACTTCGTCGGCGCCGACCGGTCCGGCTCCGAGGTAGCCGGAGACGAGTTCGCCGGCGCGTTCCGGGCCGCCGGCGTAGGTGATCGCGGCGGCCAGGTCGTAGACGAGCGGTCCGGTGCCGCTGGCTCCGCAGTGCAGCGGCCCGGAGCGGCCGGTCGCCGGGTCGATCGCGAACGCCTGGGGCGCCGGGTCGCCGTGCAGGACGCCGTAGGTGAGCTGGTCGGTGACGGTGAGGCGGGTGGCGGCGGTGACGGCGGTGGTGACGGCGGGGCGCAGCCAGGGTTCGGCGTCGAGGTGGGCGGCGTCCGGGTCGGGTAGTTGCCAGGGGCGCAGGCCGGCGTGCCGGAAACCCCGCAGGGCGCGGTGTACGGCTCCGAGGCGCTCGCCCCACCATTGCTGGTCCACGGGGTCGCGTCCGTCCAGGAAGCGGCCGGGGAGGCGGTGCAGGACCGAGAGCACCCCTTGCGGTACGACCACGGTGAGCGCCCCGCCGAGGGTGCGGACCGGGGCGCCCGCGTCGATGCGGGCGCCCAGTAGGTGCTGGGCGGCCGCGAGTCCGGCTTCGACGGGTTGGCGGGCGGCACTTTCGGCGAGCCGGGCCACGTATCGGGCGCCGCCCGCGGTGAAGTCCCACCCGCATGACATCAGGGCCAGCGGCAAACCGGTCATCTCGGACGGAACGAGATGCCATTGGTCGCGCAGAACCGATCGAAGAAACTCATCATCCGGCACCGCGGGATTATCTCGACAGATGCCGCCAAAGCGACGGACAGTATGGGCGACAGTCACTCAGTGAGATAGACGGTTTACAGAACGCTACCGAAGGGACATGATCGTACCGAGCGTGCTTCGATGTCCGTTTCTTAAATGGCGCCGCGAGCGCGCTTCATGCTAAGAGTGATCGTTCGCGTCATGGGGCCGACGCAGACCGGAGTCCGACCGCGGTCCCCACCGGGGGAGGGATCAACGCCGTGGACCATCGCATGCCGGATCCCGGCGACGCGCTAACCGGCGTGGAGATGTTCGCCGGGCTCGAGCCGGAAGTACGCCAGCGGGTCATCGCCGCAGCCGTGCCACGTCACTATCGCAAGGGCCAGATCCTCTTCGTGGAACACGATCCGGGTGACTCCCTGATCATCATGAAACGGGGCGCGGTCGCGGTCTTCCGGACCGCGCCGACCGGGGAGCGCGCGGTGCTGACCGTGGTCCGGCCACCGGACGTGCTCGGTGAGGTGTCCCTGCTGGACGCGTCGACCCGCAGTGCCTCAGCGGAGGCCATCGAGGACTCGCAGGCGCTGTCGCTGTCCCGGGTCGCCTTCATGGAGCTGGTGCATTCCAACCCGCGCATCCTGGACGCGGTGATGCGCTCGGTCGGCGGCCTGATCCGGCGGCTGACCGAGCAGAACGCCGATCACGTGTTCCTCGATCTGCCGGGCCGGGTGGCCAAGACCCTGGTCCGGCTCTCCGGTGAGAGCCAGGCGCCGATGATCACCATCGAGCTGAACCAGAGTCAGCTCGCCGAGATGGCCGGCGGTTCCCGGCAGAGCGTCAACCAGGCGATCGGCTCGTTCGCGAGCCGGGGCTGGCTGCGCACCGAGGGCCGGCGCATCGTGGTCACCGATGTGCAGGCGCTGCGGCGCCGCGCCGGGATGCAGGGCTGAGGGTCGCTACTTGACCGACGAGGCGTAGACGTCGACGTATTCGCGGCCGGACAGGGCCCTGATCTCGTGCATGATCTCGTCGGTGATCGCTCTCTCGACGAGGCGGTCACCGCGCTGCTCGGCATGCCGGGAGAAGTCGAGCGGCGTGCCGATCCGGATCCGGACCCGTTTGACCGCCGGGATCAGGGTGCCGGTCGGCTGGATCTCGTCGGTGTTGAGCATTGCCACCGGGACGACCGGGGCGCCGCTCTCCAGGGCGAGCCGGGCGACGCCGGTCTTGCCGCGGTAGAGCCGGCCGTCGGGCGAGCGGGTGCCCTCCGGATAGATCGCGGCGATGTCGCCCTCCCGGAGGACGCGCAGCAGGGTGTCCAGGGCCGCCTGGGCCGCCTCACCACCCGAACGGTCCACCGGGATGGTCCCGGCGCCGGTGAAGAACATCCGGGAGAGCCATCCCTTGATCCCCTTGCCGGTGAAGTATTCGGCTTTGGCGACGAAGGTCACCTTCCGCTTCATGATCAGCGGGGTGAAGATCGAGTCGGAGAACGAGAGATGGTTGCAGGCGAGGATCACCGGACCGGATCGGGGAACATTCTTCAGGCCCTCGACCTTGGGTCGGAAGAACAGTCTCAGGAGCGGTCCGAGCAGTACCAACTTGAGCAGCCAGTAGAACACTGACGTCCTTTCGACGGAGGCCACCGTGCGTCCGGGGCGACAGAAGCGTACGAAGCGGGGGCGGCACGCCACAACGCACTCCCGCAACGGGGTCCTGCCGTGTCACCATTCAAGGCACGGTCGGCAAGGGGGTGTGCATCGGTGACAGCGGGTGGCGCCCGTCGCGGGCGGCGGGACAACGGGCTCGACGCCGCCGACTTCGCGGCGGCAGGGGATGTGGATCCACGTATCGGTGAGCATCTGCTCGACGTGCTGGCGGCCGGGGGGATCGCGGCTTATCTGCAGCCGACGGCGGATCTCAATCCGATCCTGCGCGCGACCACGCTTCCGGCCCGGCCGATCGATCGGCTGTTCGTGGACCGGGCGCATCTGGAGACCGCCAAGGATCATCTGCAGAAGGTGACCGGCGGCATCCCGCCGACTCCACCGGCGGTTCCGGCGCCCGCGCCGAAGCCGCAGGCCGAGGTGGACGAGGAGTGGGCCCGGATCATCGCGGGGTTCCACACCACCGTCGAGGCCGGGAAACCGCCGTGGCCGGCGGCTGAGGACGGCTCCCGGCAGGAGGAGCCGCGCCCGGTCACCGAGGAGAACCCGGCGCACAACCGGCGGCGCGGCGATCCGAAGGAGGAGCCGTCGATCCTCTACGGACTCGACACCTTCGGCACCGACCTGCCCGCTGAGGACGACGAGGACGAGCGATACGTCCCACCCCCACCCCCACCCCTACCCCACTTCTCCAAGTACGCGGTGATCGGCGTCCTGAGCATCGTGGTCGGGTTCCTGCTGTTCCTCTTCCCCGAGGTGCTGCCGATCGACTCGTTCACGGTCGCCGTGCTGGGTTTCGCCGCGATCGTCGGCGGGGCCGTCACCCTGGTGTGGCGACTGCGGTCCGGCGATGACGACGACGAATTCGACGACGGTGCCGTCGTATAGACAAGCGTGGGTGTTCGACCGATAACCTACGGTGATGCGTCAGAGTTCGCTCGTCGTCATCGCCAACCGCCTGCCGCTGGATGACAGCGCCGCCCCCGACGGTGCCTGCGAGTGGCGCCGCAGCCCGGGCGGGCTGGCCAGCGCCCTGCACGCGATCCTGGAGCAGACCCCGGCCACCTGGGTCGGCTGGGCCGGTGGCGTCGGCCCGGCACCCGCGCTGCCCGACATCGGCAGTCTGCGCCTGCGGCCGGTGTCGCTGACCGAGGACGAGCTGCGCGGCTACTACGAGGGTTTCGCCAACTCGACCCTGTGGCCGCTCTACCACGACGCGGTGCAGCAGCCCACGTTCGACCGGGGCTGGTGGGAGACGTACCGGACGGTCAACCGCCGGTTCGCCGAGGCCGCCGCCGAGGTCGCCGAGCCCGGAGCCGCCGTCTGGGTGCAGGACTACCACCTGCAGCTCGTCCCCGGGATGCTCCGGGAACTACGGCCCGACGTGCTGATCGGCTTCTTCATGCACGTGCCGTTCCCGCCGCCCGAGCTGTACATGCAACTCCCCCGCCGGGTCGAGCTGCTGCGCGGCATGCTCGGCGCGGACCTGGTCGGCTTCCAGCGGGAACAGGCCGCCCACAATGTCGCCCAGCTGGCCCGCAAACTCCTCGGCGCGGAGTCGGACGACAACGCGATAAACGTCGACGGGCGGACCGTGCGTACCGGCGCCTTCCCGGTCTCCATCGACGTCACCGAGATGCGCGCGCTGGCCGCCCGGCCCGACGTGGTCAGCCAGGCCAGGCAACTGCGAAACAGCTTGGGTACGCCGAAACGGGTCCTGCTCAGTGTCGACCGGCTGGACTACACCAAGGGCATCGAGCACCGGCTCACGGCGTACAGCGAACTGCTCCGCGACGGTCATGTGAAAGTGCGTGACACGGTGATGGTGCAGGTGGCGGTGCCCAGCCGGGAACGGGTGGAGAGCTACCGGGACCTGAAGGACCGGATCGAGGCCGAGGTCGGCCGGATCAACGGGGAGTTCGGCCGGGTCGGTGAGCCCGCGATCCACTACCTGAACCAGCCGTTCGCCCGGTCCCAGCTGGCCGCCCTCTACCAGACCGCGGACGTGATGGTGGTGACCCCGCTGCGGGACGGGATGAACCTGGTCGCCAAGGAGTTCGTGGCGGCCCGCGAGGACGGCGCCGGCGCGCTGGTGCTCAGCGAGTTCGCCGGGGCCGCCGCCGAACTGGAGCAGGCGTTCCTGGTGAACCCGCACGACGTCGACGGTCTCAAGGACACCCTGCTGCGGGCCATGGAGGCCGACCGCGCGGACCTGGGCGCCCGGATGTCGGCGATGCGGCGGCACCTGGCCGACCACGACATCCTGGCGTGGGCCCGCGCTTACCTGTCCGCGCTGGATCACACCGGGCGGCTGGCCGGCGCCCTGCCGGGGACTCCCCCGACCCGCCGCCGGCCGCCCCGGCAGCGCTCAGTAGGCCGGTAGTTGTTTCTGCAGCCAGTCCAGGATCGCGTCGATCGGTTCCTGCCAGCTCGTCTCCAGCATCAGGTAATGGCCCATGCCGGGAAAGAGCAGCGGGGCACCGCCGTACCGGGCCGCCGCCTTGTCCAGGGCAGGCCGCCGGACCACCCGGTCGTCCGGGCTGCCCACCACGAGCGTGGGCGGGTCACCGACCGGCGCCGGCAGGGTGTCCCGGCCGAACAGTTCGGCTCGTGGCCGGGCCCCGATCCGTTTCAGATGGGCCGTCGCCTCCTCAGCCGGCAGAGCCGGGCCGAAGAGCTGGCGTGCGGAGAACCGCAGCCGGCCACCCCACAGCGCCGGCACCGTCCCGGCCGGGTTGCCGCGCAGCGCCGAGCCGAGTGCCGCCCAGCCGTCCAGCACCGGGGCCACCAGGACCGCCGCCCGAGCCGGATAACGGCCCAAGGCGCGGGCCACCACCCGGCCGCCGGTCCCGTGGCCGATCAGCACCGTCTGGCGGGGCAGCGCGGCCGCCGTCTGCACCACGTCGTGCGCCTGCGCGCGCAGGTCACCGTCGGCGCGCGGGGTGACCGCGTGCGCCGGGAACCCCCGGGAGGCGGCGTGCGCCAGCCAGTGTTCGGCGAACGCCCAGCCGTCATGGCCCATGCCCGGTACGAACAGCAGTGGCGGTCGGCTGCCGTCGTCGTCCTCGGGCAGCCGCGACACGACCTCCCGGTCACCGGCCGGAACCGGATCCGACCAGTCCTGGAAGCGAAGAATCTCGCTCACTTCGTCTCCCCGTTCCACCGAAGGGAGATCATGACGTCTTCTCCATCCGAGTCAAAAGGTCCTCGACAGCGCGCAGGTAGTCCACGTGGCCGACTTCGAACCAGTAGCGCCGGGTCGGCACCACCTTGCGGCGGGCCCACGATTCGAGGGGCCGCCGGGACTCCTCCCGCTGCACCTCGGTGGCCTTCTCCGGGTCCCGGGCGCGCAGCCGCAGCCAGCGGGCCACCGCGACGCTCTGCCAGTGGGCGATCGGGAAGAGTCCGCTGTCCGGCTGCACAAGGCCGACCACGGCGAGGGTCGGATGCCGCCGGGCGAACACGTGCAGGTGCAGGTCGGGACGGCCGTGTTCGTCGGCGTCGAGCAGTTCGGGGGCGGCGAAGTCGAAGCGGGGGCGGTAGCCGGTCGCGGTGATCACCAGTTGCGGTTCGATGCGGCTGCCGTCGGCCAGTTCGACCGTGTTGCCGTCCCAGCCGGTCACGTCCGGCACCGGCTCGATCCGGCCGTGCCCCAGATAGTGCGGCAGCAGGCCGTTGACCACCGGGTTGCTCTCGAAAGGGGTGTGCTCCGGCGCCGGCATGCCCCAGCGGGTCAGGTCGGCGGCGATCCGGCGGGCCCGCCGGCGGCGGCGCCATGACGGCGCCCGCTCGTTGCCGAGCTGATCGGCGGGGCGGCTGCCGACGTATTTCGGGGCGAACCAGTAGCCGCGCCGGGTGGAGTGCCACACCCGGTCGGCGTGCTGGGCGGCCTCCACCGCGATGTCACAGCCGGTGTTGCCGCCGCCGATCACCAGGACCCGTTTGTTGCGCAGCCGTGCCGGGTCCTTGTAGGCGCTGGAGTGGATCACCTGTCCGAGGAAGTCGCCGGGGATCTCCGGGGTCACCGGCGCCCAGTTGTGCCCGTTGGCGATCACCACGGCGGCGTAGCGCTGCACCCGGGAGGAGCCGCCGCCGGTCGACTGGATGGTCACGTCCCAGCGGCCGCCGTCGACCGGGGTGATCGAGACGACCTCCATGCCGTACCAGATGTGGTCGCCGAGCCCGAAGTGCTTCGCGTACCGCTCCAGGTATTCCAGGACCCGGCTGTGGTGCGGGTAGTCGGGCCAGGTGTCCGGCATCGGGAAGTCAGGGAACTCGGTCAGCGGACGGGACGAGATGAGGTGGGTTCCGGCATAGACCGGGCTGCGGTCGTGACGCCAGTTCCAGGCGCCGCCGACGGAGGTCTCGCGCTCGTAGCAGTCGACCGCGAAGCCCTGCTCGCGAAGGTTCTTGATGGCGGTCAGGCCGCTGGCGCCGGCACCGACGACGCACACGGCGTCACCACGGTCACCGAGGTCCGGGGAGTCTTGCACCCGGCGATCCTTGCAGACGGCGCGCCTAGGAGGAAGGGAGCAAAAGGTCCACCACGATCGGTAAATGATCACTCGCTGCGCGTGCCCGGTCGCTCGTCAGGATCTCGTAGCGTTCGATGGCCACGTCGGGGCTGACGAAAAGCCCGTCGATACGCCGGCGGGGTTCCGCCGCGGGAAACGTCGGCACGTCGTCGGGTGACCCCAGCAGGCCGTCCTCGACCGTCCGCCACGCGCCGCCGCCGGGGCCCTCGTTCAGGTCGGCGGCCACGATCAACGGGCTCTTGACCGCATCCAGCTCGGCCTTCCAGACGGCGGCCTGGGACGGCCGCTCCGCCGGATCGGTCGCCAGATGCGAGCCGGAGACGGTGAACCGGGCGCCGTGCACCGTGCCCTCGGCGAAGACGGCGCCGCGCATGTGCCGGCCCGGGGTCAGCGGGTAGCGCAGGCACCAGGACCGCCGCACCCGCACCCGCAGGTTCACCAGCACCAGGTTGCCCAGCGACGGCAGGCCGCCGGCGGCCACCACCAGACCGGTCTCGGCAGCCAGCCGGGCGCACTTCTGCCGCCACCGGAACCGGCGCGGCGCCTCCTGCACGACCAGGACGTCCGGGGCCAGTTCCCGGATCAGGCCGGTCAGCGCGGCCCGGTCGTCGCGCAAGCCGTGCACGTTCCAGCTGACCACCCGCAGCGGGACCCCGGACATCCCGGCCGCCTCAGATCCCGCGGGCCAGGTCGGCCGCGCCGACCACCCCGGCGTCGTTGCCGGTGGACGCGGCGTGGATCTCCGCCACCGGGAAACGGTCCCGGTTGGCCAGTTGCTCGCGGTAGGCCCGTTCGGCCGGGCCCATCAGCAGCGGCCCGGCGTCGATCACCCCGCCGCCGATCACCATGATGTCCGGGTCCAGGCTCTGCGCCAGGTCCGCCAACGCCACCCCGAGCCAGTAGCCGACCTGGGCGAACGCGTCCATCGCGACCCCATCGCCGGCCCGCGCCGCCTCGGTGATCTGCCGCCCGGTGATGGCCAGGGCGTCGCCGCCGGCCAGTTCCAGCAGTTTCGCGGCCCGATCCGGCTCCTGCCGGGCACCGGCCCGGCCGAACCGGACCAGGGCGTTGCCGCTGGCGTACTGCTCCAGGCAGCCCAGCCGGCCGCAGCCGCACGGGTGCCCGTCCGGGACCGACTGGATGTGGCCCAGTTCGGCGGCGATGCCGTGGGCGCCGTGCCACAGCTTGCCGTTGATCACGACGGCGCCGCCGATGCCGGTACCCACGGTGATCATCACCATCGAGTCGGCGTGTTTGGCGACACCGAACCGGAACTCGGCCCAGCCGGCCACGTTGGCGTCGTTGTCCAGCACCACGGGCAGGCCGGTGGCCTTGCTCACGTAGGCCTGCAACGGCTCGTCGCGCCAGGCCAGGTTCGGGGCGAAGAGCACCGTCGAACCGGTGACGTCGATCCACGCCGCGGCGCCGATGCCGATCGCGGTCGCGGTCGGGTAATGCGCCGCCAGTTCGGCCGCCACCTCGACGATCGTGTCCCGGGTGCCGGCCTGGTCGTCGGCCGGCGTCGCCCGCCGGTTCGACGCGAGCACGGTGCCGTGCTCGTCGACCACACCGCCGGCGACCTTGGTGCCGCCCACGTCGATTCCGATGGTCAGCGTCACGCTGCCCGTCCCCTCTGCAAACAGTTCACACCGCTCCGCCGGGACGGGCGCCGTCGCCGGGCCCCGGGTCGCGGTCCTCGGGCGCCGAGGCACCCCGCTGATGATCCACGCTACGGGGCCGGTCATCGTCGCCGGCCTCCGGCTCCGTAGCGTCCGTCACCGGTGACTCGGGGGCCGTCGCCATCGCCCACACATCCCCCCGGAACGATCCCGCGGGCCACCCTGCGGAAGCCCCCGGAGACGAACCCGCGGAATCGCCGGTGGACGCCCTCGCGGAATCGGCCGGGGGCGATCCGGTGGGAGCGGCCGCCTCCGATGCCGCGGAGCCGGTCCCGGCGTCGCGGGCCGCGGTGGCCAGCTCGACCGCCCGGGCCACCGCCTGTTTCGCGACCTCCGCGCGGGCCCGGGCCGCGGCGGCGGCCTCCCGGGCCCGCTCCCGTTCGGCTTCCAGTTCCCGCGCCCGTGCCACTCGCGCCGTCTCCGCTTCGGCCTCGGCCCGGCGGGCGTCGTCCGCGCTGGCCGCGCCCCAGGGATCAGCGTCGGCGTCCGGACCGGCCGCGAGCGGCTCGTCGCCGGCGGTCCGCGTCGCCGCGGCCCAGGCCTGATCCGGTGAGGGTGCGGGTTTGGGCCGGGGCGCCGGCGGGCGGGCCGGCTGAGCGGTCATCGCGGAGAACGCGCGCATCAGCCCGGCCACCCCGCTGGCGATCTCCCCCGCGCTGATGGCGAGCTTCGCGGCAGTCTCCGGGCTCGGGTCGCGCACCGACGCGATCGCTTTGCAGACCGGGCAGACGCAGCACTCGGCGCTCCCGGTCGACCAGGATCCGGCGGCACCGGTGGTGCCCGCGCCGGCAGTGGCACCGGCTGCGGCGGCACTGGCACCAAGGCCGGCGAGCAGCCCCATCACCGACTCACCGAGTTGACCGAGGCCATCCCCGACGAACGATCCGGCGCCCGAACCAGCCGACGAGCCAGCCGAACCGGGCGATCCAGCCGAGCCAGACGAGCCAGCCGAACCAGACGAGCCAGGCGATCCGGCAGCCGGGCCGGGCGCCGAACCAGACGAACCGGCTGACGCTCTGGCGAGGACCGCCGCGACCAGCCGCTCCGCTTCCTCCCGCGCTGTCCCGGGCATGTCCGCTCCCCTCAAGCCCCGCGGCTCAGGCCGCGGGCTGGCTCTCGACGCGGCGCTTGAGCTCCCGCAACGCCGTATCCATGATCATTTTCTCGGCCTTGCGGCGGAACATCCCGAGCATCCCGATCGCGAGATCCACCGCCAGGGTGTACGTCACCGTCGTGCTGCCGTCCGCGTTCGCCACGAGGTCGTACGACCCCTCCTGGGAACGCTGCGTCTTCGACGGCTCGGTCAGGGTCCACTCGATCCGGGACAGATCGTCGGCGTACGCGTACTCCAACGTGTACTCGTCCACCAGCACCGTGGCGTCGATCTGAAAGCGCACCCGGGCGGCGTAACCGTCCTCGTACTCCTCGGTGATCTCCGCCTTCTTGATCGACTCGGCCCACTCCGGATATGACGCGAAGTCGCAGATCACCGCGGCCACCCGGGCCAGCGGCGCGTGGACCTGAATCGACTGTGCCGAGGTGTCCGCCATGCTCCGGAGGCTACCTGCCGGAGGCACCCCGGGAACGAACCGGGGCGTGCGTGCACGAGCCGGAACCCGCCGGTACGGATACCATCCGTCACGTGCCAGCCCTCGTCAGTGATCCCACGCGTATCCGCCCGGCCGAAGCCGCGGCACGCGTCGTCATGCTCCTGCTGGTCGCCGCGCTGACCTGGACCGCCACCGGCGATCCGGTGCAGCTCGGCTGGATCGGTCTGCTGGCGATCGCGGTGGTCCCCGGTTTCGTGGCCCGCGGGCACGCCTATCTGGCCCCGCTGGGCCGGGCCGCCGAGGTCGTGGTGACCTGTCTCGCGGCCGGCTCGATCGCCGCGGCCGCGCAGGTCGCCGACCGGGTCGACGCCGGGTTCGGGGCCGAGGCGGTGCTGCCCTACCTGTCGGTGCCGCTGCTCACCGCGGCGCTGCGGCGCCGCCCGGCCGAGGGGGTGTGGCTGCTCGGCCTGGCCGCCGCCACGATGGCCGCCGGCGGCGCTCTGGCCGGGCCGAGTGAGCCGCTGAGCCAGCCGGGTTACCTGGCGGCCTGCGGGCAGTGGCTGGTGCTGGGCGCGATCATCACGTTCGCCGCCGAGACGATGCGCCAGTTGCTGCAGCCGCCGGAGCCGACCCCGCAGCCGTACGCGGAGGCGACCCGCCTGCTGACTCAGCTGCGCAGTGTGGCCCGGTCGTTGCCGGGCGCGACGCTGGATCCGGGTGGCATCTCCGAGCACCTGCTGGAGGAGTTGCGGGCGGTGGCGGCGGGGCACCGGGCGGCGGTGCTGTCGGCCAGCGGTGGCGGCCGTCTGGTGGTGCTGGCGCAGACCGGGGCGGAGCGGGTCGACTGGGAGACGACGCTGGACGCCGACTCCGGGATCGCCGACGCCTGGGCGACGCAGCAGCCGCAGACCGCCAGCCGGTCCCAGGCGCGCAGTCATCAGGGCGGCGACGTGTCCTCGCTGGTGGTGCCGCTGGTCGCCGGGGTCCGCACGATCGGTCTGGTGATCCTGGAGACGGATGCTCCGGGGGCGTACCCGTCGCCGGTGGTTCAGGCGGTGACCGAGGTGACCGGCCCGGCGTCGCTGCGGCTGGAGGCCGCCCTGCTCTTCGACGACGTCCGGTCGCTGGCCACCAACGAGGAGCGCCAGCGCCTGGCCCGGGAGATCCACGACGGGGTCGCGCAGGAGCTGGTGATGGTCGGTTACGGCATCGACAACGCGCAGGCGACGCTGCCGGAGGGGGCCGACGAGACGGCCGAGGAGCTGCGGTCGCTGCGGGCCGAGGTGACCCGGGTGATCACCGAGTTGCGGCTGAGCCTGTTCGAGCTGCGGTCCGAGGTCGATCGCAACGGCGGTCTGGCGCCGGCCATCGCGGAGTACGCGCGGACGCTCGGCACCAGTGCCGGTCTGCGGGTGCATTTCACGTTCGACGAGTCGACGGCCCGGCTGCCGGCGGCGACCGAGGCCGAACTGCTGCGGATCGCGCAGGAGGCGATCACCAACGCGCGCAAGCACGCGGGGGCGTCGAATCTGTGGGTGACCTGCGCGGTGGACCCGCCGTACGCTCAGATCGAAGTCTCCGACGACGGCAAGGGGTTCGCGGACACCCGGCCCGACGGACGATACGGTCTTACCATCATGGCGGAACGCGCCGAACGCATCCGAGGCCGTCTCGAGATCACTCCGCGACACCCGAGCGGGACAACCGTCGCTGTAGTGCTCGGAACACCGCCTCGGCGCGATAGCGTGCGGGATAGCGTTTCCGCGCAAGAAGGGGAGTAACCCGAGCATGTCGACCAGTCCGGCGCCGACGACGCGCACCAAGGTCCTCCTTGTCGACGATCACGACCTGATTCGTAAGGGGCTGCGACACGCATTCGAGCGCGACCGTCAGTTCGAGGTCGTCGGCGAGGCCGCCACGGCGGCGGAGGCGGTGCGCCAGGCCGGCGCCCTCCAGCCCGATGTCGTGATCATGGACCTCCGCCTGCCCGACGGCAGTGGCCTGGAGGCCACCCGCGCCCTGCGGAAGAACAACGCGAACATGGGCATCGTGGTCCTGACCATGTATGCGGGCGACGATCAGCTCTTCGGCGCTCTCGAGGCTGGGGCCAGCGCGTTCGTCCCCAAGACCGCTCCCGCGGACGAGGTCGTGGCGGCTGCCCGGCATGCCGCGTCGGCGCCGAGCGCGTTCACCGCGGCCGATCTGGCCGAGGCGATGAAGCGGCGTCTCGCTCCGTCCGGTCCGCAGCTCTCGCCGCGGGAGGGTCAGGTGCTCCGCCTGCTCGCCGACGGCATGAGTGTGGCCGGCATCGCCAAGCAGCTCTTCGTCTCGGAGTCGACGGCGAAGACCCACATCTCGAAGCTGTACGAGAAGCTGGGTGCGGCCAACCGGGCGCAGGCGCTGATGACGGCGCTCCGTCTGGGTCTGCTCGAAGCGCCGGACGCCCCGAAGTTCTAGAGCCAGGGTCGCGTGGTGACTTCGGGTTCGATTCGCACCCGAACTCACCACGCAGAAACAGTTCTAGACATTCCGGACCGATTCGGCGTTTCTGTCTTTCAGGCGCCGAATCAAGATATAGGCCTCGCAGCCCAGGCAGAGCCCGAACGCTGCGTTAAGGAACGCGGCGAGCAGCCCGCACGTCGCCGCGACCAGGACCACGATCTCGGCACCACTGAGGTGACCCGCCGCGGAGACGGCCAGGAAGGTGAAGCCCACGAGCTGGGCGAACCGCACGGGGCTGGCCGGCTCCCGCTCGGCGTGCGGGGTTCCATACCGCCCACTATTCCTCCAGGGATAGTAGGACTTTGCGCAGGATCCCGTTGAGCTGTGCCAATTCCTGCACGCTGAGTGCCCCGAGGGCCCGCTGGTCGACCGCCATGCCCTTGAAGATGTATTTGTTCCACATCTCCCGGCCCTTCTGCGTGGGCCGGACGATCACTCGCCGCCGGTCGGCGCCGTCCATCTGCCGGGTGATCAGCCCGGCCTCGTCGAGCCGGTCCAGGCGGCTGGTCATCGCCGCCCGGGTCACGTTCGCCGCCTCGGCCAGTTGCGCCGGGGTCGCCTCGGTCGGCCACGGCTGCACCATCAGCACGTGCAGGGTCTTGTAGTCCTGCACGGTGAAGCCCTCGGTGAAGATCGCCAGGTCGGCCCGGTCGATCCAGCGCTGAATGAACTTCATCCGCACCAGGGCGCCCTCGACCTCGGGTGCGAAGGCCGGTTCCTTCTTCCAGAACCCCGCCCATCGGGCCACGTGCTCGTCCACGCTGTCTTCCATGGGACGCAAGTCTGCCACCTCTCTGACTATTAGATTGCTGATAGTTAGACGATGAACTACCGTCTCGGCTCATGACACGTGACTTCCGGCTGCTCGCCGCCGGTCAGGGCTTCTCCTGGCTGGGCAACGCCTTCCAGACGGTCGCGCTCGCCGTCGCCGTCATCACCACCGGCGACGGCGCCCGCGACCTGGGCCTGGTCATGGCCACCAACATCCTCACGCTGCTGGCCGGCACCCTCTTCGGCGGCATCTGGGCCGACCGGCTGCAACCCCAGCGGGTGATGGTCGCCTCCGACGCGATCCGGTTCGCCGCCACCGCCGGTATCGCCGCGATGTTCGCCACCGGCGGCTACCACCTGACCTTGCTCTGCGTGCTGACCGTCGTCTCGGCCGGCGCCGGCAGCTTCTTCAACCCGGCGATGAGCGCCCTCAAGCCGCTGCTGGTCCCGGCCGAGGACCGGCAGAAGGCCAACGCCACCCTCAGCCTGCTGCAGTCGATGTGCGGCGTGGCCGGGCCGGCCACCGCGGGCATCACCGTCGCCGTGTTCGGCGCGCCGGCCGGTTTCGCCATCAACGCGGTCAGCTTCCTGGCCTCCCTGGCCGCCGTCGCGATGATCCGGGTCCGAGCCCCGCGCGGCCCCCGGGCCTCCGCCATCCACGAGCTGCGGTCCGGGTGGCGCGAGATCAGCAGCCGGAGCTGGTTGTTCAGCAACCTGATGGGCGCGAGCGTCTACCACGTGGCCAACGGCGTCATCCTGGTCTTGGTGCAGATCGTCGCGTTCGAACGGCTCGGCGGCGCGCACGCCATCGGCTGGATCGCCGCCGCCGAAGGACTGGGCGGGGTGATCGGCTCGGCGATCGGGATCCGTCTACGGCCCCGGCGGCTGCTCTTCGCCGGGCTCCTGGCGCTGCCGCTGATGTCGGTGTGGGCGTTCGCGTACGTCTGGCCCGGCACCCTCGCCGCCATCATGATCGGCGCGGTGATCGGTTACGCCGGCCTGCTCTTCTACGACGTCGCCTGGGACACCTCGTTGCAGGAGAACGTGCCGCACCGGGCGCTCGGCCGGGTCAGTTCCTGGGACTACATGACGTCGTTCGTGGCCATGCCGATCGGCAACGCCCTGGCCGGGCCGCTGTCCGACCGGTTCGGCATCGACCGCGTCCTCACCGTCTGCGGCTGTGTCCTGCTCGTCGCGAGCACCGCGATGCTGCTGGTGCCGGCCTCACGCCGGCTGACCCGAACCGGGCAGCCGGCTCCGGACCCGCTGTCGCCGCACACCGACCCGCTCCCGGCGGCGGTCATGCCGGTCGACCCGATGCCCGACCCGGTCACCGCGAAATCCGGCTAGGGGAGGATCTCCGCCAGCGCGGCGATCAGGTGCGGTTTGGTCGGCACCCCCGTCGCGCGGCGGACCTCCCGGCCGTCGGCGTCCAGGATCAACAACGTGGGTGTACGCCAGATCCCCAGCTCACGGACCTCCGCCAGATGGCTCTCGGCGTCCACCTCGACGTGCCGCACGCCGGGAAGCAGGTCCGCGACCTCGGCACTGACCCGCCGCATCGCCCGGCAGGGCGCGCAGAAGGCGGTCGAGAACTGCAGCAGTGTGGCGTCAGCCGGCTCGACCCCGAGCCTTTCCAGCAGTTCCCGCATATGCCGATCCTCGCTCGCCGCGGACACGGCGGCCACCCGCCCGTCGTGTCGCCGACGCCACAGTCCCACGGCGACGGCACCCATCCCCACCGGATCCATAGGATGACCGTGACATGCGGTCACGCGGTCTGGTAGGCGCTGGCCTGCAACGTGAACAACTGTGCATACAGTCCACCGGCCGTGATCAGCTCCTCGTGGCCGCCTTCCTCGATCACCGCCCCGTGATCGAGGACGTAGATCCGGTCGGCCTCCCGCACACTCGCCATCCGGTGCGTGATCAGCACCACGGTCCGCCCGGCGGCCAGGTCCCGCAACCGCCGGTAGACCTCGTGCTCGGCCCGCGCGTCCAGGTTCGCGGTCGGTTCGTCGCAGATCAGCAGCGGCGCGTCCCGATGGAAGGCCCGGCTGACCGCGAGCCGCTGCCACTGCCCGCCGGACAGGTCGGCACCGTCGGTGAAATGCCGGGACAGCAGCGTCTCGTACTCCCGCGGCAGCTCCATCACGAAGTCGTGCGCGTCTCCGGCCCGCGCCGACTCCCGCACCCGTTCCAGGGTGGCCGGCCGATCGTGGCGGCCGATCGCGATGTTGAGCCGCGCCGACAGCGGCCACCGGGTGGGTTCCTGCATGACCACCGCGACCCGTTCCCGCACGGTCTCCGGGTCGAAACCGGCCGCGTCCACGCCGTCCCAGGTCACCGTGCCGGTCTGCGGCCGGTAGAGCCCGGCCAGCACGGCCGCCAGCGTCGACTTGCCGGAACCGTTCTCACCGACCAGGGCGATGATCTGCCCGTGCCGCAGCGTCAGGCTCACGTCGCTGACCGCGGGCCGGTCGGCGTCCGGATAGCTGAAGGTCACGTGGTCGAGGCGGATCTCGGCGAAGGCGTCCGGCGCCCGGTTCCCGTCCGGTTCGGCCCGGGCCAGCGACAGGTCGCAGAACCCCTGGAAGTCGGCGAAGTACAGGCCCTGTTCGTAGACCCGGTTCGCGGTGAACGCCAGCTCGGTCAGTTTCCCGATGCCCATGTTGATCGCGTAGGCGGCGGCGCCCGCGGTGGCCAGCGCCATCCGGCCGGTCCAGAGCAGCCCGAACAACATCGCGTACGCCAGCCCGGTCGCCAGCCCGCTCAGCGCCTGCCCGAGCAGGTTGGTCCGGACCACCCGCCCGATCACCCGGATCTCCTCCAGGGTGGAGATCCGCAGCAGCCGCCCGACCTCGGTGAGCAGGAACCGCCGCACTGTGAAGGCCCGCAGCTCGGCGGCCGGTTCGCGGGCCGCCAACAGGTAGGCGAGCATCCGCTGCCGCCGCCACACCGCGATCAGCCGCAGCCGGCTGCGATAGCCGAGCCGCGCCGACCGGACCGCCGCCCACCCGGTCGGCAGCACCGCCAGCACCAGCATCGGCAGCAGCGCCGGATGGAGCACCGCCAGCACTCCGGCCGCCGCGATCAGCCCCATCAGATGGGTGAACAGGTCGATGCTGTGGTCGACCACCTGCTGGGCGGCGAAGGTGCCCCGGTCCCGGGCCCGTTCCATGGCGTCGCGCCAGCCCGGGTCGTCGAACGTGGCCAGGTCCACCCGGGTGGTCAGATCCATCAGTTTCATCTCGGCGGCCTCGGACACCATCGGCGACAGCCGCCCGTGCGCCGCCGTCGCCGCCGACTGCAGCAGACCCCGAACGGCAAGGGCCAGGATCAACAGCGCCAGCGCCGGTACGGCGGCCCGTACCCGCTCCGGAGTCGGCCCGGCCCGCAACAGCCCGTCCAGCACCCCGACCACACTGATCAGCCCCACCGCGGCCGCCACCCCGCCGGCCACCTGCGACGCCAGCACCGCCAGGGTGGTCCGTGGGCTGGCCCGCCAGGCGAGCAGCCAGGCTTCCCGCAGCAGCCGTGGCAGCCGCCGGACCATCTGCAGGAACGTGGTGTTGGCCGCCTCTTCGGTGCTGGTCAGCCAGTAGGGAAGCGCCAGTTCCCCCTCCTGCTCGGCCAGCATCCCCTCGGGGGTGACCGCCTCGTCCTCTTCAGTTGAAGTCTTCTCGGCAACGGGGTCCGGCATAGACGACCGCCTCTCGTTACCACTGTTCTTATGTGGTAAGAGCGCATCCGTCCACCGGCAAATCCGGATTCACGAACTCACTCACGCACCGCTCTAGGCGTCGAGCAGGGTGGTCAGGCGGGCGGCCTGGGTCTCCCAGCGCCACTCGCGCTCCACCCAGGCCCGGCCGGCCTCGCCCATCGTCTTCGCCTTGACCGGGTCGGCCAGCAGTTCGGCGACCCGGGCGGCGATGGCGGGCACGTCGCTGCCGCCGACCACGTGGCCGGTCTCCCCCTCCCGGACCGCGTCCGGAGCACCACCGGAGTCACCGCCGACCACGGGCAGCCCGGTCGCGGACGCCTCCAGATAGACGATGCCGAGACCTTCCACATCAAGACCGGCGGCCCGGGTACGGCACGGCATGGCATAGACGTCACCGGCCGCATAGTGGTCCGGTAGTTCCGCCCACGGCACCGAACCGGTGAACACCACGTCGGACTCGACGTCGTTCTCCCGGGCCAGCCGCTCCAGGGTCTTACGGTAGGGCCCGCCGCTGACCAGCAGCAACGCCGCCCCGGGCACCCGTCGGCGGATCTCCGGCAGGGCCCGGATCAGCATGTCCTGGCCTTTGCGCGGCACCAGCCGGGAGACACAGACGACCACCGGGCGGCCGGTCAGCCCGTGCCGGGCCCGGACGGCCGAACCGTCCACTCCGGGGTGGAACTTGTCCACGTCCACTCCGGGGGCGAGCCGTTTCAGGTCGGTCAGGCCGTGCAAGGCCTTGTCGAGGCGGGTGCGCTGGTACTCCCCCAGGTAGGTGAGCACGTCGGTGCCGCGGGCGATCCGCCGCAGCAGACCACGGGCGCCGGGCAGAGCGGCCCAGCCGATCTCGTGACCGTGGGTGATGCCGACCGCCCGGCGGATGCCGGTGTCGCGGCGCAGCCCGTGGGCGAGCAGCCCGAGCGGGGCGGCGGCGCCGAACAGGACGCTGTCGCAGTCGTGGGCACGGGCCAGTTCGGCGGCACGACGGGCGACGGCCGGGGTGGGCAGCAGCATCCCGGTCTTCTCCCGGACCACTTCGAACGGCTGCTCGGCGTCGAACTCGGCGGCCCCCCGCCAGGTCGACGAGTAGACCGTGATCGAGTCCTTCGGCTGGCGTACCGCCAGGTTGTGCACGAACTGCTGGATCCCGCCGGGCCGCGGCGGGAAGTCGTTGGTGACCAGCAGGGTCCGCGCCATCAGCGTTCTCCCCGGGCTCGGCGGCCGGACGGCCGTCGGGATGCCGGCGTCATCGTTCGCCCCGGGCCCAGGCTCGGGCGGCGGCGATCCGCTGCACGGTCGACGGGTGCGAGGCGAACATGGTGTGCTCCCAGGCTGGCGGGTCGGGGTCGGACAGGTTGACGGTGCCGAGGCGGCGCTGCATCGCGGCGAAGGTGTCCGGGTCGCCGGTGAGGGCGAGGGCGTGTGTGTCGGCGCGGGCCTCGACCCGGCGCGACACCCAGGCCTGGGCCGGGCCGGTGATCAGCCCGGCCACCGTGGTCACGGCCAGGAGCAGGCCGATCGCCCGGGGTTCGCCGATCGAGTCGGCACCGGCCAGGCCGAGTAGCCACCGCCAGGAGCCGAGCAGGTAGAGGAAGACCACGGCGAGGGCCGCGCCGAGCGCCCCCAGCAGGGTGCCGGTGAGCACGTCACCGTCTTTGGCGTGGCCGAGTTCGTGGGCGGCCACCGAGACCACCTCGCCGGGGGTGGCCTCGGTCAGCAGGGTGTCGTAGACGACGATCCGGCGGGTCGGGCCGAGTCCGGAGACGTAGGCGTTGACCGCGCGGGTGCGCCGGGACGCGTCGGCGACGAGCACGTCCTTGACCGGTACGCCGTCGCGGGCGGCGAGTTCGAGCAGCTCGGTGCGCAACGGCCCGTCGGCCATCGGGGTGAACCGGTTGAAGACCGGTTCGACCAGCACCGGCAGCACGAACGAGAGCAGCACGACCAGTCCGGCGGCCCCGGCCGCGCCGAACGCCCACCACCAGCGGGGCGCGAAACGGGTGACGGCGAAGAACCCGGCCAGCACGATCGCGCCGAGAACCGCGCCGACGGCGAGGGATTTCAGCAGGTCGACGGTCCAGCCGCCCCAGGTCTGGGTGGAGATGCCGTACCGGGCCACGATGGTGTGCCGCCACGCCGCGAGCGGCAGGGTGACCAGTTCGGTGAGGACCACGATCACCAGGCCACCGAGGACGGCCCGGGCCAGCCAGTGGTCACCGAACGGTTTACCGGCCAGCTCGACCAGACGGGCACCGAGCGGGGTGAGGCCGAGCGCGAGGGCGACCAGCAGACCGAGGACCATGCCGGTGTACGAGCCGGGGCGCAGTTCGGCGTGGAAGGCCCGGCCGCGGGCCACCTTCTCGGCGGGCAGCTGGTCGAGGGCGGCCAGCTGGTCGGCGCGCGGGGCGGGCGCCCGGTGCCGGGGGACGGTCGCGAAGGCGACCGCGATCAGCGCCACGAGCAGCACCGCGAACGTACCGATCGCCCAGAGTCTCGGGGTCACGAACGCGACAGCCGGCGCAGCAGGGAGTCCGCGCCCATCGGGTAGGCGCCATGCCGCCGCACCCCGTCGGCGACCTCGCGGTCCGAGGAGACCACCACCACCGGGCGGCCGGGCGGTTCGGCCCGCACCAGCTGGCGGATCAGCTCGTCGGCGGTCATGCCCTTGCGGGAGAACAGCACCCGCACGCCGCGTGGCGCGGGTGGCAGGCCGTGCACCCGTTCGGCCCCGTCGAAGACCACGGTGACCTCGTCGCCGGTCTGGGCGGCGATCCCGCCGAGGCCGGTGATCAGGCGTTTGCGCTGCTGCTCCAGGGACATGTCGGCGAAGCCGCGTTTGGTCACGTTGTAGCCGTCGACCACCAGGTGCGCCCGCGGCAGGGCGAGCAGCTGGTCGAGGCGGCCGGGGTCGTCGGTGTCCTGGGCGCGGGCCGCGGACCGCTCCGGGGCGCCGGGCCGCTCGGCGGACACGTCGGCCACGAAGTCGGCGGGCAGTTTGTCGGCCGGGTTGAGGGCCAGCTCCCGTTTCAAGCCGGTGGCGGCCTGGTTGATGGTCTCCAGGAGCAGCCAGAGGCGGGCGTCGTCGACGGACCGCGCGTCCTTGGCGGCCTGTTTACCGCTGGCGGCGGCGGCCTCGGCGTCGGCGAGGCGGGACTTCATCCGCCGTACCTCCGCCTCGTGGTCCTGATTGACGCGCGTAGCGCGGCCCTTCTCGGTGGCCAGCAGATCACTCGCCCGTTTCTGGGCGGCCTGGGCCTCGCGCAGCGCCTTGGCGGTGGAGCGGGCCTCCTCGCGGATCTGGCCCATCTCCTCGCGGACCCGGGCGAGTTCGTCGCGCAACTTATCGGCCTCGACCCGGGCGACGGCCCGGTCGTGTTCGGCGCGGGTGGCGCGCTGCTCGGCGGCGCGGGCCTGAGCGGTGACGGCGGCACTGTCGGCCTCGGCGCGGACCGCGTCGCCGGCCGCGCCGATCAGCTCCCGCCAGCCGTCCGGACGGGCCAGGTAGGCCAGGGCGGCGACCTCCACCGGGTCGGCGGCGGCGGGGGCGACACCGCTGGTCACGGCGGCACCGAGGTCACCGGCCTCGGTGACGATGCGGGCGCCGATGCGCTGCCGGAAGAGCGGGTCGGCGACGAGCTGGGCGGCGATGTCCCGGCCACCGAGACGGGCCCGGCGGTTCGGGGCGAACCGGGCGACCCGCCGCAACGCGACCGGCAACTCGTCGGGAGGCAGAGCGGGGAGCGCGGCGGCGGCGAGGACGGTGATCCGCTGACGGACCGCCTCGGGCAGCACCGGCTCCGGTGAGATGTCCGTTTCGAGCGACAAGCCCGATTCGAGGGTGAGCTCCGCAGCCTCGGGTGCCGCCTCCTCCTCGGGGCGGTCATCTGGGTTCTGCAGTGCGGACATCCACCCATTCTCACACCGTGCACGGCGTATTCGCCCAGTGGAGCAAGTGATCTTTTCTCGCCCCGGTCCCGGTTCGTGTCGTACCCCCGCTCTATCGTTGCCGCCCGTGACTCAACCGGCCTACGTGCAGGGCACTCTGGACACGCTGCTGGCCGCGGACGGGACGGTCGGCCCGGCCGCGCTGTCCCTGGCGGACGCCACGTTCGTGGTGCTCGACCTGGAGACCACCGGCGGCGCCCCGGACGGCGGTGGCATCACCGAGATCGGCGCGGTCAAAGTGCGCGGCGGACAGCGGCTGGGCGAGTTCGCGACCCTGGTCAACCCGGGTGTGGCGCTGCCGCCGTTCATCTCCGTGCTGACCGGCATCACCGAGGCGATGCTGCGGCCGGCGCCGTCGATCGAGACGGTGCTGCCGGCGCTGCTGGAGTTCCTGCGCGGCGCGGTCCTGGTCGCCCACAACGCGCCGTACGACGTGGGTTTCCTGAAGGCGGCCTGCGCCCGGCACGGCTATCCGTGGCCGAACCCGCGGGTGCTGGACACCGCGGCGCTGGCCCGGCGGGCGCTGACCAAGGACGAGGTGCCGAACCGCAAGCTGGGCACCCTCGCGCACTTCTTCGGCGCCCAGGTGCAGCCCAACCACCGGGCGCTGGACGACGCGAAGGCCACCGTCGACGTGCTGCACGGGCTGATCGAGCGGCTGGGCGGCTTCAAAGTGCACACGCTCGGTGACGCGATCGAGTTCGCCAAGGCGGTCACCCCGGCGCAGCGCCGCCAGCGGCACCTGGCCGACGGGCTGCCGCACGTGCCGGGGATCTACATCTTCCGGGCCGCCGACGACCGGCCGCTCTATGTGGGCACGTCGAAGGACGTGGCAACCCGGGTGCGCAGCTATTTCACCGCCGGGGAGAAACGGGCCCGGATCTCCGAGATGCTGACCGCGGCGGTCCGGGTGGAGGCGGTGGAGTGCGCGCATCCTCTCGACGCCGAGGTGCGTGAGCTGCGGCTGATCGCGGCGCACGCCCCGCCGTACAACCGCAGGTCGAAGTTTCCGGAGAGGGTCGTCTGGCTGAAGCTGACCGCGGAGGCCTACCCGCGCCTGTCCGTGGTCCGGCGTCTCGCCGAGGACGGCGCCACCTATCTGGGCCCGTTCTCGTCGCGGCGGACCGCCGAGCTGGCCGCGGCCGGGGTCTACGACGCCGTGCCGTTGCGGCAGTGCAACCACAAGCTCTCGCTGCGCTCGAAGACGCCGGCGTGCGCGCTGGCCGAGCTGGGCCGGTGCCCGGCGCCGTGCGAGCACGAGATAACCCCGGCGGAGTACGACGTCCGCGCCGCGTTGCCGTTCCGCACCGCGACCTCGGGTGATCCGGGGCCGGTCGTCGAGGCGATCCTGACCCGCATCGACGCGCTGTCGGACAAGCAGCGGTACGAGGAGGCGGCGGTCGTCCGGTCCCGGCTGATCGCACTGCTGCGGGCGCTGATCCGGATGCAGCGGCTGGACGCGCTGACCCGGCTGCCGGAGCTGGTGGCGGCCCGCCGCGACGACCGGGGCGGCTGGGAGATCGCGGTGATCCGGCACGGGCGGCTGGCGGCGGCGGCCACCTCGCCACCCCGGGAACATCCGCGGCCCACCCTGGACGCGGCGAAGCTGACGGCCGAGACGGTGGCGTCCGGGTTCGGCCCGGTTCCGGCCGCGACCGCCGAGGAGACCGAGCGGATCCAGTCCTGGCTGGAGAAGCCGGACACCCGGTTGGTGGAGATGTCCGGCGACTGGGTGTCACCGGTTCGTGGCGCCGCGCGTTTCGCCAGCCTCCTGAGCAGGGCTGAAGCGGCCACCTCGACACAAGACTCAACCTTTCGCCTATCGGTAACTGACCGTTTGGATGACGCTCGCTCGCATAGGCTGTAGAGCAAGCAGCTCTTTCGTGAATGAACCATCGGAAAATGTTTTCGTCACAATTGCGGGCCAGTGCCTTGGCGATCCGGCCCCTCCGATGATTCGCTGGAGAGAGAAACGCGAGGCGACTCCACGCATCGGCTGATGGCGTGGACGATCGGTGAGGGGGTGTCCGGGTGGACGTCGACGCCGGCCACGGCGCCGCATTCGGTCGTGCCATGCCGACCAGCACGTCCCCCTCGTTCACGGGGCGCTTGCGTTCGCTGCTGAGTTTCCAGCACAACGACGACGATCCGGTCGCCGAGCTGGCCCGGACACACCGCGGCATTCACGCGTCCGCTGACGTGGCCATCCTGCGCCGCAGTTATCAGATCGCCGAGAGCATGCACCGCGGTCAGATGCGCAAGAGCGGCGATCCGTACATCACCCACCCACTCGCGGTCGCGCAGATCTGCGCCGAGCTGGGCATGGACACCACCACCCTGGTCGCCTCCCTGCTGCACGACACGGTCGAGGACACCAGCTACACCCTCGAAGCTCTGCAGGGCGACTTCGGCAACGAGGTGGCGCACCTGGTCGACGGGGTGACCAAGTTCGACAAGGCGTACTACGGCAAGGCCGCCGAGGGCGAGACGATCCGCAAGATGATCGTCGCCGCCGGCAAGGACGTCCGGGTCCTGATCATCAAACTGGCCGACCGGCTGCACAACATGCGCACCCTGGGCGCCCGCTCGACCGCCAGCCGGGCCCGCATCGCGACCGCCACCCTGGACGTGCTCGTCCCGCTCTGCGACCGGCTCGGCATCCAGGCCCTCAAACGCGACCTCGACGACGTGGTGCTCTACCACCTCGAACCGGACTCGTTCGCCCGCATCGACGAGCACGTGAAGAGCCGCCCCGGCTGGGACGAATACGTCGCCGACGTCTCGCAGAAGGCCCGGACCGCGATGCGCCGCCAGCGGGTGACCGCCGAGGTGACACCCCGGCCGCGGCACTACTACTCGATCTGGAAGGACACCGTCGCCGGCGATCATCCGGTGCCGCTGGACCTGCCCCGCATCGCCGTGATCGTGGACGGCCCCGACACCGACTGTTACGCCGCGCTCGGCGCGATCCACGGCCGATGGCGCCCGGTGGCCGGCCGGTTCAAGGACTTCATCGCCTCCCCGAAGAACAACCTCTACCGCTCCCTGCACACCACTGTGGTGGGCCCGGAAGGCAAACTGGTCGAGGTCCTGATCCGGACGAAGACGATGCACCGCTACTCCGAGTACGGAGTGGCCACCAGCTACCGGTACCCGAAGGAATCCGACGAGCCACCAGGCGCCGACCAGCTCACCTGGCTGAAACGGGTACTCGACTGGCAGCAGGACACCACCGACGCCGCCCAGTTCCTCAGCTCGCTGCGCTGTGACCTAGCCGAAGGCCAGATCACCGTCTTCGCCCACGGCAACGCCTACGAGTTGCCCGGCCAGTCCACACCGGTCGACCTGGCGTACGAACTCGGCCCCCGCCAAGGTGACCACTGCCTGGCCGCGACCATCAACGGGCGTCTCGCCCCACTCAGTTCCCCGCTGCGCGACGGCGACGTGGTCGAGATCTTCGCCGACGCCGACACCGGCCCCAACTCCACGCGCGGCCCGCGCCGGGAATGGCTCGGCTTCGTCAAGTCCAGCCAGGCCCAGATGCAGATCAACCGGTTCTTCGACGAACAGAACGAGCCCGGCATCAGCATCGCCGACAAAGTCCGCCTGGGTCGCGCCACCATCGGGCTCACGCTCCGCAAACACGACCGTGGCCTGGCCAGCGAGGTGCCGCTGCGCCGCCTGGCCGAAGAACTCGGCTATCCCGACCTGGAGACCCTGCTCGTCGCCGTCTGCGAACGCAGCCTCGAACCGGACGCCGTCGTCGAGCAGCTCATCGCCCTCGTCGACCACCCCGACTGAGTCGTTCGACGTCCCCCGTTAGCCTTACGCGCGTGAACATTCAGCGGCAGATCCGCGGCCTCGCCTATCAGGCCTTCTACGGGCTGCCCCTCCCGATCCGCCGCCAGATCGCCCGGCTGGTGTCACCGAAATACCTGGTCGGCGCGGTGACGGTGGTCCGCGACTCGGAATCCCCCGACCGTATCCTGCTGCTGCGCCAGCCCCCCGGCCGCGGCTGGGGCCTGCCGGCCGGCCTGCTCAAGGCCCGCGAGTTGCCCGCCGTCGGCGCGGCCCGGGAACTCTTCGAAGAGGCCGGCGTACGCGTCGAGCCCAGTCACCTGACAGCCGGCAACCCGAACGCGATCGTCCACCCCAACGGCGGCGTGGTCGACACCGTCTTCTTCGCCTCGGTACCGGCCTCCAGCACCCCTCTGGTCGTCGACGGCGGCGAGGTCCTGGAAGCACAGTGGTTCGCGATCACCGACCTGCCGAAACTGACCTGGCCCACCGAACGCCTCCTCGGCATCTACGGCATCGGCCCCCGCTCCGGCGAACTCCCTCCTTCCCTGCCGTCCGGCACTTACCAGGCCGCTTTCCCCGACGACGGCGCCCCGCTCCCCGGCAACGGTGCCCCGCTCCCCGGCGATGCCGCCCCGCTCCCCGGTGACGGCGCTCCGCTCCCTGGTGACGCCCAGTGACCGCCGTTGCCGGGGTCGTCTTCGCCGCCGGTGAGGGCACCCGTCTGCGGCCGCTCACCACCACGCTGCCGAAGGCGCTCTGCCCCGTCGGCAATCTCGCCCTGCTCGACCACGGGCTACGCCGCCTGGCCGGTGTCGGTCTCACCGGGCCCGCCACTGTCGCCGTCAACGCCGCCTACCTCGCCGACCAGGTCGTCACCCACGTCGGCGATCGGGCGCACCTCTCCGTCGAGCCGAACGGCCCGATCGGCACCGGCGGCGGACTGGCCCGCCTGCGCCCCTGGATCGACGGCCGGGCCGCTTTGGCCGGCAACGCCGACGCCTACCTGCACGACCCGTTCCGCGAACCCGGCAAGGACATCGCGGCCCTGCTCGACGGCTGGTCCGGCGACACCGTGCGGATGCTGACCCTGCCGTGCCGCCCAGGCGAGACCGGCGGTTTCAGCGGCCAGCGCTTCGCCGGTTTCTCCCTGATCCCTTGGCGCTACCTCAAAGACTTGGCCGAGGTGGACAGCAGCCTCGTCCGCGTCGTCTGGCGCCCCGCCGAAGCCGCCGGCGACCTGGAACTGATCCCCTACGAGGGCTACTACCTGGACACCGGCACCCCCGCCGACTATTTGGCCGCCAACCTGCATGCCGCCGCCACCCAGCACGCCGCCGGTGGCGTATTAGCCGACCCGTCGGCCACCGTCACCGGAACAGCCACCGACTCAGTGATCGGCCCCGGAGCCCACGTCGAAGGCACGATCAGCCGCTGCGTCCTCCTCCCCGGAGCCCACGTCCCCGCCGGCGAAACCTTGACCGACGCCATCCGAACCGCCGACGGCCTGACCATCCACTGACCCTCAGGCCCGCGCATGCTCCCTCCCACCTGCGTACCATCACGGCCGTTTCCTCCTGCTGCCCTGCCTCCTGCTGCCCTGCCTCCTGCTGCCCTGCCTCCTGCTGCCCTGCCTCCCGCTGTTCCTCCCTCTGCGCTGCTTCCTCGTCCCGGCCGACGTTAACCGCATCGCGGGCCCGGCCGTTCCCGTCGTCCACAGGCCTGATCCGTCATCCACAGGCCGGTGCGAGCGGAATACGGAACGGCATAGCATGGGGCCAACCGAGATCCACCCGCCCAGTTGAGGAGCCTGCTGGTGAACACCGCGATCGTCCACATCGACTGCGCAACCGACTCGATTCCCGAGGTGGCCGAAGCCCTCGCCGCGCTGGACGGGGTGAGCGAGGTCTACTCGGTCGCCGGCGGCGTCGACCTGATCGCGATCGTCCGGGTCCCGCGCTTCGACGACATCGCCGAGGTGATCGCAGGCCGCATCTCGAAAACCCCCGGCGTGATCAACAGCGAGACGTTCGTGGCGTTCCGCGCCTACTCCAAGCACGACCTGGAGGACGCCTTCGCCATCGGTCTCCCCGACGCCGACTGACCCCTCACCAGGGAGTTGTCGCCGCACCACCCGGCAGCCGGCTACTCCAGCCGACCCCGCTTTCACTACCCTGCCCTCTCACTGCGGCCTGCACCATCCGCGAAGCGCCCGCCCGGCTCTCCACTGCCACCCCGGCTGGCTCGGCTGGCTCGGCTGGCTCGGCTGGCTCTCACCAGGAGATGACCTGACGACCACACCGCTGCGATGGCTACTGACCGACGAATTCAGCGAAGGCATGGAGGAATCCGGGCGGCTACTCGGCGAGTGCGCCGAGATCGTGGGCCTCTTTGCTGACATCCCGCCGCCCCGGCTGGAACGCTTCACCCTCATCGACTGTGAGCCCGTCAACGGGTTCGGCGGTCGGCCGGAGCGGATGGACGCGGTGGTCCTGGAGACCTTCGTCGATGGTGTCCGCCGCAGCGAAACCTGGCTGGAAGACGTGACCGTGGTGGGTGCCGCGGACGGCCGGATCGAGCTGACCGGCCGGGTCTGCAGGTTCCGGCACGAGCAGCCCGCCTACGAGGTCCCGCCGGGTGACGGCTTCCGGATGGGACCCGACTACGAGACCACACTGGTCCGGTTCCGAACAGTCGAGGGTGTCTTCCGCCGCCGCCCCGAACTGGACACCCCGCCGGTCACGTTGCTCGGTTTCCGCCCGGAGCCCTGGTTCCTGGACCGAATGATCGATCGGGAGTCCTACGCGGCGGCTGAGCCGGAATCAACCGGTCAGGGCCGGACCGTGCCGCTGGCCGGCCTCAGGCTGGAGGCGACGATCGAGGGCCGGGCGTCGGACGGGCGGCTGCTCGACACCTCGCTGCGCGGCATCTTCGCCGACATCACGGCCGTCCGCCCATCATCCCCGGGTGCCGGGTTGTGGGACGTGGATCTGGACCAGGGCGCCTACGAGACGCTGCCGACCGCGGCCCGCCCGTTCTGGGACAGTTGGCTGGAACGACCGCCCACCGAATCGGGCACCTGGACGTCGCTGGCCCCCGAGTCGCGGTCCCGGTGGCTGTCTCTCGCGCAGGCAGCCCACCGGCACGACGTCCCGGGCAACCCGCCCGGCCGCACCTACCACGTGGACGGGCGCCACATCGCCGACGTCACCGACTTCTGCTGCGCCCTCGGCGAGGCGATCAACGGTCCCGGCGGCTACGTCGGCTGGGACCTCGACGACGTCGGCGGCCACCTGAACGGCAGTGCGGGCGCCATCACCCCGTTCACGCTGATCTGGAGCGACGCGGAAGCCTCCCGACAGGCGATGGGCGAGGAACCGTTCCAGGACCTGATCACCTTCCTCAGCAACAACAGGGCCGAGGTGATCCAGCGAAGGCGATAGAGGCAGCCGCTGAGAGCTTCGCGCCCAGTCAGCGCGGACCCCGGAGGGCCCAGACCCGAAAGCGTTCGGGAAGGCTCGGTGGCGGCGGGACTGTTCACAGACCAGATGATCGGTTCCTGCCACCGGCAAGCCCTGCCGCAGTCGCACGCTCCCGGACCACATGCGCCGACCGGCCCCGGCACCAGCCGCACCACACGCAGTCCCGACCGTGCCGCGCTCCGGACCCAGAACACCGGCGTGAAGAACCGAACGGCGTGGGGAAACCCGAAGGGCAGGGGATGCTCGAAACTACCGGGTCCGAATCGCGAAAGCGCGCCAGCGACGGGTTAGCCGAAGGTTCTGGGGCGGCGGTGGTCACGGAGGGATCAAGCCTGACCGCCCGGAGTGGCCACCGCCGCCCCAGAACCGACCCCACGCGTACAAAAAGCGGAAGGCCCACCGAGAGAACCAAACCCCGGCGGGCCTTCCAACGAACAACCGATCAGCGACCGGATTTGATCTCTTCGCGCTTGGCGGAACCGCCGACAGCCGGGGAGACCGGGATCTCGGCCGGTTGCTCGACCGGGAAGAAGAAGCCCTTGACCGCCGGTGCCAGGGCACCGATGCGGTTCATCTTCTTCGGGACGACCCAGCCCGCGTACTCGAGCGGAATCGGGTGCCCGTGCTCGTCGACCGGCCCGAGGGGCTGGTGGATCTCGACGAACTTCCCGTTCGGGAGACGCTTGATGATGCCCGTCTCCACACCGTGGGCCAGTACCTGACGGTCGTGCTGCTGCAGACCGAGGCAGATGCGGACCGCGATGTAGTAGGCCAGCGGCGGCAGGATGACCAGGCCGATACGGCCGGCCCAGGTCATCGCGTTCAGGCTGATGTGGAACTTGTCAGCGATGACGTCGTTGGAGCCGGAGATGGTGGCGACGACGAAGAACGTCAGCGCCATCATGCCGATGCCGACACGCTCCGGGTTGTCACGCGGCCGCTGGAGCAGGTTGTGCGTGCGGTTGTCCTTGAGCTTGCGCGCTTCTAGCCACGGGTACGCCATCGGCAGCGTGAACAGCGCGCCGAGGCCGACCACGGCGGGCCAGAACATCGGCGGGAGGCTGTAGTTGCCGATGTAGATCTGCCAGTTCGGCATCAGACGGACCAGGCCGTCCATGAACATGACGTAGAAGTCGGGCTGCGAAGCGGACGAGACCTCAGCCGCGCGGTACGGGCCGAAGAGCCAGATCGGGTTGACCTGGAACAGGCCGGCCATCAGCGCGATGACGCCGAAGACGGCCATGAAGAAGCCGCCCTGCTTCATCGCGTAGCGCGGGAACATGCGCTCGCCGACCACGTTGGTGTTCGTACGCAGCGGGCCCGGCCATTGGGTGTGCTTCTGCTTGAACACGATGCCGAGGTGGGCCGCGATCAGCGCGAGCAGGATGCCCGGAATGAGCAGGACGTGCGCGATGTAGAACCGGCCGATGATCAGGTGACCGGGGAACTCGCCGCCGAAGATGGCGGCGGAGAGCCAGGTGCCGATGACCGGGAGGGTCAGCATGATCGCCGAGGCGATGCGCAGACCGGTGCCGGAGAGACCGTCGTCGGGAAGCGAGTAACCGGTGAAGCCGGCGAAGAAGCCCAGCAGGAACAGCAGGACGCCGATGACCCAGTTGATCTCACGCGGCTTGCGGAACGCGCCGGTGAAGAAGACGCGGGCCATGTGCACGATGATCGACGCCATGAACAGCAGCGCCGCCCAGTGGTGCATCTGCCGCATGAACAGACCGCCGCGCACCTCGAACGAGATGTGCAGCGACGACTCGTACGCAGCGGACATCATCGTGCCGCGCAGGCCGAGGTACTCGCCGTCGTAGGCGACCTCCTTCATCGACGGGTCGAAGAAGAGGGTCAGGAACACGCCGGTGAGCAGCAGGACGACGAACGAGAACAGGGCGATTTCGCCGAGCAGGAAGGACCAGTGGTCCGGGAAGACCTTGTTCAGCAGGCCACGCAGCGGAGTGGCAGCCCGGAACCGGTCGTCCACCCCCTTGGCGAACGTCTTCGGGGCCTCAGCGAGGTCCATTTTTCGGCGCTTCACGGCCGCTCCCAGAAGTCAGGTCCGACGGTGTCCTTGAAGTCGGACGCTGCCACGAAGAAACCTTCCTCATCCACTGTAAGCGGCAGCATCGGCAAACGCCGGGTCGCGGGTCCGAAAACCGGCTGCGCGTTGTTGGTGATGGAGAACTGCGACTGGTGGCACGGGCAGAGAAGACGGTTTGTCTGCTGCTCGTAGAGGCTGGCGGGGCAGCCCGCGTGCGTGCAGATCTTGGAGTAGGCAACGTAGTTGCCCCACATCGAGCCCTTGTTACGGCCGTTCTTGTCGCTCTCGGCCGCCTCACGGGTGGTCGCCGCGTCGTCGGCCCGTAGGTGGATCAGCAGGGTCGGCGAGTCGGCGTGCTCGTTGGTGGCGCCGTGCGGGATGCCCGGGAAGACGGTCATCTGGCCACCGGCGCTGACGTCGTCGGGCCGGATCGGGCTGCCGTCCTCACGGGTCAGCCGGACCAGCTTGCCGCCGTTCTCCACGGGGTTGAAGCCGGTGCGGTACATCATCGGCTCCTCCCCCTTGTGCGGGTTCTGGATCAGACCGCCGACGATCGGGGCCGCGATGGCCAGACCCAGCGGCGCTGCACCGAGCGCGATCGCACCCTTGAGCAGGGGCCGGCGCTGGACACCCAACTCGTCCGCCACGTACAGCATGGTCTGGCCGGCGATCAGGCGCTCGTCGTCGGGCGACGGCTCGCCGTGCCGCTGCTGAATGGACAGCTCGTGCGGCAGCAACTTCTTGGCCCAGGCGAGGATGCCGAAGCCGAGGCTCAGCAGGCCGAGGCCGAGGGTGATGCCCAGGGCCGGGGTGTAGTAGTCGCTGAGCTGGTGCCCGAGCTCCCACTCCCACGGCCAGATGATGTAGATGACCAGGAAGCCCAGCGTGAGCACACCGGAGAGCAGGAACAGGAAGGAGATGTTGCGGACGACCCGCTTCTCCGCCTTCGAGTTCTGCCCGTGGAAGTGCGACTCGTACGTGACGATCTCGATGTCGTCGCGCCGCAGACCCTCCTTGACGATGTCGAACCTCGTCAGGTGCGGGTCATTGACGTCGACCGGCGTGCCGGTCTCGCCGTGATGGACCGCCGTCATGACTTCCCCGCAATCCAGAGCGACGTGAAGACCAGGAGCGTGATGCCGACCAGGAAGATGGCCACACCCTCGGTCGACGGCCCGTAACGGCCCAGGTTGAACAGACCACCCGGGTCACGGTCCTCCTGGAGCTGGAGGGTGATGTAGGTGATGATCTGCTTCTTCTGGTCCGGCGTGAGCTGGTTGTCGCCGAAGACCGGCATGTTCTGCGGGCCGGTCAGCATGGCCGCGTAGAGCTGTTCGGGCGTCGACGCACCGAGGCTCGGCGCGAACTTGCCGGACGAGAGAGCGCCACCGCCACCACCGAAGCCGTGGCAGGAGGTGCAGTTGACCCGGAAGAGCTCGCCACCGCGGGCCAGTGCCTCGGGGTTCGCCTCCAAGTCCTCGACGAGGGTGCCGGCCGGAAGCTCCGGGCCGCCACCGAGCTCCTGCACGTACTGCGCGAGCTGCTCGGTCTGTGTCTCGTCGAACTGCGGCGGCTTCTGCTCGGCCTGGGCTTCCTGCCGGGTCATCGGCATGCGGCCGGTGCCGACCTGGAACTCCACCGAGGCGGAACCGACGCCGATCAGGCTCGGGCCACGCTCCGTCACGCCCTGACCGTCGCGGCCGTGGCAGCTGATGCAGCTCGTGTCGTAGAGCGCCTTGCCCTCCTGCGCGGCGGCGGAGAGCTGGACGTTGTCCTCAGCGAAGGCGCCGGGGGTGAATGCGGTGTAGACGCCGCCGGCCAGGGCCAGGGCGGCGAGCATGCGCACCGCCGCGCCGAGTCGCCGGCGCACCCGGCTGGGCGCGCCGGCCCGCCGAGCGAACACCCGGGCACGCCTACGGGCGGGGGTGTCAGAAGTCATGGGTGATGTCCCTCTGGTTTGTTGTTGCGATCCTCGCCGTTGGCGCTGGTTACTGAAGCCAATAGATCATGGCGAACAGCGCGATCCACACCACGTCGACGAAGTGCCAGTAGTAGGACACGACGATCGCCGAGGTGGCCTGCGCCGGGGTGAAGCGGCCCATGGTCGTCCGGATCATGTAGATGATGAACGCGATCAGACCGCCGGTCACGTGCAGACCGTGGAACCCGGTCGTCAGGTAGAACATCGAGCCGTACCCGTCGCCATTGATCTTGACGCCGTGGTGGACCAGTTCGATGTACTCGTTGACCTGCCCGAGAACGAAGATCAGGCCCATCACGAAGGTGATCGTGAACCAGCGCCGGAGCGCGAACACGTCACCCTTCTCAGCCGCGAAGACACCCAACTGGCAGGTCACCGAGGAGAGGACCAGGATCACCGTGAATGTTGTGGCGTATGGAATGTTCAGCGATTTGGTGTGCTCCTCCCACATGCTGTAGTCCGCAGCACGGATGGAGAAGTACATCGCGAACAACGCCGCGAAGAACATGAGCTCGCTGGAGAGCCACACGATGGTCCCGACGCTGACCATGTTGGGTCGGGTCAGCGAGTGGATCCGGCTCTTGTCGATGGCTGCCGCTGTCACGGCCTCATTATTCATCCGAGATAGGCCCAAGGTCCTCCGGGGTCCCCAATCCGGCCCCGTGGGCAGCCCGGAATATTCTGTGACCAGCGGGTAGGCCTAGCCTCGAAGGGTGCACTCTCACGATTTGCCCCCAATCGCGGCCGTCAGCGGGGACACTGGACTTCCGCCTTTCACGCCGGTGGCGATTTTCACCGAAGTGAACCTGGTCAGCCTGATCGCGCTGGGGTTACTCGTCTCCGCCGCGCTCTACGGATACGGCGCCTGGCGTCTGCGGCAGCGCGGCGACCACTGGCCGGCCGGACGTACCGCGGCTTTCGTCGTGGGTGGACTGGGTTCCATCGCGGCCGTCACGGTGACCGGGATCGAGGCGTACGACACGACCTTGATCTCGGTCCACATGGTCCAGCACATGGTCCTCTCCATGGTCGGGCCGATCTTCCTGGCCCTGGGTGCCCCGACCACTCTGGCGCTGCGGCTGCTGACCGGCAGGCCGCGAAAAGTCCTGCTCAGCGTGCTGCACAGCCGGTTCGTCAGGGTCCTCACGTTCCCGCTGGTGGCGTTCGGCCTGTTCATCGCGAACCCGTTCGTCCTCTACTTCAGCAGCGCCTACCGGCTCACCCTGGAACACGCCTGGGTGCACGAGTTCGTGCACGTGCACTTCATCGTCACCGGCTGTCTCTTCTTCTGGCCGCTGCTGGGACTGGACCCGTTGCCGAACCGGTGGCCGTACCCGGCCCGGGCCCTGCTCATGGTTCTCAGCGTGCCGTTCCACACAGTGCTCGGCCTGACGATCATGCAGAGCAACGAACTGCTGGGCGGCGACTGGTACCCGAACCTGGGCCTGAGTTGGCTCGATCCGAAGGCTGACCAGGTCACGGCCGGTGGAATCCTGTGGGCCGGTGGCGAGATCGTCAGCGTCACGATGCTCGGCATCCTGGTGATCCAGTGGGTCCGGCAGTCCGAGAGAGAAGCCAAACGCATCGACCGGGCACTCGACAGACAAGAAGCAGAGAACCGGGATCAGACTGCGGATAACAAGTTCGGTACGATCGGCGGCACCTAGGACGTGAGGTGGGGCACAAGATGAGCCAGTACACCGTTCTGCTCTACAGCGACGACGCCGCCGTGCGAGACCGGATCCGGCTCGCCATCGGCCCGCGACCCGCCGCTGATCTCCAGGTCGAATTCACCGAGGCCTCCACCTGGGAGGAGTGCCGGCGGCTGCTCGACGAGTACGAGATCGACCTGATGATGTTGGACGGCGAGGCGACCCCCGCCGGTGGTATCGGCATCGCTCGCCAGACCAAGGACGAGTACCTGACGCCCCCACCCACCTGCGTCGTGATCGCCCGCGCCGCGGACCGATGGCTGGCCGCGTACGCGCAGGTCGACGCCACCCTGGTCGACCCGCTGGACCCGGTGGAGACCGGCCGCACGGTGGCCGGGCTGCTGCGCGCCCGCCGCGACGGAGCCGTTCCCCTGGGCACGCTGGGCATCAACTGAAGACCTCAACCCCCTGATGGAGGCAGCGCCATGGGCGCACGCACCTGGCCCAATCTGACGAGCGCCCTGCTGAAAGGCGAGGAGCTAGCCACCGGGGACACCGCATGGGCCATGGGCGAGATCATGGCCGGCAACGCCACGCCGGTGCAGATCGCCGGTTTCGCTGTCGCGCTGCGCGCCAAGGGTGAGACACCGGCCGAACTGGCCGGCCTGGTCGAGTCGATGATCGCCAACGCCACCCTGATCAAGTTGCCGGAGCAGACCCGGACCAGCGCGGTCGACGTGGTCGGCACCGGCGGCGACCGGGCCAACACGGTGAACATCTCCACCATGGCGGCGATCGTGACCGCCTCCGCGGGTGTGACGGTGGTCAAACACGGCAACCGGTCGGCATCCTCCACCACCGGCACCGCCGACCTGCTGGAACACTTCGGCCTGCCGCTGGATCTGGGCCCGGCCGGGGTGGCCCGCACGGTCGCCGAGGCGAACATCGGGTTCTGCTTCGCGGCCCGTTACCACCCGGGCATGCGCCATGCCTCGGTCACCCGGCGTGAGCTGGGCGTGCCCACGTTCTTCAACGTACTCGGCCCGCTGACCAACCCGGCCCGCCCGACGGCGGCCGCGGTCGGCTGTTTCGACCCGCGGATGGCGCCGGTGATGGCCGAGGTGTTCGCCCGGCGCGGCGACTCTGCACTGGTGATGCGCGGTGAGGACGGCCTGGACGAGTTCACCACAGCCGCTCCCACCCGGGTCTGGATCGCCCGTGACGGCAAGGTCGAAGAGCTTCTGGTGGATTCGGTGGACCTGGGCCTGCCGCGCAGCCAGCCGGCCGATCTGCGGGGCGGGGAAGTGGCGTTCAACGCCGACGTGGCCCGGCGGACGTTCGCCGGCGAGCAGGGGCCGGTGCGGGACGCGGTGCTGCTCAACGCCGCTGCCGCGTTCGCCGCCCGCAGTGGCTTCCCCGGTGACTTCCACGAGACTCTTCGGGCCGGCATCAAGCGGGCCGCCGAGGCGATCGACTCCGGCGCCACGACCGCCCAACTGGACCGTTGGGTGACGGCGGCGCAGGCCGCGAAGGCTGCCGAGTGACGGGAATTTCCCCCAACACGCCGTCCGAATTACCCGAAACCACCCGAACGGTGTGACAACGTGCGAATGAACTATTTTCAACCTGGTCGGTTTCGGTGACTCGACTCCGCCAGCAGGTTGACGACAGTTCACCGGTATCCGGGTAATTCCACCTTCCCGCGAAGGAGACTCCCGTGCAGGAACGCGAACACCGCTGCGTCATCTGCGACGGCGACATGCTCTTCGAGGTGCCGCCCTGCCAGGATGGTCACGACGAGTGTCCCGAGCTGGTCTGCACCCGATGCGGTGCCGCCGAGGTGGTGGCCCCGATCGTCGTGCACCTCTGGAGCCCCGGAAAGGGCCGGATAGCCCCCGCCCAGCGCTCCGCGGCTTAAAAGCCACAAGATCAAGCCCCAGCGCTGGTACGCCACCACGCCGCAAGGCCCGCACCACTCCCTCCCGACCTCGCAACCCTCACCTCACGAACACCCCCTCCCACCCCGTCCTGCCCTACAACCACGCCCAGCCCCGAACCCAAAACCCGTCTGAGCTACGGCTAGCCGTAGCTCAGACACCTCAAAGCACCCGCATTACCTGTCTGAGCTACAGCCGGGCCACTCGAGCCGTAGCTCAGACACCTCAACCGGCCGTATTACCTGTCTGAGCTACGGCTAGCCGTACGAGCCGTACACCAGATAGGTAATGACAACCCTGAGACCTGTCTGAGCTACGGCTAGCCACGAGTCAGACAGGTTGTGAGTCGGATGGGACGGGCCTGAGGGCTGGAACGACGAGAGCCCGCACCCCTGGAGGGGTGCGGGCTCTCGGTTTACGAAATCAGAGATGCGCCTCGGGGTGGCGGGTGCCCGAGTAGTACTCGAACAGCATGCCGCACGAGGTGAAGACCACGGCGATCAGTCCGAGCGCCAACAGCCACCACATCCAGAACACCAGGCCGATACCGGCGACGGCACAGGCCAGCGCGATCCCGAACGGCCAGTAGCTGCCGGGGCTGAAGAAGCCGATCTCACCAGCGCCCTCAGCGATCTCGCCGTCTTCCCGGTCTTCCGGCCGCAGGTCGATACGACGGGCGACGAACCAGAAGAAGCCGGCGCACATCGAACAGAGCAGACCGGAAAGGATCAGAGCGACAACGCCGACCCATTCCATGCCGCCGTTGTAGCCGTCACCACTTCCGTCGTTGACGACGTTGTGGGTGTAGACCCCGTAGACGGCGGCCGCACCGAACAGGAACACGGCGACCGCGGCGAAGATCTTGTATTCGGTCCTCACGACTACAGTCCTACTTCCCTGCGGCTTGGGTCTCGGGCTGGTTCCAGGTGTGCGACTGGCGCCGGGTGTTGAACGGCGAGGTGCGTGTCGCGTACGGCTCCTTGCCGATCGCGGTGAGCGCCTCCTGCGTCGACTTCCCGGCCTTCTTCGCCTCGAGGAACTGGTCGAACTCAGCCGACTCGACGACGACCAGTTCGAAGTTCATGAACGCGTGGTAAGTGCCGCACAACTCGGCGCAGCGACCGACGTACCGGCCGGTCTTGTCGAGGGTTACCTCGAAGACGTTGCGCACATTGCCCGGGAACACGTCCCGTTTGAACAGCATCTCCGGCACCCAGAACGAGTGGATGACGTCCTTGCTGGTCTCCTCGAAGCGGATCTTCTCACCGATCGGCACGACCAGGATCGGGATCACGTCCGACGACCCGACGGTGGAGGCGACCGTGTTGGCCTTCTCCCCCATGCCGTCGCGGTAGTTGAACTGCCAGTTCCACTTGAACGCGACGACCTCGACGATCTGGTCGGGGTTCTTCGACAGTTTGTCCACGTTGGTCTGCACGATCGCGGTGTAGTAGAAGAGCACCGCGACGATCAGGATCGGCGTGACCGTGTAGAGGATCTCCATCGGCATGTTGAACCGGGTCTGCACGGGCAGCTCTTCGCCGCGCTTGCGGTACCGGATCACACACCAAAAGATCAGACCCCACACTCCGACGCCGACCGTGAGGGCCGCGATCGTCGACGCGATCCACAGGTCATACATCTCATGGGCCTGAAGAGTAATGCCCCGGCTCGGCCAGCCGAAGTGGCCGAAAGCATCTCCCCAGTCCGCGATCGAACAGCCCGAGAGCAGCATCAGCAGCGTAGCGCCGCCGAGACCCAGCCCGGCCGCCCGGCCTACCGCCCGCGGCCTTCTGGCCGAACTCCTTGCGCCCACCTGCTTATGCCTCCTTAGCAGCGCCGCCTGCCCTGAATCGGACACCTGGCGGCAAGGCTCACCGACGGTCGCACACTACTCGACCTGGACCGGACCGCCCGCCACCGGGGGGCGTCGGGGCCCCCTTCACGAGGGGGCCGTCGAGGAAAACACCCGGACAACCGGACGATACCGTTCCCGGTGTGGATTACACAGGCGATCCGGCCGGGGCGCACGCGTACCTGGATGCCGCCACCGCCGCGCCGCTGCACCCGGTGGCGCGCGAGGCGCTGGTCGCCTCGCTGGCCGACGGCTGGGCGGACCCGTCCCGGCTCTATGCGGTGGGCCGGCGGGCGCAGTTGTTGCGGGAGGCGTCGGCCGAGGCGGTCGCGGAGATTCTTCTGGTACGTCCGGACGAGGTCTCGTTCTGGGCCTCGGGGACGGCCGCCGCCCAGGCCGCGGTGCTCGGTGGGCTCGGTGGCCGGAAACGGGCCGGCCGGGTTCTGGTGCATTCGGCGATCGAGCATTCCGCGGTTCTGCACGCGGCGCGCACTGCCGAGGCGGTGGAGGTGGGGGTGGACCGGCTGGGCCGGCTCGACCTGGACTCCTGGTCGGCTGAGGTGCGGCGGCCGGGGGTGGCTCTGGCGTCGCTGATCAGCGCCAGTCACGAGGTGGGCACGGTGCAGCCGGTGGCGGCGGCGGCCGAGTCGTGCGCGGCGGCGGGGGTGCCGCTCTTCGTGGACGCGGCGCAGACCGTCGGGCGCGCGCCGTTGCCGCCGGGGTGGTCGCTGTTGAGTGCGAGCGCCCACAAGTGGGGTGGCCCGGCCGGGGTCGGTGTCCTGGTGGTGCGTAAGGGCGTGCGCTGGCTGTCGCCGTACCCGCAGGATGATCTGCACCGCCCGGGGAACAATCCGGGCGCGCCCGGCCTGCCGCAGGTGGTCGCGGCGGCCGCGAGTCTGCGGGCCGCGGCGGGTGAGGCGGAGGCTGAGGGGGTGCGGCTGGGTGCGCTCGTGGACCGGATCCGGGAGCGGGTCGCGGCGACGGTGCCGGATGTGGAGATCGTCGGCGATCCGGTCGGGCGGCTGCCGCATCTGGTGACGTTCAGTTGCTTGTACGTGGATGGCGAGGCGCTGTTGCACGCCTTGGACCGGCGTGGTTTCGCGGTGTCGTCGGGTTCCTCGTGTACGTCGTCGACGCTGCGGCCGAGTCATGTGCTGGAGGCGATGGGTGTGCTCAGTCACGGCAATGTGCGGGTGTCGCTGCACCGGGGGGTCACGGAGGCGGATGTGGACCGGTTCCTGGCGGTGTTGCCGGGTGTGGTCGCGGATCTCCGGGCGGAGGCCGGGTTCTGATCACGCTTGATTGCCGTGGGCTGCGTTGTCCGATCCCGATCATCCGGCTGGCGAAGGCGATGCCGGATGTGCCGGTCGGTGGGGTGGTGCGGGTGCTCGCCGACGACCCGGCCGCGGCCAACGACATCCCTGCCTGGTGCCGGATGAAGGGCCAGGAGTTCGTCGCGGCCGACGGCCACGCGTTCGATGTGCGGCGCGTTATCTGAGGTAGTCGATCACCGGTGGGACCGGGTCTTTGGCGAGCCAGGAGTCGACGACCAGGCGTGGGCCGAGGTACGGCTCGTATTCGGCCCGGCGTTCCAGGACTCGCACCCAGTCGGGGATGCCTTCGTGGTCGCGGGCCTGGTAGCGCTCCTCGACCCGCCGCCGGTGTTCGGTGTCGTCGCCGCAGATCACTTCGACGACGCGGAGTGGCACCTGCATCCGTTCGGCCAGGTCGGTCCACAGCTCGCGGGCCGCTTTGACCGGGTTGACCGCGTCGATGATGACGTGGTGCCCGATCTTGAGTTGTTCCTCGGCGAGTGCGGCGATCACGCCGTAGGCCGCGTAGCCGGGCCGGTGCTCGTGCACGCCGTAGCGCTGCAGGGTGAAGTCGACCGTGTCGACCGCCAGGACCGCCGCGGGCAGCTCGGCTGCGACCGCGGCGGCCAGGGTGCTCTTGCCGACTCCGGGGAGTCCGGCGAAAACCGCTAGAACCATTTCTCTAGATCTACGCCTCAGGCCGGGAGGAAGGGGGAGATCTCGGCAGCGGCCTCGTCGCCGTACGCCGCGGCCAGTCGCTTGGTGAACTCGGCGGGCTTCACGTCGTACTCCTGGGTGCCGATGGTCTCCAGCACCAGGGCGGCGACCAGTGAGCCGACCTGGGCGGAGCGTTCCAGGCCGAGTCCCCACGAGATGCCGGAGAAGAAGCCGGCCCGGAAGCCGTCGCCGACGCCGGTGGGGTCTTCGCCGAGCACGTCGGGGACGACCGGCACGTGGATGCGCTCAAGGCCCGTACCGGTGATCTCGACGCCGTCCTTGCCCAGGGTGGTGACCCGGATCTTGACGTTTTCGAGGACCTGGTCGCCGGTGAGCCCGGCCTTGGTCTCCAGGAGCGAGCGCTCGTATTCGTTGGTCATCAGGTATTCGGCGCCGCTGATCAGGCTCAGCACGTCGGAGCCGTCCATCCGGGCGAGCTGCTGCGACGGGTCGGCGATGAACCGGAAGCCGCGGGCCCGGCACTCCTGCGAGTGGCGGATCATCGCGGCCGGGTCGTTCGCTCCGATCAGCACCAGGTCCAGCCCGCCGGCGCGCTCGTCGACCGGGCCGAGTTCGATGTTGCGGGCTTCGGCCATCGCGCCGGCGTAGAAGGAGGCGATCTGGTTCAGGTCGTCGTCGGTGGTGCAGACGAACCGGGCGGTGTGTGCCACGTCACTGACGTGCACCGAGTCGCAGTCGACGCCGTGCCGCTCCAGCCACGACCGGTAGTCGGCGAAGTCCGCGCCGACCGCGCCGACCAGGATCGGCCGCAGACCCAGCTTGGCCATCCCGAAGGCGATGTTGGGAGCGACTCCGCCGCGCCGGACCACCAGGTCGTCGACGAGGAACGAGAGCGAGACCTTGTGCAGCTGGTCCGCGATGAGCTGCTCGGCGAACTTGCCCGGGAAGTGCATCAGATGGTCGGTGGCGATCGAGCCGGTGACGGCGATCTTCATTTCGGCCCTCAGGGTTGGGGAGCAGGGGGTCGTTACGGCTAGAGACTACCGGTCGGTTACACAGAACAGGCCGCCCCGTGAACGGGACGGCCTGTTTCTGGAGTTGCTTGGGATCAGTGGAACGAGTCACCGCAGGCGCAGGAGTTCTGCGCGTTCGGGTTGTCGATCGTGAAGCCCTGGGCGTCGATGCGGTCGGCGAAGTCGATGGTCGCGCCCGCGAGGTAGGGCGTGCTCATCCGGTCCACCACGACCTCGACACCGTCGAAGTCGGTGACGACGTCTCCGTCGAGCGAACGCTCGTCGAAGAAGAGCTGGTAACGCATGCCGGAGCAGCCACCGGGCTGTACGGCGATGCGCAGGCGCAGGTCGTCGCGCCCTTCCTGCTCGATCAGGGCCTTGACCTTCACCGCGGCGACGTCGGTGAGGTTGATGCCGGTCGGGGCAGTCGCCTCGGTCGACTCGGTGTGCGCTTCAGTGGTCACGTAGGTATCTCCCTGCCAGGTGCGGTCATGTGCCGTACAGGCCAACGCTAACCCCATTCCCGGGGATTCCCAATCCGGGCGGGTCGCAGATCACCAACTGCCTACCTACTCCATTGCCCGGCGAGGCGTGCGGCGAGTTCCCGCAGGCCGCGGGCCGGTTCGGCCAGAGCCGTCTCTACGTTGCCGAAATGTTCGACCAGGGTGTGGGTTTCGGTCACACCAGCCGCAGACGCCTCACGCTGACCGGTCTCGTTGCGCCCGGCCAGCACCACGCAGGGCAGACCCCGATCCTGGGCGCCGGCGGCGATCCCGGCGACCACCTTGCCGCGCAGCGACTGGTGATCGAACGATCCCTCGCCGGTGATCACCAGGTCGGCGGCGTCGAGTTCCCGGTCCAGGCCGATCAGATTCGTGACCAGGTTGATACCCGAGGTCACCCGGCCGCCGAGCGCGATCAGGGCGGCGCCGATCCCGCCGGCCGCACCGCCGCCCGGCTGCAGGGCCAGGTCCTTGATCCCGAACGCCTGCTCCAGCACGCCCGCGAAGTGTTCCAGGGCCGCGTCGAGCAGCAGCACATCCTCGCGGGAGGCGCCCTTCTGCGGGCCGAAGACGTTGCTGGCGCCGTGCAGGCCGGTCAGCGGGTTGTCGACGTCGGTCGCGGCCACCAGGCGCACCTGGCGTAGCTGCGGCACCCCGCCGAGGGCGGTCGCGGCGCTCAGGGCCGCACCGCCGTACGGCAGGGCCAGTCCGGCGGCGTCCAGTGGGGCCGCGCCGAGGGCGGCCAGCATGCCCGCGCCGGCGTCGTTGACCGCCGAACCACCGAGGCCGACCACGATCTCGACCGCCCCGGTCTCGACCGCGGCGGCCAGGAGCAGGCCCAGACCGTACGAGGTGGCCGCTCTGGGGTTTCGCTCTTCGGCGGTGAGCAGGTGCAGGCCGCAAGCCTGCGCGCTCTCCACGTAGGCGACGCCGCCGGCGTGGAGGATCTCGCCCCGGGCCGGGCGGCCCAGCGGGTCGACGGTGTCCACCGGGATGCGGCGGCCGTCCAGGGCGGCGGCGAGGACCTCGACGAATCCGGGGCCGCCGTCGGCGAGCGGGCGCTGGACGAGGACGTCGCCGGGCACGGACCAGCCGTCCGCGACGGCCTGGGCGACTTCGGGAGCGGAGAGGGTACCGGCGAACTTGTCCGGACAGATCAGTACGCGCACCCCGCGAGTGTGGCAGGCCACTGTCCGGGGCGCAGCTACCGTCTCATCCGCTGTGCGACCATGGGCGGCGTGACGGCGACCTGGACCGAACCCTCGAACACCCCGTTGAGCCTGCTTCTGCTCGGTAAGGGCGTCGACCCCGCGAGCGAGCGTGGCGTGGACTGCCCCGGCGATCTGCCCGCTCCCAGTGATCCCGATCTGGTGGCCCGGGCGACCGCGGCCAAGGCGGCTCTCGGCGACCGGGTGTTCGTGCTCGGGCATCACTATCAGCGTGACGAGGTGATCCAGTTCGCCGACGTCACCGGTGACTCGTTCAAGCTCGCCCAGCAGGCGGCGGCGCGGCCGGACGCGGAGTTCATCGTGTTCTGCGGTGTGCACTTCATGGCCGAGAGCGCCGACATCCTGACCACTGCGGACCAGCGGGTCATCCTGCCCGACCTGGCGGCCGGCTGTTCGATGGCCGACATGGCGGTGCTCGGCCAGGTCGAGACCGCGTGGGAGCACTTCGAGGACCTGGGCATCACCGACCAGATCGTGCCGGTGACGTACATGAACTCGTCCGCCGACATCAAGGGTTTCGTCGGCCGTAACAACGGTGTGGTCTGCACCTCGTCGAACGCGAAGCGGGCTCTGGACTGGTCGTTCGAGCAGGGTTCGAAGGTGTTCTTCCTGCCGGATCAGCACCTGGGGCGCAACACGGCCGTGCTGGAGATGGGTTTCGACCTGGACGACTGTGTCCTCTACGACCCGCACAAGCCGCAGGGTGGTCTCACCGCTGAGCAGCTGGTGAACGCGAAGATGATCCTCTGGCGCGGGCACTGTTCGGTGCACGGCCGGTTCACCATCGACAGTGTCCGGGAGGTCCGCGAGCGGGTGCCCGGTGTCAACGTGCTGGTCCACCCGGAGTGCCGGCACGACGTGGTGCGGGCCGCCGACTACGTCGGCTCGACCGAGTACATCATCCGGGCTCTCGACGCGGCTCCGGCCGGTTCGTCGTGGGCGGTGGGGACCGAGCTCAATCTGGTCCGGCGTCTCGCGCTGGCCCACCCGGACAAGCAGGTCATGTTCCTCGACCGGTCGGTCTGCTACTGCTCGACGATGAACCGCATCGACCTTCCTCATCTGGTCTGGACGCTGGAGGAACTGGTCGCGGGCCGGGTCCCCAACGTGATCACGGTCGACGAGAAGACCGCGCGTGACGCTCGGGTCGCTTTGGACCAGATGCTCGCCTTGCCGTGACTCTGCGTAACCGAATGAATCCATCCTTTTGGTGGATTTTTGAGGCGGTTCTCAAGTGCTCTTCTTGAGAACCGCCTGGGCAGGTAGAACTCGAATCAGGCTAGTCAACAGCATTTAAACGGCGATTCAAGCCTTGCGGCGGCTGCCGTTTACGTCACTCAGCGCTATGCTTCCCCGGTTGCAGAATCGGGTACCCCCGCCCGCGCTCTGCTTACTCGATCACCCCGGGCGTTCCGACGCCTACCGGCTGGAGGTTACGTTGACCGACGATGTCCTGATCGTGCACGGTGGCACACCGCTGCAGGGTCAGATCCGGGTCCGCGGCGCCAAGAATCTCGTCTCCAAGGCCATGGTCGCCGCCCTTCTCGGTGAGACCCCGAGCCGCCTCTTCGACGTTCCGCGAATCCGGGACGTCGAGGTGGTCAGCGGCCTTCTCGAGCTGCACGGCGTGAAGGTCACCGCCGGTGTCGAGGACGGCGAACTGATGCTGGACCCCACTAGCGTGGAGAGTGCCAGCACCGACGAGATCAACGTGCACGCGGGCTCGAGCCGTATTCCGATCCTGCTCTGCGGCCCGCTGCTGCACCGCCTCGGTCACGCGTTCATTCCCGACCTGGGTGGCTGCCACATCGGCCCGCGCCCGATCGACTTCCACATCCAGTCGCTGCGCGAGTTCGGCGCGGTCGTCGACAAGACCCCCGAGGGTATGCACCTGAGCGCGCCCAACGGGCTGCACGGGGCCAAGCTCGAACTGCCGTACCCCAGCGTCGGCGCCACCGAGCAGGTCCTGCTCACCGCCGTCCGCGCCGAGGGCGTCACCGAGCTGCGCAACGCGGCCATCGAGCCGGAGATCATGGACCTGATCTGCATCCTGCAGAAGATGGGCGCCATCATCACGGTGCACACCGACCGGGTCATCGAGATCCAGGGCGTGCCCCGGCTGTACGGCTACGAGCACAAGCCGATCCCGGACCGCATCGAGGCCGCCAGCTGGGCCGCGGCCGCCCTCGCCACTCGCGGCGAGATCGAGGTCCTCGGCGCCCGCCAGGCCGACATGATGACGTTCCTCAACGTCTTCCGGTCCATCGGCGGCGAGCTGAAGATCACCGACGACCGGGTGGCCCGGGACGGCATCGCCGGCGCCCAGGGCGGCATCAAGTTCTGGCACCCCGGCGGCGAGCTCAAGGCCGTCGCGCTGGAGACCGACGTGCATCCCGGGTTCATGACCGACTGGCAGCAGCCGCTGGTCGTCGCCCTCACCCAGGCGCACGGCATCTCGATCATGCACGAGACCGTGTACGAGCAGCGGCTCGGCTACACCGAGGCGCTGAACACGATGGGCGCCACCATCCAGGTCTACCGCGACTGCCTCGGTGGCACCCCGTGCCGCTTCGGCCGCCGCAACTTCATGCACTCCGCAGTGATCGCCGGCCCGTCCAAGCTGCACGCGGCCGACCTGCGCATCCCCGACCTGCGGGCCGGGTTCGCGCACCTGATCGCGGCGCTCGCCGCCGAAGGCACCTCCCGGGTGTACGGCGTCGACCTGATCAAGCGGGGCTACGAGGACTTCGAGGGCAAGCTGGCCGCCCTCGGTGCGCACGTCGAGCGCCCCTGACCCCTCGGTTCGTCCAGTTGGATCGTCAGCAGAGAGGCCGGGATCCCCGGCCTCTCTGCGCTTTTCGGTCATCGCACGGCCCCGGCCGGGCAGTCGCCGGCCCACCCCGGAGACGGGATCTGTCGGCGATTTAGTCACGATCAACGGCGCGGTGTGTGACACACCGCGCTGTTTGGCTACGCTTCTTCACGTGTCCCCGCTGTTTCGCCGCAAGCCAGACGACCTCGTCGCCGACGCGACCTCCTCGGTAACCCAGGAGGATTCCGCCTCGGCGCATCCCAAGGGCTACACCCCCAGCAAGAAAGAGCTGGGCGTGGTGACGCCGAAACGGGTCGCCCAGGGCCGCCGCGTGCAGGACCCGGCGCCGGCCAACCGCAAGGAGGCTTACAAGCAGCTCCGTGAGCGGCAGCGGGCCGAGCGTGCCGAAGCCTCCGAGGGCATGCGCAACGGTGACGAGCGTTACCTGCTGGCCCGCGACCGGGGGCCGGAGCGTTCGCTGGTCCGGGACCTCGTCGACTCGCGGCGCACCGCCGGGTCGTACTTCATCGGTGGGGCCGTGGTGGTGCTGATCGGCTCGTCCATCGCCATCCCGGCGGTGCAGCTGGCCAGCAACCTGATCTGGGCCGCTCTGGCGCTCGCCGTCCTCATCGACAGCATCTTCATCGCCCGGCGCATCAAGAAGCAGGTCCAGACCCGCTTCCCACAGACCGACCAACGGCTGGGCTCGCTGTATTTCTACGGCATCATGCGTGGCCTGACCTTCCGCCGCATGCGCATCCCGAAGCCGAAGGTCGACCTGGGCGCCACCGTCTGACCCTTAACTTTCTCGCGAACGCGGAGGCCCACCCGGGTCTCCGCGTTCGCTGTTTCCCGGCCGACTTCAGCTTCGGCTATGCGACGCCGGCCAGGCGCAGGAGGGCCGTCGTGGCGGCGGCCGCGATCACCACCACGACGAACGGAGCCCGGCGCCAGGCCAGCATGGCTCCGACCAGGACTCCGGTGGGGCGGGCCAGGCCGGCGAACTCGCTTCCGGCCATCAGGGCCGCGGTGGCGGCCAGGGCTGCCAGCAGGGCCGCGGCGGACATCGGCAGCAGGCGTTGCACCGAGGCGGAGAGTTCCAGGCGGTCGCGCAGCAGAACTCCACTGAGCCGGATGGCGTAGGTACCGGCCGCCAGGACCAGGATCGCAGCGATCAACATCGCTCCTCCTCGGAGACAGAACCAACGACGGGATCAGGACCGACGGCAGGGTCAGGACCGGCGGCAGGGTCAGGACCGGCAGCAGGGTCAGGACCGGCAGCAGGGTCAGGACCGGCAGCAGGGTCAGGACCGGCAGCAGGGTCAGGACCGGCAGCAGGGTCAGGACCGACGGCAGGGTCAGGACCGGCAGCAGGGTCAGGACCGACGGCAGGGTCAGGACCGGCAGTGGGGTCGTGGCCGGCGACAGGTCCGGGGTCGGCGGCGGGCTTAGGGCGGCGGCGGGGGCGGGGGCGGAAGAGGACGAACAAGCCCAGGAGTGCGGACATGACCGGGAGGCCGGCGGGCAGGACCGGGGTCGCCAGGACTGCGATGGCGGCTCCGGTCAGGGCGACCAGGCGAGTGTCGCGGTCGCGGAGCGACGGCAGGATCAGGGCGATCAGGCCGGCCGGGAAAGCGGCGTCGAGGCCGAGGGCGTCGGGGTCGCCGGTGGCGCCGCCGAGGAGTACACCGAGGACGACACCGGTGTTCCAGGTGACGAAGATGGTGGCGCCGACCAGCCAGTAGACGCGACGCCGGGCGGCCGGGGTGGTCTCGGCCAGGGCGAACGCGACCGTCTCGTCGGTCATCAGGTGGCTGCCGATCAGCCGGTCCCGCCAGCGGGGGCCGATGGTGCCGGCGACCGCGAGGCCGAACGGCAGGTGCCGGGCGTTGAGGAGCAGACCGGCCAGGACGGCGGCGATCGGGTTGCCGGCGGCTAGCAGCCCGACGGCCAGGAACTGGGAGCCGCCGGCGAACACCAGCACCGACATGACGACCGGAACCCACGCGGGCAGGCCGTACGCGATCGTGATCGCTCCGAAGGAGGCGCCGACCGCGAGAGTCGCGGCGGCCAGGGCTCCGATGTCTCGCCGTTGGGCTCGCGTTCGATATAACGTCCCCATAGTTCGACATGCTGAACGACAAGTCGAGTGTTCGTCAAACCGAACGCCGTGTACCGATGGAGCGAACATGCAGCAGCCGGCCCCGCCGCTGGCCGTCATCGCCGCCGCCCTGCGCCGCGAACGCGACCGGGCCGGCATCTCCCTGACCGAGCTGGCCCGCCGGGCCGGACTGGCCAAGTCGACGCTCTCCCAGCTGGAGTCGGGCAGCGGCAACCCGAGCATCGAGACGCTGTGGGCGCTCGGGGTGGCACTCGGCATCCCGTTCAGCCGGCTGATCGAGCCGCCGCCGTCGCCGGTGCGGGTGGTCCGGGCCGGCAGCAGTCCCCGGATCCGGGCCGAGGGCGCCGACTTCTCCGGCACCCTGCTGTCGGCCGGGGTTCCCGGCACCCGGCGCGACGTCTACGTGCTGGAACTCGAACCGGGCGCCCGCCGCGACGCCGACCCGCACATCCCGGGCAGTGTCGAGCACCTGGTGGTGTCGGCCGGCCGGGTCCGGGTCGGGCCGGTCGACGGGCTGGTCGAGGTCGGGCCGGGTGACTACGTGACGTTCCCCGGTGATGTGCCGCACAGCTACCAGGCCCTCGAGCCGGGGTCCTGGGCGGTCCTGGTGATGGAGCACCGTTAGCGTTCGGCGTACAACCGGGCCACCACGTCCTCGATGTCCGGTTCGAGCACCGACAGGTCGCGCACCGGGACCGCCGCCACCAGACCGGCGACCGCGGTTCCGGCGGTCGCCGAGTCCAGCGTGAAGGTCACCCGATGACCATTAGCGGTCACCGCGGCGAGGGTGGTGCCGGGCAGGGTGAAGCCGTCCGGCAGGGGCGTCTCCAGGTCGGCGACGAGACTGCGGCGCGAACCGTACCGGGCGTGCAGTGCCTCGATGCTGCCGTCGTGCACCACCCGGCCGTGGCCGATCACCACCAGACGGTCGCAGAGCCGTTCGATGTCGGCCAGGTCGTGCGTGGTCAGGACCAGGGTGGTGTCGCCGGCCGCGCCGAGTTCGGCCAGGAACGACCGGACCGCCTGCTTGCTGACCACGTCCAGCCCGATCGTCGGCTCGTCCAGGAACAGCACCTCCGGGCCGTGCAGCAGGGCCGCGGTCAGTTCGCCGCGCATCCGCTGGCCGAGGGAGAGCTGCCGGACCGGGGTGTCCATGAACTCGTCCAGGTCGAGCAGGTCACGGCACCGTTTCAGGCGGGCGGCGTGGTCGGCGGGCGGCACCCGGTAGATGTGCCGGAGCAGCGCGAACGACTCCCGCAACGGCAGATCCCACCAGAGCTGGGACCGCTGGCCGAACACCACGCCGATCCGCAGCGCCAGTGTGGTGCGCTGCGGGACCGGGGTCAGGCCGCACACCGACACCGTCCCGGATGTGGGCGTCAGCACACCGGTCAGCATCTTCAGGGTGGTCGACTTGCCGGCGCCGTTCGGGCCGATGTAGCCGACCATCTCCCCACGGCCGATGCGCAGGCTCACCCCGTCGACCGCCGCGACCGTGCGTTTCTCCCGCCGGAGACGGCCGGCTTTCACCCGTACCAGAAAATCCTTCTTGAGGTCTTGCATCTCGATCATGAGCCGGTGCTCCGGTAGTGACGGATGCCGGATCGCCAGACGACCGCGGCAAGTGTGGCCGCACCCAGCGCGACCAGCGGGGACAGGAAACCGGACCAGGCCGGCAGACCGAGCGGGTCGTCGCGGCCGATCAGCGTCAGCGCCGGCTGGTAGGCGATGAAACCGAAGCCCAGCGTGTACGCGAACAGGTTCCGGAACCAACTTCCATAGACCGAGATCGGGTACGAGGTGAAGTCCCGCCCACCGTAGGTGAACGCCGACCCGATCTCCCCCGAGTCCACCCACCAGAACGCCAGGCTGGCACTGAGCACGAAGATCGAACTGAAGAACACCGCGGCCGCCAGCGGGGTCAGCACCAGCAGCAGCACCCGGGCCGCCGTCCAGTCGACGTCGTTGGCCGCGACCGCCAGGCCCAGCACGGTGAACCCGAACAGCACCCGCAGCGCCTTGCGGACCGGCAGATCCATCAGCAACAACTGCGGCAGCGCGGCCAGCGGCCGGACCAGCACCGCGTCCAGGGTGCCGGCCCGCACATGGTTCTTGAGATGGTCCACGTTCCCGACCAGCAGGTCGGCCAGCGAGAACCCGGCCGCGCTGATCCCGGTGATCAGCACCGCCTCCCGGAGAGTGAATCCGCCCACAGCCGGCGTGGCCCGGAACAGCACCAGCACGGTCAGCACGTCGAACACCGTGGCGCCCATGCTGCCGACCATCTCGACCCAGAACGACGTGCGGTACGAGGCGGCCGACCGGATCTGCGCGGCACCCAGAGCGGCGTACGCCCGCAACTCACCCACCCTGCACCACCAGCCGCCGCTCGGCCCGCCGCTGCACCAGCCCCGCCAGCAGCAGGACCGCGACCGCCCACACCAGCTGCCAGACCACCAGGGCGAACTGCGTCACCGCCCCGTCCCGCTCGGCGATCACGTCCAACGGCGTCTGCAACAGGCTCGGCAACGGCGTCAGCAGCCACAACGCGACCACGAACTCGTCCGGGAGCAGGCGCAACGGGAAGTAGAGACCACCCAGCACCCCGGAGCCCAGGGTCCACATCATGATCGGGCCGCGCGCGTCGTGCAGCCAGTAGGCGGTGGCGTTCACCAGGTATTTACAGCCGAAACAGATGATCACCGCGAGCAGGATCGAGAGCACGAACAGCGGAACCGTCTGCCAGCGTTCCGGCGTGTGCAGGGGGAAGAAGATCGCACCCACCAGCAACGGAGGACCGAAACGGGTCATCATCGCGTACGACGCCCGGCCCAGGTCCGCGGCCAGGAAAGCGGGCACCGGCGCGATCGGACGTAACAGGTCGGCGGCGATGTCACCACTGCGGATCCGGTCCGCCAGCTCCGTCCAGCCCCAGATGCCGATGACACTGAGTAGACCCTGGCCGACCCAGACGTACAACGCCAGCTGTTCCGGCCGGTAACCGGCCGGACTGTCGCCCGCCGCGCCCGCCGCCACCGCCAGCAGCACATAGCAGCGCAGGAAGCCGAACACCACGTTGGTGAACGTTCCGGCTAAGGTGGCTTGCCGGTAGGTCGCGTACCGCCGGAAACCTGACCCGATCAGTGCACCGAAAGTAGCGACAGAGGCGCGGAACGGACCTAATCGAGAGATCGTCGGCACGCTGGCGTCTCGCTGGTCCACGCCGTTAATCTCCTTTCTGAACCCCCCGCGACGGAGCCGGGAGACTCTACAAGGCTCTCCCGCCGGATGCGGCTCATTTTCTGGACAGGCGGAGAACACCGTGACGGAGCGTTGCCATTCGGCGGGTCAGGGCGCCCGATGAACGGATGGGGCTCCCGGCCGGGCGACAGCTGGGACGACGAACCCGCCTGGGTCTACGAGATCACCTGGGAATGGGAGCCGCTGCCCGGACAGCGCTACCCCGGCGACCCCGGACGCCGCAAGGCCGTGCACACCCCGGTCTACGAGGCGTCCCGCGGTGCGTCCGCGCCCGCCAGTGCGGTGCCGGTCAGCCCCGCCGGGCGCGCGCAGGTTCTCGGGACAGCGTGGGCAAGCGATCAGAATCAGTCGCGGTACGAGGAAGTACGCGCCGAGCAGCGTCCCGCCGGCCCACCACAGCCGCCCCGCGACGAGCCCTCCTGGAACCGGCCCATCCACATGCACGACCGTCTCCAAGGCGGAGCGGGCGACCCCCGGCGTGGAGGCACACCCGCCGCACCGGTCTCGCCCGTCTACGGTCGCGCGTCCGGTGAACAGCCCGGCACCTACCCCGGCGCGCCTCCCGGCTTCCCGCACACGCCCGGTGGGCCCGGGCGCCCCGGACAGCCCTCGGTGCCGGTCAACCCCGGGCATCCCTCGATCCCCGTCAACCCGGGACATTCCTCGGTTCCGGTCAACCCTGGATACCCGGGCGCCTCGGCACCGGTCTCGCCGGGGCGAGGCGGGCGACCGGGCGGCGGATCGTTGCCGCAGCGGCCCGTCGGCAACCCGGCCGGCCGGGAACAGCAGCCCGGCGGTTACAGCAACCAGCCGGTCTCCTCCATGCCGGGCGGAACCTACGGACCCGGGCAGACGCCGCCCGGCGGACCCGGCCGGGGACCTCAAGGCGGTTCCGGTCAGACGCCCGGCAATCAGGACTGGCGCGGCCCTCAGGGCGTTCCCGGCCAGGGAACATATGGCGGTCCTGGTTCCGGCGGCCCGGTTCAGGGTGGACCCGGCGCCGGTGGTCCCGGTGTTCAGGGCGGTCCTGGCATTCAGGGTCGTCCCGGTGTTCAGGGTGGTCCTGGTGTTCAGGGAGGTCCTGGTGTTCAGGGAGGTCCTGGTGTTCAGGGCGGCCCCGGTGCTCGTGGTGGCGCTACGCCCGGGGGACCCGGTGTCCAGGGACGACCAGGTTCGTTGGGTGGACCCGCGCCCCAGCAGGGTGGGCCGGTGCAGCCCGGCCGGTTCGACGGTCCGATGGCGCCTGCCGCTTCGGCCGGCTACGCGCCAGGCCGAGGCCGGCCCGATCAGGACCCGGGACATCCCGGTCGTCCGGGTCAGGATCAGCACGGACACCCCGCGCAGGACCAGCACGGCCGGCCGGCCGCCAACCAGTACGGTCGCGCTACGCCGGATCAGCACGGACGGCCCACTGCCGACCAATATCGGCATCCCGGGCAGGACCAGCACGGGCGCACTTCGCAGGACCAGTACGGGCGGCCGGACCTGGACCAGCGGGGTCGGCCGGTTCCGGGACAGATCTCGCCGGCTGGACCGGCCTACGGTGCCGCGCGTCCGGTGCCGTCCGAGGCGTTCCCGGCCCGTGGCCCGCGCGATGGCCGCACCCCGGACTCGCCGTTCGACCTGCGGCCCGCGCCGCAGGACCGGAACTCCCCCGCACCCGCCCGCCCCGCACCGCAGCCGACCCGGGTCACCCCGCAGCAGCCGGTCGTCCAACCGGCAGCGGTCTACCCGCCGGTCGCCGGCCAGCCCATACCGAGCCACGGCACACCCGGCGTGGCCCCCGTCTCCGGAGTAGGTCGCACCTCGCCCGGCGTGGCCCCGGTCTCCGGCGTTGCGGCCCCGCACGTCCCGGCCACTCCCCCGGGATTCGTCCCACAACCAGACCCGGCAGCCCGAAGCCAGGCCACCCCTGGACAGGCGATTCCTGGTCACACCAGTCCCGGCCAGGCGGTTCCTGGTCACACCGCTCCGGTGTCCGGGCCTGCCGGCATGGACCGGCCTGCCGCATCCGGCGTAGCGCCGGTCTCCGGCATCGCAGGAACATACCCCGGCGTCGCACCGGTGTCCGGTGTCGCGGGTTCATACCCTGGCGTCGCACCGGTGTCCGGTGTGGCGGGTCTGGACTCTCAGTCCACGGCTGGGGTGGTCCCGGGTACCGCGCCCGCTGGGCTGGACCCGCGGGTCCAGCCCGGGATCACACCCGCGGTCGGGCACACCGGGGCTACCCCGGGACCTGGGACCGGGGCAGGGACCGGGTTTTCGCAGGGGTCGGAGCAGCAGCGCGGGCGTGAGGAAGAGCAGGACCCCACCCGGCCGCTCGACCCGCGCCGGTTGGGACATGGGCCGTCCGCGGGTGAACGGCCCGGTGCCGCCTCGCATCCGGAGGATCCGACCCGGCCGTTCGGTCTGCGCCGGACCGGGCCGGAAGCGCGCGGATTCACCGAGGACAGCACCCGGCCCATCGACCCGCGCCGACTCGGAACGCACGCCGCCGCCGGAGAATCCGCCGGTCCGGATGACCGCCCCGTTGCGCCGGAGGCGCCCTACGCAGGGACAGAAACCTACGCGGGGACGGAAACCCACGCCCGGCCGGATCAGCGCACCGCCGACGCGGGCTTCGCCGGATCCCCGGCAGGCGAACACGTCTCCGCGGAACCGCCAGCCGGTGGGACGGGTCAGTCCCCCGCCGTCGGCCCGGCGGGCGTTCCGGCCCAGGCCGCTGGCACGACAAGCGTTCCGGGAACGATCTCCGGCACGACGGGCGTTCCGGTTGTTGGGGGAACGCCCGTTGGCGAACCGGATGACAGCGAACCGGCTGGTCACGGTCTCGGGTGGCTGCTTTCGCAGACTGGGCACGGCGGGACGACCCCCGTCATCGGCGACGAACCTGTTCCCGATGACGAGGTGGCGGCCGACGACGAGGTGGTTCGGCCGCTGGGCTGGTTCGCCGCGCCCGAAGACGAAGACGGGGCCGAGGACGCTACGGCTGAAACCGCTACAGCGACGGAGCTCACGTCGTCCGACGCGGACAGTTCACGAACCGAGGCAGTGCACGCAGCACCCGGCACCGCGCCTTCGCCGGACGACTCTGTCCACACGGCGCCCCCTACCGCGTCCACGGATGCCGCGTTCACGCCGGGCGACTCTGCCGATGACGCGTTCGCGTCTGACGATCTCGACCGCAGCGGGGCTGGGGTGGAGAACGACGCAGCGGGACTGCCGTCTGTCGGGTCGGGGCCGGCGTATGACGGTGCGGGAACCGTTCATGCTGGGACCGGCGCTGTGGATGCCCCGGTGGGCGAGGCGCCGGCCGAAGTTGAGGCCGAGCCGGTTTCGTTCGAGCCGATCGCCGTTGTTCGGACATTGGCTGACCCGGACGATGCCGGGTTCGAGACCGGGTACTCCCACGCTGGGACCAGCCCGTCCGCGGTGGCGAGCGGCAGCGCTGAGAACGGCCTGGCCACGGCGGCGAGCGGTCGTTTCGAGACGGAGAGCGGCCGGGCGGCGGAGGCTACCCACGAGGGCGAGGACGTCTCCGAGCAGCTTGCCGCTGAATTGCGTGAACCGGGCATTGAGGTGGGGCAGCCTGCTCCCGCGGATGACAGTTCACTGGATGCCGAGAGTCACGGGGCCGGGAACAGCGAGCAGAGTGCGGCGAACCGTCCGTCCGGCGGGATCAACTCCCTCGCCGCGATGAAGAACATCGTTGCGGCCGGGAGTATCGGCGTCACGAAGTCCCTCACCGACGAGGAAGCCCTCGACCGGCGGGGATATCCCGACACTGCAGGAAACGCCGACGTGACGGGAGACTCCGGCCCGGCGCTGGCGTCCGACCTGGCGGGAACGCGCGATACGACAGGCGTGTCCGACCTGGCGGATACCTCCGATGAGGGTGAAGAGCCTGGGGTGCCGGAGGTCGGCGGTGTCGGGTCGGCTGCGGTGGGTGCTGATGCGGTGCTTGTGGATTCGGGTGGGTTCGCCCTGGTCGATGACACCGAGGCCGGAAGCGGCGAGTCCTTCACCGGTGGGCTTTCGGAGGCTGTCTGGTCTGCGGCCTGGGCTGATTGGCAGAGCTTCGGTGGGCACGGGGACCTGGGCGGTCTGTCCGAGGCTGACTGGGGCAAGGCCTGGAGTGACTGGCAGAACTTCGGTGGGCACGGGGACCTGGGCGGCCTGTCCAAAGATGACTGGGGCAACGCCTGGACCGGTTGGCAGAGCTTCGGCGGGAACGGGCAGACGGAGACGCCCGGCCCGGCGGTAACCGGCGACACCCCGGACAGCCCGGTTGCGGACGGCGACACCCCGGACAGCGCAATCGTCGACGGAGAGGTTGCCGGACACCCGGTTGTCGAGGGCCAGGACACCGATAGCCAGGACGCTGAGGGCCAAAGCGCCGAGGGCCAGGTCGACAGCAGCAGGGCCGCGTCGATGGAGGCGTCCCGCCCGGTCGAGGGCGATCAGGCCGAAAGCGATCAGGCCGGGAACGACGACGCTGAAAACGACGCGGCCGGGGACGATGCGGTCTCGGTGGGCTCTGCGGAAACGGCCGGTGTGGATGTCGCGGTCGTCGAGGCGGGGACCGAGGAGGGCGGGGCTCCGGTCGTACCAGCGCAAGGGGTGACGGTTGGGGAAGGATCCGCCGGAAGCGCCGCAGAAGCCGGTGTGGCGGCGGCCTCGCGGGAGATCCTGCCGGAGGCGAAAGCCGGAGGGCAGGACGCAGAACAGACCGGCGAGCAAGCCAGCGACAAGATCAGCGAGCAAGCCGGGGAGCAGGGCGGCGAGAACACCGGCAAACAGGCCGAGGAGCAGGGCCGGGATCGGGCCGGGAGTGTGAGTTCGGAGCGGCTGGAGCCGGTTCGGCAGCGGCGGGGGGAGCAGGCTCCGGCGGATCGGCGGCGGGCTGAGCCGGAGCGGATTCTGGCGTCGTATCCGTGGGTGTTCGATCCGCGGACGCTGCGGGAGACCGTTGGCGAGCCGGAACGGCTGGGGGATCTGGCGGATCGGCTCAGTGACCGGCTGGAGTTCGCGGAGCGGGACAACGTGCGGGCCGGGCTGCTGAGTCTGCGGGCCGCGGTCTCGCGGGTGCTCGGTGAGCTGGATGACGCGCTCGCCGACGGGCGGGAAGGGCTGCGGCACGCGGAGGCCAGCGGGGAGTTCCGGACCGTGGCGATCGCTCAGGCGCGGCTGGCGCATGTGCTGCACTGGCGGGGAGAGTTCGACGAGGCGGACCGGTTGTATGCGCGGGCCGAATCGGTGGAACTGCCGTCGGCGGTCCGGGCGGAGATCTCCGAGTTGGCCGGGCGGTCCGTTTTCGATCAGGGTCGCCTGTTGGAGGCGGTGAACCACTTCGAGCGAGCCCTGGACGTACGTCAGGGTGAGGATCCGGAGTTGGTGGAGCGGATCGAACTGGCGCTCGACGAGATCACCCGGCGCAGTGCCGACGGCTGGGGGCCCTATCCCCGTACCCGCGACGAGGTTCTGGAGGTGCCGAAGGCGCCGATGCGGCTGCTCGACGACGGGGCGGGCCTCTGGGGGTACGCCGCCGCCGTGGAGCCGCAGTTCGCGGAGGCGCAGCCGTTCGCCGAGGGGGTGGCGTGGGTGCGCCGTCCGGGCGCGCCGGCTTGGGAGCTGATCGACACCCGGGGTGAGCTGGTGATCCCGGCGGCGCACGACTATCGGGCGGTGGGGCCGTTCGCGGAGGGCCTGGCCTGGGTGCGGCGCGACGACTCCGGCTGGTTCGCGATCGACCTGCAGAACCGGCTGATCGTGACGCCGGCCGGGTTCGAGGACGCGCGCCCGTTCCGCAGTGGTCTCGCGGTGGTCCGGCAGGGTGGCGCCTGGGGTGCGGTGGACCGGAACGGGCGGATCGCGGTGCGGCCGGCGTTCCACGGGTTCCTGACGGTGCTGCACGTCGGGGGTTCGGTGGACGGGTTCACCGACGAGGGTCTGGCCGTGGTGGACGCCGGGGACCGGTTCGGGGTGGTGGACCGGGCCGGGCAGCTGGTGGTGCCGCCGGTGCACGCCGCTGTGGTGATCCATCCGTCGGCGTTCCTGGTGCGGGACCCGGCCGGGTCGTGGGGGGCGCTGAACCGGCGTGGGGAGCCGCTCGTCGACGTCGTGCACAAGGATCGGGATTCGGCGGTGGAGCAGTTGCCCGGCGAGGCTCGCCCGGTTCTATAAAGAACCATGGAGTTTCGTCATCTCGGCCGTTCCGGCCTACTGGTCAGTGAGATCGCCTACGGCAACTGGATCACCCACGGTTCACAGGTGGCGGAGGAGGCCGCCGTCGCCTGCGTGCAGGCGGCCCTGGAATGTGGCATAACCACGTTCGACACCGCCGACGTCTACGCCGGCACCCGGGCGGAGGAGGTGCTGGGCCGGGCCTTGAAGAGTGAGCGCCGGTCCGGTCTGGAGATCTTCACCAAGGTCTTCTGGCGTACGGGGCCGGGCGCCAACGAGAGCGGGCTGTCCCGCAAGCACATCCTGGAGTCGATCGACGGTTCGCTGCGGCGGCTCGGCACCGATTACGTGGATCTCTATCAGGCGCACCGGTTCGACCATCACACGCCGCTCGAGGAGACCATGGAGGCGTTCGCCGACGTGGTGCACCGGGGCAAGGCCCATTACATCGGGGTGTCGGAGTGGACGGCCGCGGAGATCCGGGCCGCCAAGCCGCTCGCCGACGACCTGCGGATCCGGCTGGTGTCGAACCAGCCGCAGTATTCGATGCTGTGGCGGGTGATCGAGGCCGAGGTGGTGCCGGCGTCACTGGAGCTCGGTCTCGGTCAGATCGTCTGGTCGCCGCTGGCGCAGGGGGTGCTGACCGGCAAGTACAAGGCCGGGGAGCAGCCGCCGGCCGGGTCGCGGGCCACCGACGACAAGTCGGGTGCCGGGTTCATCGCCCGCTGGATGAGCGACGACGTGCTGGGCACGGTCGCCCGACTGGAGCCGCTGGCCGCGGAGGCCGGGCTGACGATGGCGCAGCTGGCGCTGGCGTGGGTGCTGCAGAACCCGAACGTCTCGGCGGCGATCATCGGCGCGTCCCGCCCGGAGCAGGTGCGGGACAACGTGACGGCGGCCGGGGTGAAATTGGACGACGGCCTGCTGAAGGCGATCGACGAGATCGTGGATCCGGTGGTGACCCGCGATCCGTCGCTCACCTCCAGCCCGGCCAAACGTCCTTAGGGCCTAGCTCTCCCAGAAACGCATCAGGGAGAAGCCGGTGGAGTAGAACTGCCAGTCGACGCCGAGGATCCCGGCCAGGAAGTCCACCGCGGTGAAGAAGTAGGAGCCGACCTCGGTCTGCCAGAGCAGCAGGAACAGCACCAGGAAGCTCCACGGGGCGACCAGGTTCCACGCGCGCTGGTAGGCCGGGCTCATCCACGGGTGGATGATGCCGCCGCCGTCCAGGCCGGGGATCGGCAGGAAGTTCAGCAGGCTCGCGCTGATCTGCAGGAAGACGAGCAGGCCGAGGGCCGCCCAGAACGCGATGTGGTCACCTTCGGCCACGAAACGCCCGGTCGCGTCCTGGCTGATCTCCGGGGCCAGGCCGAACAGGAACGGGATCGCCACGATGATCGCCAGCACCACGTTGGTCAGCGGGCCGGCCGCGCTGATCAACGACTCCTTGGCCTTGCTCTGGATGTAGCGGTGGTCGACCCAGACCGCGCCACCGGGCAGGCCGATGCCGCCGAGGATCACCACGATCACCGGCAGCACGATCGACAGCAGCGGGTGGGTGTACTTCAACGGGTTGAGCCGCAGGTAACCCCGGTCGGCGACGGTCAGGTCACCGGAGAAGTAGCCGAGGACGGCGTGTGCGTACTCGTGCAGGCAGAGGGAGATCAGCCAGCCGGTGATGACGAACAGGAAGACGTCGAACCCGACGTTGCCGAACTCGTTCCACGTCAGGACACCGCTGACCACGAAGACGGCGACGATGCCGATGAAGACCGGGCTCGGCACGAAGGCGTTGCGCGGCGTACGGGTATAGACCGGTTCGTAGGTCACGTCGTCAGCCCGATCACTCGGCCGGAGGGAGGCTCATCTGGTAGTCCACCCGATCGTCGTCGACCAGGGTGACCGCGCCGACCCCGGAGGTCTGCAGCTGCCGCCATTCCTGACCGATCCACGACTCGGCGTCCGCCTGGCTGCTGAACGTCTCAGCAGGCCCTTCGACAGGCTTGCCATCGACGTCTTCGTAGCGCCAACTCCACGGCATTGAGCCGCCCCCTCACGTCACATACCTCAGTGGGCTTCCACCCTACGGCTTCCACCCGTGCGACCCGGCTCTAAGGTACGGGGCATGTCCGAAGATCGGTGGAACACGGTTCTGGTGCTCGGTGGTATCCGCTCCGGCAAATCCGGGTTCGCCGAGTCCCTGGTGGCCGGCGCTCCGTCGGTGCGATACGTGGCTACCGCGGCCGGCGGCGAGGACGACCCCGAGTGGCAGGACCGGATCGAAGCCCATCAGCGGCGACGGCCCCAGTCCTGGACGACCGAGGAGGTCAGCCGCGAACCCGCGCTCCTGACCGAGCTGCTGCTGTCCGCGAGTGCCGGCGAGACCCTGCTCGTCGACGACCTCGGTGGCTGGGTCGCCGCCGTCCTCGACCCGTCCCGGCAGCCCAACGACGACGAGGCCGACGTGGCGGCGCTGGCCGCGGCGGTCCGGGACACCGCCGCCCGGGTCGTCCTGGTCAGCCCGGAGGTCGGGCTGTCGCTGGTGCCGCTCAACCCGGTCGGGCGGGCGTTCACCGACGCGCTGGGCACCACCAACCAGGCGCTGGCCGCGGTCTGCGACGGGGTGGCCCTGGTGGTCGCCGGTCAGCCGAGCTGGTTGAAGGGCTCGGCGGCACCTGTCGACGCGGCGGCACCGATCGAAGCGGCGCCGCCCGTCGTCGCGTCCCGGCCGATCGCGATGGCGACGCCGAGCACTCCCGCGCCCCCGCCGCCGCCGGCACAGCCGCCGGCGGAGCCGCCGGCGGAGCCGGCCACTGTGGTCGTCCCCCTCACTACGCCGGAGCCGCAGCCGAGCGCCGCCCTGAGCGAGTCCACGATGATGCTGCCACTGGTGGCGTCCGGGCTCACCGAGATCAAACCGGGCATGGACCTGCCGCTGCCGAACAGTGACGCCGGACCGGACGCCCGCGAGCGCCTGACCGACCTGGACCTGCCGGGTGCGGGGCTGGGCGCGCTGGCCGAGGCGGTCGAGTTCGCCGCCGCGACCCAGAACACGACCACCCCCAGGGCCTGGAGCGGGGTACGGGTGGTGGTGGTCACCGGCAGCCGGGCCGGTGGAGCGGCCGCCGGAAGCGACGAGGCCGATGTGGAACGGCGCATCGCCGAGACCGAACGCGGCGAGGGCCTGCTGGGACGGCTCGCCGCCCAGGCCGGCGCCGACATCTCGGTGCTGCGGACCGCTCCGGTCGGCGCCATGGAGGACGGTCCGGTCACCGTCGAGGACGCTGTGGAGACGGCGCTGCGGGACGGCTGGAAACTCGCCGACGCCGCCGTCGACGCGGGCCGGGATGTGATCCTGCTCGCCGCGATCGGTACCGGGGCCGAGGCCGCCGCGACGGCGGTGCTGGCCGCCACCACCGGGGCCGAGCCGGTCGCGACGCTGCCGCGGGTGCTCGTTCCCGGCGGCCGGTTCGACGACGCGGCCTGGATGGTGCGCTGCGCCGCGATCCGGGACGCCCTGCACCGGATCCGGCAGGAGCCGCGTGGTGCCACCGACATCCTGCGCCAGATCGGCGGCCTGGACGTGGCGGTCGCCACCGGCCTGCTGCTTGGTGCGGCCGCCCGGCGGGTTCCGGTGCTGGTGGACGGCCCGCTCGGGATCGCCGCCGGACTGGTCGCGCGGGACCTGGCCAGCCAGACCCGGCACTGGTGCCTGCTGCCGGAGAGCGGCACGCTCGCGCTGGTCAAGCAGGGTGCGGATGTGCTCGGGCTGACTCCGGTGCTGCAGACCGGCCTCGACCTGGGCGAGGGGGCGAACGCGCTGTCGGTGCTGCCGCTGCTGCGTACCGCGATCAGTCTGGCCGCGTCGTCACCGGTGCATCCGGCGCTGCTGTCCGAGGTGGGCGACGACGGTCTCGACGAGGACACCGACGACGAGATCGACGACGAGGACACCGATGTCGACGAGGACGGGCCGGACCTCTCCTTCAACACCGCGGCCTTCAACACGGTGAACTTCCGCGAGCCGGGTGCTTGACGGGATCCGGCTGGCGGTCACCACGCTGACCGTGCTGCCGCTGCGGACGGGCCGGGTCGACCGGTCCGCCGCGGCGGTGGCGATGGCGGTGGCCCCGGCCGTCGGGGCGCTGCTCGGGCTGGTGCTGGCCGGGCTGCACGAGGGGCTGCGGGCGCTGGGTTCACCGGCGCTGGTGGCGGCCGGGGTGACGGTCGCGGCGGGGGCGCTGCTGACCCGGGGGCTGCATCTGGACGGGCTGGCCGACACGGTCGACGCGCTCGGGTCGTACCGCTCCGGTCCGGCCGCCCTGGAGATCATGAAAAAGCCGGACATCGGACCGTTCGGAGTGGTGGCCCTGGCCGCCACCGTCCTGATCCAGACCGCCGCGGTCTCCTCCGCCGGGCCGTGGGCGATCGTGACCGCCTGGGCCGCCGGCCGGCTGGCGATCACCGTCGCCTGCCGCCGGGGAGTGCCCGCCGCCCGTCCCGGCGGCATGGGCGCGCTGGTGGCCTCCACGGTGCCCGGGTGGGCACTCACGGTCGCCGCGACGCTGACGGTGGCTCTGGGGGCCGCCGCGGTGCCGGGCCGTCCGTGGCAGGGGCCGGTGGCCGTCGCTCTCTCCGGGTTGGCGGTGGTCCTTCTCCTGCGTCATGTCGTACGCCGTTTCGGAGGCGTCACCGGAGACGTCCTCGGCGCGTCAGTCGAGTTGGCCGTGACGCTGACGCTGGTGGCCCTGACCACCGTGCCGAGTTAGGGCGCGAATCGAACCGCGACTCGGCACGATGGAAGCGGTAGCCGCATGCGTGGTGAGCCGGGGTGCGGATCGAACCGCGACTCGGCACGCAGCAGACGGGTGGCGGGCCGTCAGCGGACCGACGGGGTGACGAACGGGGGCTTGACCAGGCGGGCCTCGATGCGGCGGCCCCGGATGTCGATCTCGACGAGGGTGCCGTCGGTCAGGCCGGCGGCGGTGTCGATGAGGGCGAGGGCGATCCCGGACTTCTTCGTCGGCGAGAAGGTGCCGCTGGTGGTCTCTCCGACGAGCCGCTCCCCCACGTACACACTCATGTGTCCCCGGGGGATGCCGCGGCCCGTCAGTTCCAGGCCCCGCAGTGACCGGCGCGGACCGGCGGTCTTCTCGGCCTGCAGGGCCGTCTTGCCCCAGAAGGCCGGCTTGTCCCAGCCCACCGCCCAGCCGGACCGGGCCTGCACGGGGCTGATGTCGAGGCTGAGCTCCTGACCGTGCAGCGGGTAGCCCATCTCGGTGCGCAGCGTGTCCCGGGCGCCGAGGCCGCACGGGCGGACCCCGGCCTCGATGATCGCGTCCCACACCGCGGGCGCGGCGTCCCACGGGACGACCAGTTCGTAGCCGTGTTCGCCGGTGTACCCGGTCCGGCAGACGATCAGCTCGGTGCCGCCGAGGGTCCCGGTCTCGAACGACATGTAGCCGTGTGACACCGGCAGGCCGAGTTTGCCGAGGATCTCCGCGGACTGCGGGCCCTGGACGGCCAGCACGGCGTGCGAGCGGTGCTCATCGGTGATTTCCAACGAAGAGGGCGCGGCCTCGACGAGACGGCGGACCACCTCGGTGGTGTTGGCGGCGTTCGGGATCAGGAAGACGTGGTCGTCGGCGTACAGGTAGGCGATCAGGTCGTCGACGACACCGCCGGACTCGTCGCAGCAGAGGGTGTACTGCGCCTTGCCGGGTTCGATGCGGCCCAGGTCGTTGGTGAGGCAGGAGTTCACGAAGGCGGCCGCGCCGGTCCCGCGGACCCGGGCCTTGCCGAGGTGTGACACGTCGAACACGCCGGCCGACTCACGGACCGCCGCGTGCTCCTTCAGGACTCCGCCGCCGGCGTACTCCAGGGGCATGTCCCAGCCGCCGAAGGAGGCGAACTTGGCGCCGAGGGCGACGTGACGGTCGTGCAGGGGGGACTGAAGAAGCTCGGCAGACATGAGACTCAACTTACCGGTGACCTTGGGCGGGTTTAGAGTCGCGGAGACAACACATGCTTCCCGTTAGCCGGAAAGGCGCCCACAGGCGTGTTTCCGGCCCCGACGTCCCGGAGAGTCCGAGTGACCCAGCCCACCCTCAGCCTGGTCGACACCGACCCGGCCGAATCCGCGGTCGATGCCATCGTCATCGGCTTGCACAGCCAGCCCGACGAGGACGGCACGCTGCTGCCCGCCGCCGGCGCCGAGAGCATCGCCGCGGCCTTCGACGGCAAGCTGACCGCGACGCTGGCTCTGCTCGGCGCGACCGGAGCGGCCGGCGAGGTGACCAAACTGGCCACCCTCGGCACGATCTCCGCGCCGCTGCTGGTGGCGGTGGGCCTGGGCACCGAGCCGACCGGCCCGGCGCCCGAGCTGGAGACGCTGCGCCGGGGTGCCGGTGCCGCGGTCCGGGCCCTGGCCGGCAGTGCGACGGTGGTGCTGGCGCTGCCGGTGCCGGACGACACCGACGCCGCGCCGGTGCTGCGCGCCACCCTGGAGGGCGCCCTGCTCGGCGGGTACCGGTTCGCCGGTTACAAGTCGAAACCGCCGAAGGGCCGCCGGGAGCCGGTCGCCGAGCTGCGCCTGCACGTGCCGGACGCCGCCGACGAGACGGCCACGGCCGAGCTGCGGCGCGCCGAGATCGTGGCCCGCGCGGTCCGGCTGAGCCGGGACTGGGTCAACACCCCGCCGAACGTGCTGCAGCCGGCGGACCTCGCCGACCAGGTGGCGACGGCCGCGACCGAGGCCGGGCTGGGGGTCGAGGTGCTCGACTTCGAGCAGCTCAAGGCCGGCGGGTACGGCGGTATCGTGGCGGTCGGGCAGGGTTCCGAGGCGCCGCCGCGGCTGGTGAAACTGACCTACACGCCGGCCGGGGTGGACAGCCCGAAGCGGGTGGCGCTGGTCGGCAAGGGCATCACCTTCGACACCGGTGGCGTGAGCATCAAGCCGTCCGCGGGCATGTGGGAGATGAAGTCCGACATGGCCGGGGCGGCGGCGGTGGCGGCCACCATGCTGGCGATCGCGGCGCTGAAGCCGGGTGTGGCGGTCTCCGGCTACCTGGCGATCGCGGAGAACATGCCGTCCGGGTCGGCGTACCGGCCGGGCGACGTGATCACCATGTTCAACGGCAAGCGGGTCGAGGTGTTCAACACCGACGCCGAGGGCCGGATGGTGCTCGGTGACGCGATGGCGCGGGCCTGCGCGGACGGCACCGACTACCTGTTCGAGACCTCGACGCTGACCGGCGGGCAGGTGATCTCGCTGGGCAAGCGGATCGCCGGTCTGATGGGTTCGGACGAGGCGACCGCGCTGGTGGAGAAGGCCGGCACCGCAGTCGGCGAGCCGGCCTGGCGGATGCCGCTGCCGGACGACGTGCGCAAGGGCATGGAGTCGGACATCGCCGACATCTGCCAGACGAACGCGAACCTGGACCGGGCCGGGCACATGCTGCAGGGCGGGGTCTTCCTGCGGGAGTTCGTGACCGAGGGTGTCGAGTGGGCGCACATCGACATCGCGGGTCCCGCCTACCACACCGGTGAGGCGACCGGTTACTGGACGAAGGGCGGCACCGGCGTGCCGGTCCGCACCTTCCTCAAGCTGATCGACGACCTGGCCTGATCCTCGTCATCGGGGCGCTGCCCGGTCTCAGGCCGGGCGGCGCCGCTGCCGCTCGTTGTAGTCGCGCATCCGCTGTGGATAACCGAGCAGTTTGATGTCATAGACGGGCATGCTGAGCTGGTGCGCGAACTTCCACGCGACGTCGGGTGAGCCGATCCGCCGCCGGGTCCATTCACCGTCGTGTGCCACAAGCAACAGGGTGGTCTCGGTCACTGTCGTCTGTGGCTCGATGAATGCCTCGACTCCCCGACGGGAGCGGAAGAATTGCGTAAGATGCTCAAGATCGGCCTGGTTGACCTGCTTGCCGCCGGGCCCGCCGGACTGCGACCGCCGCCGAAACCAAGCCACCGCTCCTCCTCACGTTCGATCCCGCAAGGGTACGTCGGGCCGACGTGTCGTGGGCACCTGGCTGCATTGACCGGGTCGAGAAGTGACAAGATGTCAGCGACGGGACTGTGACCGTTTCCATTGTGTGACCCACACCGGAGACGATGCGACCACTGGAGTCAACGTGAGCCAGCCCAACGGCGGAACCTTCGACATCGTCATTCTCGGCGCAGGTAGTGGCGGTTATGCGGCCGCTCTGCGTGCCGCTCAGTTCGACCTCTCGGTGGCGCTGATCGACAAGGCCGAACTCGGCGGTACCTGCCTGCATCGCGGATGCATTCCGACGAAGGCGCTGCTGCACGCGGCGGAGATCGCGGATCAGACGCGCGAGAGCGAGCAGTTCGGTGTCAAGGCCGATCTGGTCGGCATCGACATGGCCGGCGTGAACGCCTACAAGGACGGTGTCGTCGGGCGCCTCTTCAAGGGCCTGACCGGCCTGCTCGGGCACAACAAGAACATCACCATCGTCCAGGGCGCGGGCAAGCTCGTCAGCAAGGACACCGTCGAGGTGGACGGCAAGCGCTACACCGGGCGCAACGTCATCCTCGCCACCGGCTCCTACTCCCGTTCCCTGCCCGGCCTGGAGGTCGACGGCACGCGGGTGCTGACCAGCGAGCACGCCCTGAAGCTGGACCGGGTGCCGACCTCGGCGATCGTGCTCGGCGGCGGCGTGATCGGCGTCGAGTTCGCCAGCGTGTGGAAGTCGTTCGGCGCCGACGTGACGATCATCGAGGCCCTGCCCCGCCTGGTCGCGGCGGAGGACGAGGAGATCTCCAAGCAGGTCGAGCGCGCCTTCCGCAAGCGGAAGATCAACTTCAAGGTCGGCAAGCCGTTCGAGAAGGTCGAGAAGACCGAGAACGGCGTCAAGGTGACCATCGCCGGCGGCGAGACCCTGGAGGCCGAGATCCTCCTGGTCGCGGTCGGCCGTGGCCCGACCACCGCGAACCTGGGTTACGAGCAGCAGGGCGTCACCCTCGACCGGGGCTTCGTGATCGTCAACGAGCGCCTGCACACCGGCGTCGGGAACATCTACGCCGTCGGCGACATCGTGCCCGGCCTGCAGCTCGCGCACCGGGGCTTCCAGCAGGGCATCTTCGTGGCCGAGGAGATCGCCGGCAAGAACCCGGCGGTCATCGACGAGGCGGGTATCCCGCGGGTTACCTACTCCGACCCCGAGGTCGCGTCGGTCGGCATCACCGAGGCCAAGGCCAAGGAGACGTACGGTGCCGACAAGGTCTCGTCGTACACGTACAACCTGGGCGGCAACGGCAAGAGCCAGATCCTCAAGACGGCCGGCTTCATCAAGCTGGTCCGGGTCGAGGACGGCCCGGTCGTCGGCGTCCACATGGTCGGCGCGCGAGTCGGCGAACTCGTCGGCGAAGCCCAGCTGATCACCAACTGGGAGGCCTTCCCCGAGGAGGTCGCCCAGCTCGTACACGCCCACCCGACGCAGAACGAGGCGCTGGGCGAGGCCTTCCTCGCGCTCGCGGGCAAACCGCTGCACGCGCACAGCTGATTTCGATCGCGTTCTGACGTTAAGGAGTTTGGGAAAACATGCCGACATCGGTAACCATGCCGCGGCTGGGTGAGAGCGTCACCGAGGGCACCGTCACCCGCTGGCTCAAGCAGGAGGGCGAGCGCGTCGAGGTTGACGAGCCGCTGCTCGAGGTCTCCACCGACAAGGTCGACACCGAGATCCCCTCGCCCGCCGCGGGCATCCTCTCGCGGATCGTGGTCGGCGAGGACGAGACCGCGGACGTCGGCAGCGAGCTGGCCGTCATCGCCGGTGACGGCGAAGAGGCCGGTTCGTCCGAGCCCGCACCCGCTCAGGAGGCCGAGGCCGAGCCGGAACCCGCCGCCCCGGTCGAGCCGTCGACGGAGAAGCCGGTCGAAGAGGAGGCCCCGGCGCCGCAGTCCGCCGCTCCGGCGAGCGGTGGCGAGGGCACCGAGGTGAAGCTGCCCGCCCTGGGCGAGAGCGTCACCGAGGGCACCATCACCCGCTGGCTGAAGGCCGTCGGCGACACCGTCGAGGCGGACGAGCCGCTGGTCGAGGTCTCCACCGACAAGGTCGACACCGAGCTGCCGTCGCCGGTCGCCGGCACGCTGCTGGAGATCAAGGTCGCCGAGGACGAGACCGCCGAGGTCGGCGCCGTCCTGGCGATCGTCGGCACCCCGGGCAGCGCCCCGGCGCCGGAGAAGAAGCCGGAGCCCGCCCCGGCCCCGGCCGCTGAGAAGCCGGCCCCGGCCGCTGAGAAGCCGGCCCCGGTCGCTGAGAAGCCGGTCGAGAAGCCCGCTCCGCAGCAGGCCGCCGCGCCGAAGGTGGAGAGCGCCCCGGCGCCGCAGATCCCGCCGGCGACCGAGACGGCCAAGGCCGCACCGGCCCCCGCCGCGGTCGCTTCGAACGGAGCCGGCGACGCCGGTTACGTCACGCCGCTGGTCCGCAAGCTGGCCGCCGAGAAGGGCGTGGACCTGTCCAGCCTGACCGGCACCGGCGTCGGTGGCCGGATCCGCAAGCAGGACGTCATCGACGCCGCGGAGAAGGCCGCCGCGGCGAAGGCGCAGCCGGCCCCGGCCGCCGCTGCCGCCCCGACGGACAAGCCCGCGGCGAAGGCGGCTGCCAAGCCGGAGCCGAGCCCGCTGCGTGGCCGCACCGAGAAGCTGCCCCGGATCCGTCAGACGATCGCCCGCCGCATGGTGGAGTCGTTGCAGGTCTCGGCCCAGCTGACCACGGTCGTCGAGGTCGACGTCACCAAGATCGCGAACCTGCGGAACAAGGCGAAGGCCGACTTCCAGGCCAAGCACGGCGTGAAGCTGACCTTCCTGCCGTTCTTCGCCCTGGCCACGGTCGAAGGACTGCAGCAGCACCCGGTGGTCAACTCGTCGCTGGACATGGAGGCGGGCACCGTCACCTACCACGGCGCCGAGCACCTCGGTATCGCGGTGGACGCGCCGAAGGGCCTGGTCGTCCCGGTCATCAAGGACGCCGGTGACCTGAACCTGGCTGGTCTGTCCAAACGGATCGCCGACCTGGCGGACCGCACCCGCAACAACAAGATCGGGCCGGACGAGATCGGTGGCGGCACCTTCACGCTGACCAACACCGGCAGCCGGGGCGCGCTGTTCGACACCCCGATCATCAACCAGCCGCAGGTCGGCATCCTCGGTCTCGGCGCGGTCGTCAAGCGCCCGGTGATCGTGAACGACCCGGAGCTGGGCGAGATCATCGTGCCGCGCTCGATGGTCTACCTGGCGCTCTCCTACGACCACCGGATCGTGGACGGCGCTGACGCGGCCCGCTTCCTGGGCACGCTGAAGGAGCGGCTGGAGGCCGGCAACTTCGAGGCCGATCTGGGCCTGTAACACCACGGATGACCGGATCGGGGGGTGCGCCAGGAGTGGCGTACCCCCCGATTTGTTTGGGCTTGTGGGATCTTCGGGAAAGAATCACGGTATGCGGATCGTCATGGCCGGTGCGTCCGGTTTCCTCGGTACCCGGCTCGCCGAGCGGCTGAGTCAGAGCGGCCACGAGATCGTCCGGCTCGTCCGGCGCCCCACCGACCGGCCCGATGAGGCCACCTGGGACCCGGCGCAGGGCCGGCTGGACACCGACGTGCTCGCCGGCGCTGGAGCGGTGATCAATCTCGCCGGCGCGAACATCGGCGACAAGCGCTGGACGGACGCCTATAAGCGGGTGCTGCGGTCCAGCCGGATCAACACCACCGACACGATCGCCCGCACCATCGGGCAGTTACCGGAGGGCGAGCGCCCGCGCACGCTGCTGCAGGCGTCCGGTGCCGGGTGGTACGGAGCGACCGGCGAGCAGGAGGTCACCGAGGAGGCCCCGGCTGGCAACACGTTCCTGGCCGACCTGTGCCGGGTGTGGGAGGCCGCCGCCCGCCCCGCCGAGGACGCCGGCACCCGGGTGGTGCTGTTGCGTACCGCTCCGACGATCGACGCCGGTGGCGCCCTTCTCAAGCCGCTGCTACCGCTGTTCAAGCTGGGCGCGGGCTCCCGGATCGGTGGGGGTAAGCAGTGGATGGCGTGGATCGCGCTGGAAGACTGGCTGGCCGCCGCCGAGTTCCTGCTCGACCGGGAGGATCTGGCCGGCCCGGTCAACATGGTGTCGCCGCAGCCGGTGCGCAACGAGGACTTCACCCGTGACCTGGCCCGCGCGCTGCACCGCCCGGCGCTGCTGACGGTGCCCGGTCCGGTGCTGGACGTGGTGATCGGCGAGATGGCCGGAGAGGCGCAGCGCAGTCAGCGGGTGCTGCCCGGTGTGCTGTCCGGTGCCGGGTTCGTGTGGGCGTACCCGGGGATGGCCGACGCCATCGCCGCCGCCCTGCGTCCCGAAGCAGCGATGACCTCCTAAGCCTTCAGGCTTTTTTGCTACCCTCCGCCTGATGTCCGTCGCCACCGATGCCCCCGCCGCGTCCGCCGATCCGCCCGTCGAGCCGTCGCCGTCCCCTGCCCGGCCGTGGCGTGCCCATCTGACCGTCGCCGCGCTGGCGCTGGCGATGGCCGTCTACGTGACGAACGGGCTCTGGCGCGATCCGTACAACCATGTGCTCTCCGACAACGTCGGGGACACCGCGTTCTTCGAGTGGCTGCTGGGCTACGGCGTCTACACGCTGGGGCACGGGGCCAATCCGTTCTTCACCGACCTGATGAACGTGCCGTGGGGGGTGAACCTGGCGGCGAACACCTCGATCTCGGTCTACACGATCCTGTTCTCGCCGCTGACGTACCTGGCCGGCCCACAGGTCAGTTACGTGACCATCCTCACGCTGAATCTGGCCGGGTCCGCGTTCGTGTGGTACCTGTTCCTGCGCCGCTGGCTGGTCGCCAGCCCGGTCGCGGCCGGGCTGGGCGGCATGTTCTGCGGGTTCGCGCCCGGTTTCATCTCGCACGCCAACGGCCACCTGAACTGGACCGCCGGCTGGATCGCCCCGCTGGTGATCTGGCAGGTGCTGCGGCTGCGGCAGCCGGGCCGGTGGCTGCGCAACGGGCTCGTGCTCGGGCTGATGCTGGCGGCGTTCTTCACCATCGCCGCCGAGGGGCTGTTCTACACCGCGCTGGCCGCCGCTCTCTTCGTCGTCGTCTGGTCGCTGGCCGGGCCGGTGCGCGACGAGGTCAAGGCCGCGTTCGGCACCGTGCTGCGGGCGGTGGCGGTGGCCGCGGTGGTCGCCGGGGCGCTGCTGGCCTACCCGCTGTACATGCACTTCGCCGGGCCGCAGACGTTCTCCGGCACCGGCTACAACCAGCGGTACTTCGCCGAGGACACGGCCGCGTACCTGTCGTTCCCGAGCCGGTCGCTGGCAGCGCTGTTCGGTCTCGGTTCCGAACTCGGCCCCAACCGGACCGAGGAGACCAGCTACTTCGGCGTGCCCTTCGTGGTCCTGATGGCCGTCGCCGCCGTGCTGGTGTGGCGGCGGGCGGCACCCGGGCGCAAGGCGACACTGCGCGCGATCATGGTGGTCGGCGCGGTGTTCACGGTGCTGTCCTGGGGCCCTCGGCTCAACTGGATGGACGCCGAGCTGCCGATCCCGCTGCCGTACGCGGCACTGGCCCGGCTGCCGCTGTTCGACGCGGCGCTGCCGTTGCGGCTGGCGCTGATCGTGGCCGTGGTGTTCGGGATCCTGCTGGCCCTGGTCACCCAGGAGCTGCTGGACAAGCGGATCGACGCGCCGAACACGCGGACCGGGCTGACCGTGGCGATCGTGGCCGCCCTGCTCCCGATCTTCCCGCTGCCGGTGCGGCACCAGGATCGCGCGCCGGAGCCGGACTTCATCGCGAACGGCACCTGGCAGCAGTACGTGTCGGCGGACGGCGTGCTGTCCGCCCTGCCGTTCGCCCTGAACGTGACCGCCGACGGCCAGCGCTGGCAGGCGTACACGATGGCCCGCGGCGGCGCCCAGTTCCGCATTCCCGGCGGCTACTTCCTCGGCCCGATGACCACCGGCGAGGAGGGCCGCGAGCAGATGGGACGGATCGGTGCTCCCCCGCTCGCGACCGACTGGCTGTTCACCCGCGCCGCGCTGTACGGCTACGTCACCGAACTGAGCAACGCCGACCGTGCGCAGGCCCGTTCCGACTTCGCCTACTGGGATGTGGAGGCGGTGTTCCTGCCGGAGAAGATCACCGGCAGCGATCACATGACACTGTTCCGCAACGCCGTCGAGGTGACCGCGACCGATCTCCTCGGCCCGCCCGAGCAGGTGGACGACGTGCTGGTGTGGCGCATTCGGCCGGGAGTGGATCCGGTCGACCAGACGGAGTGACTCCGGAGCTAGGCTTCGGAGGTGACTTCCTCTGTTCTCACCGTCCTGCGCCCCGGCCTGGTCGACTACCTGGAGGCCTGGGAGGAGCAGAAACGCCTGCACGAGGCGGTGGCGTCCGGCACGCAGCCGGACACCATCCTGCTGCTCGAGCACCCCAGTGTCTTCACCGCGGGCAAACGCACCGAGCCGGCCGACCGCCCCTTCGACGGCACCCCCGTGGTCGACGTCGACCGCGGCGGCAAGATCACTTGGCACGGTCCGGGCCAGCTCGTCGGCTACCCGATCCTGCGCCTGGCCACCCCGGTCGACGTGGTCGCCTACGTGCGCCGCACCGAGCAGATGCTGATCGACGTCTGCGCCGAGTTCGGTGTGGTCGCCGAGCGGGTCGACGGCCGCAGCGGCGCCTGGGTCCGGGCCACCGACGGCGGCCTGGACCGCAAGATCGCCCAGATCGGCATCCGGGTCTCCCGAGGCGTCACGCTGCACGGCTTCGCCCTGAACTGCGACTGCGATCTGTCAAACTTCGACCGGTTCATCCCATGTGGCATCCGCGACGCCGACGTCACGTCCCTGAGCGCCGAGGTCGGTCGCCCGATCCCGCTCAGCGAGGTCATGCCGGTCGTCGAGCGCCACCTGACCACGCTGATCTGATGGAGCTCTACCGCAACCCGCGCGACAAACGGGTCTTCGTCCCCCGGCCGAACGGGAGCATGGTGCTCAATTTCGGTCACCCGATCGCCTGGGCGATCCTGGCATGCACCACGATCATCCCTTTCACGATCGTCGCGGTGGTCACGATCGCGGTCATTCTTTAAGACCCTTTTCGGTACGAACGACAAACGGCCCCGTCAGGTCCCCGCGAGGGAACGACGGGGCCGAGGCCACCCCGCGACCGCCGGGCCGAATGCGCCGGTCACCGAACCCCACGGTCCAGCCCCGGCAGGTCCGGCGCCCGGCTCAGGGGGTGCGGTCCTCCGTCACCCGCTGGTGGGTGTCACCCGCGCCGGTGTGCTGCTGAGCGGCGTCCACACCCCGGTCGATGTGATCCGAATACTTCTGCCCGGTCCGCTGGTCGACCTGGTCGCCCAGCTTCTCCAGACCGGCGTCGACCTGCTCGTCGTGTTTCGCCACCAGTTCCTTAGCCTTGTCCAAGAAGCTCATGCAGCCCGATTGCCCTCCCCGCTCATGCCAAAACCCGGACTCACCGTTTCGAGTAGCCACGACATCCGCCCGGTAGCTCCGGTGAGAATCCCGGCCCACCGCACACGCCCCGAATGCACGCCCGCTCTGTGTGGCGGGTTGAGCGGTGATGCGCGCCCTGAGTCGGCACGCTGGCGGGGGTAGCGGTGAGCGGCGCATTCGGCCCGGCGGTCGCGAGGCGGTCCGGAGTGCCGCCCGCGTCGCGGGGAGCCGGCGGGACCGTTGTGCCGGGCGTACCAGATCTAGGTTTTCGGGATTCGCCACACCATGACGGAGCCGCCAGGGCCCTGGCAGGCGATCTGGTCTCCGGTGCCGTCGCAGCGGAGCAGTGCGTACGGCACGATCGCGCGGAGAGCCCCGCTGAACTGGTCGAACACGGCTGTGCGGTCGCTTCCGGCGCGGATCACCATCGTTCCGGCGAGCTGTCCCCGGCCTCGGTCCGCGAGGATTCTCCCGGTGTCGGGGTCGACTCGGGCGATCCGGCCGCCGGGGCCGCCGGCCAGGGTCCCGTTCCAGGTGGTCCAGTCGGTACCGGACCAGAGCGGTGCGCCGGTGCTCTGATCGAGAGCGGTCATCCCGCCGGCGTGCAGCACGCACACCCGGTTGCCGCAGCGGCTCACCCCGACCGGGCGGGGAACCGGTGCCGTCCACAGCCGTTCCAGTGTGGGCAGTCGCAGCGCGGCGATCTGCCCAGGACCGAAGACGATCGCCAGGTCACCAGCCGCCACCAGCGTCGGCAGCCCGTCGTCGATCACCCCTCCGTAAGCGTCGGTGTCCTGCTCCCGCACCGGCAGTTCCGCGACGGTGTTCACCACCTCACCGCCCGCACGCCCGTATGCCACCGCCGTGCCGTCGTCGTAGAGGACCTGCACGTGCTGTTCGGTGGTGGTGACGCCGATCGGCGCGGCCGCGACCTCCTGCCGCCAGCGGATCTTCGCGGTCACCGGGTCGAGCAGGCCGGCCCGGCCCTCCGGGGTCCAGAGCAGCACCTCGTCACCGGCCGCCATCGCCGCCGAGTAGTCGTCGTCCCGCCAGCGTGCCTTTCCGGTACTCGCGTCGAGCAGCACCGTCTGGGAGCCGTAGATCAGCGCCAGGTACGGCCCGGCCATCCGCAACTGCGGCACGGTGCCGTCGGCGTCGAACAGTCTCGTCCACAGCGGCTCGGAACTCGGCACCGTCCGGGCCTGCAACTCCATCGACCCGCCGGCGGGTCGCGAGTGCAGGCTGTAGAAGGTGTTGCCGTCCAGCATCCAGGAGACGACGAGTTCGTCAGCCACCACCGACGGCCGCAGTGTCCGGATCTCCTCAGGAACCTGTGCACCACCGAGAAACAGCGTCATCAGGACCGCGACGATCCACATCGGATGCCGCGGGGTGGGCGCGGCATCCGATGCCGGAGACGGCGGGGCGTGATCGAGATCGATGAGCACGATCGCATTCGATCCCGCCGTCCGTTAGACCGGCGTCAAGAGGCCCGCCTCATCAGTTGCGGCCTCATGCGTCACGGCGCGATCCGGTTGAGGTCGCGGGGGAACGCCGTGGTCTCGCGGACGTTCGCGATCCCGGTCAGGCGGGCCACGAACCGCTCCAGCCCGATCGCCCAGCCACCGTGCGGCGGCATGCCGAATCGAAAACCGTCGAGATATCCAGCGTACGGTTCCAGCGACTCGCCGCGGGCCGCCAGCGCGGTGACGTAGTCCTCGTACCGGTGCAGCCGCTGCCCGCCGGTGACGATCTCCAGTCCGCGGAACAGCAGGTCGAACCCGTTGGACCAGGTCGGGTCGGCCGGGTCGGGATGGGTGTAGAACGGCCGTTTGCGCATCGGGTAACCGGTGACGAAGAGGAAGTCCGAGCCGTGTTCCTTCTTCGCCCACTCACCCAGCGCACGTTCGTGCGCCGGTGCCAGGTCGGGCTCGTCCTCGGGCGCGCCGGCGATCCGCAACGCCTCGGTGAAGTGGACGGCGGGGATCTCCGCGCCCAGTTCCGCGGTGACGTCGGCGTGGTTGCCGATCTCCCTCAGCATCCCGGCGATCGTCCTGGTCAGCGCGGCCATCACGTCCCGGTGGTCGGTGATGAAACCCATCTCGGCGTCCAGTGACGTGTACTGCGCCAGGTGCCGTGCGGTGTCGCTCGGCTCGGCCCGGAACACCGGCCCCACCTCGAACACCCGCTCGAATACACCGACCATCAGCTGTTTGTAGAACTGCGGCGACTGCGCCAGATAACCCGGCCGTCCGAAGTAGTCGAGTTTGAAGACGTTCGCCCCGGACTCGGTCGCCGACTCGACGATCTTCGGCGTCTGGATCTCGACGAACCGCTGCGCCTCCAGGGACTCCCGGAAACCCTTGGCCGCGGCGGCCGCGATCCGCAGGCTCAGCGCCCGGCTGGGATGCCGCAGAGCGAGAGCGGCGTGGTCCAGCTGGGCCGGGAGACCCGCGGTCAGCGCGGGTCGATGCAGTTCGAACGGCAGCGGTACGGTCACCCGGCTCAGTTCGCGGATCACCGGCCCGGTGAGTTCCACCCCGTGCGGCGCCTGTTCGCTGGCGGTGACCGTGGCGGTCACCTCGACGACGCTCTCCTCGGAGAGTCGTTCGAGTTGCTCACGGGTCTGCGGGTCGGTGACGATCACCTGACTGAGCCCGGAGACGTCCCGGACGATCAGGAACGCCACCTGTTTGAGTAGCCGGCGGCGATGGATCCAGCCGGCGATGGTGACCGTCTCATCGATGTGCCCGGTCAGTTCGGTGGAGAGGATGCGTTGCATGGCGGGTTACCTCCTCGGATGCTGCAACGCGGCCCCAGGGAGGTGCGGGCGAGCGGGATCCTCGCGGTACCACCGCACCTTCGCGCCTTTTCACGGGCGCCTCTTTGTCGTGCTGCGGCTCCGGGGTGTCTTCACGCTCCGGCGCTCGGGTCACCCTCACAGCAGGCGGGTGACTCTCTCGGCCGGCGGATCGAAGCGTTACTCGGTCCCATCATCGCCGTGCGGCGAACGTTAACAGTCGCCGATGCGGCTTTCTCCTGAATTAGGGGTGACCGCCCTCACAGGAAAGGTCACGTGAGCCTCGTCGCCCCTACCGCGCGGCAGCCGGAGCCCGGCGTATCTTCGGGGTGTGACTATTGCTCCCGAGGGCCGCCGCATGCTGCGCATCGAGGCGCGCAACGCCGAGACTCCCATCGAGCGGAAACCGCCGTGGATCAAAGTCAAGGCGAAGATGGGCCCTGAGTACACCGAGATGCGCGGCCGGGTGCAGAAAGAGGGATTGCACACGGTCTGTCAGGAGGCCGGTTGCCCCAACATCTATGAATGTTGGGAAGACCGCGAGGCCACCTTCCTCATCGGCGGCGATCAGTGCACCCGCCGCTGTGACTTCTGCCAGATCGACACCGGCAAACCGGCCGAGTTCGATGCCGACGAGCCCCGCCGGGTCGGTGAGTCGGTCGCCACGATGGGCCTGCGTTACGCCACGATCACCGGTGTCGCCCGCGACGATCTCCCCGACGGCGGCGCCTGGTTGTATGCGGAGACCGTCCGCCAGATCCACAAGTTGCTCCCCGACTGCGGTGTCGAGCTGCTGATCCCCGACTTCAACGCCGACCCGGTGCAGCTGGCCGAGGTCTTCGGCGCGACCCCCGAGGTGCTGGCCCACAACGTGGAGACGGTGCCGCGCATCTTCAAGCGCATCCGCCCCGGTTTCCGCTATGAGCGCTCCCTCAACGTGATCACGCAGGCCCGCGCGGCCGGTCTGGTCACCAAGAGCAACCTGATCCTCGGCATGGGCGAGGAGCGTTCCGAGGTCTCCGCCGCCCTCCGCGACCTGCACGAGGCTGGTTGCGAGCTGATCACCATCACGCAGTACCTGCGGCCCACCCCGCGCCACCACCCGGTCGAGCGCTGGGTGAAGCCCGAGGAGTTCGTCGAGCTCCGTGAGGAGGCCGAGCAGATCGGCTTCGCCGGTGTGATGAGCGGCCCGCTGGTTCGCTCCTCCTACCGGGCGGGCCGCCTCTACAAGCAGGCCCTCGAAGCCCGCGCCTGACCCGCGTCACCGGGCGGCGGCTACCCGCCGTCCGGTTTCCCCCGATCGCCGGTCTACTTCTTTTTCGCCTTCTTTTCCTTTTTGCCTTTCTTGCTCTTCTTATTGCCTGCTTCCGAGTTCATGCCGGCGTCGGCGACCTCGGGCAGCAGGACCGGTGAGAGAAGCTTCAGGAAGATCATGGCGAGTGGAGCCAGCCAGGCCCACCACGGCACCAGCGAGCCCGGCCCGATCAGCATTCCGGCCACGGCGTAACTCACCTCGACTGCGGTATCCATCTGTCTGCCTCCGTGAGTAACGCGCCGGGCCGGCACTGTGCTCGCCCTGGGTGGTCGCCCACAGATATCGGACCTCAGCCCGGCCGCTTTAGCCTTCGCCCGGTCCCGCCCGGTACACCGGTGTGCCTGTTCGGGCATGATCCGGTGCCCGGGACGCCGTCCGGTACCTGAGCCCCACTACACTTTGCGGCTATGGCAAAACCCCAGGAGAAGGTGTCGTTCCGCGAGCGGCTGAAGCAGATCGGCCAGGTGTTCGCGTTCACGGCGAAGCAGGACAAGTGGTTCGTCCCGCTGGTGGTCGGCGCGGTCGCGATCCCGGTGGCGATCACCGTGGTCGTCGTGCTCCTGACGGGTGGTTACCTCTGGATCCCGGTCGGCATCCTGTTCACGCTGCTGGCTGTCCTGATCGTGCTGAACCTGCGGTCCAACACGGCGATGATGAACGTGGCGGAGGGCCAGCCCGGCGCCGCCGCCTCGCTGATGGAGAACATGCGCGGCGACTGGCGGGTCCGGCCGGCCGCGAGTTCCACCACGCAGTTCGACATGGTGCACGTGGTGATCGGCAAGCCCGGTGTGATCCTGCTCGGCGAGGGTGACCCGCAGCGGGTCCGGAGCCTGCTCAGCCAGGAGAAGAAGCGCCTGATCAAGGTCATCGGAAACGCGCCGTTGTACGACTACGTGATCGGCAGCGACGACGGCCAGCTCCCGGTCCGCAAGCTGCGCACGACCATGCTGAAGCTGCCCCGCAACCTCACCGGCAAGGATGTGAACGCTCTGGACAAGCGTCTCGGCGCCCTGATGTCGCGCCCGCAGATGCCGAAGGGCGCGATCCCGAAGAACATGCGGCCCAGCAAGGGCGCTGGGCGCCAGCAGCGACCGCGCTGATCCACCTCTGACAGATGCCCGCCTCTTCAGGCGGGCATCTTCGTATCCACAGGGCTCGTATCCACAGGGTGACCCCATGATCACTGCGAGGCGCTAACCTCGGAGCTGCACCACTGCTCCGGTGTCCATGCCGGACGGTGACGCAGACACGCACCCGTGGGCACGAAGGAGTCCCGTTCGTGGTCAGCACCCTGGCGGTCCCCGGCACCTATCCGACTCTGCGCGACGCTCTCGAGGTGGCACCCGACGGGGCGGTCGTCTCCCTGGCACCCGGCACCTACCGGGAGCGCATCGACCTGGCCGGCCGCCGTCTGGCCCTGCGGGCCGCCGGTGATCCCGGTTCGGCGGTGGTGGACGCGTCCGGGCTGGGCGGCCCGGCGCTGGCCGTCTCCTCCGGCGACGTCGAGGTCGACGGTCTGACGCTGGTCGCCGACGACTATCCGGCGGTGGCGGTCTCCGGGGGCCATGTGCGGCTGCGCCGCTGCGAGCTCTCCGCCGGTTACGGTTCCGGTCTGCAGGCGGAGGGCGGCGCCACCGTCGACGCCCTTGAGGTCCGGGTGACGAACGGTCAGCACGGGCTGGTCTTCTCCGACGCCGGCGGCACGATCGAGTCCTGTGAGATCCGCGGGGTCTCCGACGACGGGGTGATCGTGCGACTCGGCGCCGACCCGGTGATCCGCGGGACGGTGGTGAGCGACTGCGGTTACCGGGGTGTCTACGTCTACCAGTCCGGCCGCCCGGTGATCGAGCGCTGCGACATCTCCGGCACCGGTGACGCCGGCATCGTGGTGGCCCACGCGAGCCAGTCGCGGATCGTCGAGACCTGGGTGCATCAGACGTCCGGGCCGGGCATCGTGATCGGCGCCGGCTGCACGGCCGTGATCGAACAGTGCCGGGTCGAGGAGACCGCGGAGCCGAGAGTGCGCGTCGACCCGGGTGCCAAGGCGACCGTGACACTCGACGACGGCATCGGGCTCCCCCAGGCCGGACTGGTCGCCGCCGGCACCGCGCAGGACGCCGCCGAGGTCGAGCGCCTGCTCACCGAGCTCGACTCGATGATCGGCCTGGCCGGGGTGAAAGGCGAGGTCCGGTCCTTGATCGACGAGATCCAGGTGAACGAGTGGCGGCGTGGCGCGGGCCTGTCGGTCGGCGCGGTCAGCCACCACCTGATCTTCACCGGCGCGCCCGGGACGGGAAAGACCACGGTCGCCCGCATCTACGGGCAGCTGTTGAAAGCCCTCGGGGTGCTGCCGAACGGGCAGTTCCGTGAGGTGTCCCGCCGTGATCTGGTCGGGCAGTACATCGGTCACACCGCGGAGAAGACCACGTCGGTCTTCGAGGACGCGATGGGTGGGGTGCTGTTCATCGACGAGGCGTACACGCTGGCCCGGGCCGGCGGGGCGGCCGCCGACTTCGGTCAGGAGGCGATCGACACCCTGGTGAAACTGATGGAGGACCACCGCGACCAGGTGGCGGTGATCGTGGCCGGTTACACCAGCGAGATGCTCGATTTCCTGGACGCGAACTCCGGTCTGGCCTCACGGTTCGCCAAGACCATGGAATTCGAGAACTACGGCCCGGAGGAACTGGTGCGGATCGCCGGCCGGATCGCCCGGCACGACGACTACGTGTTCGCGATCGGGTTGTCCGAGGCGCTCTACGACCACTTCGGTCAGTTGGAGCAGCACCGGAACTTCGGCAACGCCCGCGAGGCGCGCAAGCTGCTCGAGAGCATGCGCAAGGCACAGTCCGGACGGCTACGGGCGATGGGGCGGATGCCCAGCCGTGACGACCTTCGGACACTCATGCTCGCCGATCTGCGGGTGGCGACCCGCTGAACTACCTTGATCTGAACGGGGAGGTGACCGGTGCATCGTGGAGAGGGAACGACGTACGGCAGTGCCGCGCCAGCGCCACGGCAGGCCACAGCGGCCGCCGCACCGTTGCGGCCACCGGCCACGCCACCGGTCTGGGGTGAGACCCCTCCCCCGGGCGGGAGCCACCCGGCCACGCTGTCTCATCAGGTGCCCGAGGCGACGGTTCGGGCCGTACCGCGCAAGGGCCATCTGGGGCCGCTGAGCCTGGTGCAGATCGTGGTCGCCGAGACCGCGCTGCTCGCCTTCGCCGCCTCGTTCACCCGGACACCACTGGTCGTCCTGCTCGCCGCGGCCGGTGGCGGCCTGCTGGTCCTGGTCTTCTTCACCCGCCGGCAGCATCGTTGGTGGCTGGAGCACTGGCAGGTCACCCACGAACACCGGCGCCGCCGGTCGGCCCGTGTCGACCCCCGGCACGGGCCGGTGCTGGCCGCGTTGCGCACGATCGCCCCCGGCCTCACCGTCCGCGACATCGGCCCCGCGACCACTGCGGCCACCTCCCCCGCGAACCTTCCCGGGCAGGTCCCGGAGACCACGGTCGGTGTCGCCCGGGACGAGGCCGGCTGGTTCAGCGGGGTGGCCCTCGACCCGGCTGCCGCCCCACTCCCCCTCGACGTGCTGGTCACCGCGCTCTCCGGCACCGGGCAACCGGGGCTGGTCCTGGGGCTGGTCACGCACACGGTTCCGGCGCCCAGCCCCGACACGCCCGCGGCGACTCCGGCCGGGGCCTCCTACCGGCAGCTCACCGAGTCGGTCAGTCCCGGCCCGGTCCCGTCGTTCCGGGAGTCGACGATCAGCATCCGCGTCGACGCCCGCACCCTGGCCGAGGCGCTGCTCGACCACACCGCCGACCCGGAGGAAGCCGCCCGTCTCGTCGCCGGGCTGGCCCGGAAGGTGGCGACCAGTCTGCGGCGCCTGGGCATCACCGGGCGGCCCCTCGACGCGGAACAGTTGCTCGCCCTGCTGGCCCGCTCCTGCGACGTGGAACCGTGGGCGCTGACCGAGGGCCCCGGGGTGGACGAGGCGTGGACGCATTGGCGGTCGGCGCGGCTGATCCACCGGACGTACTGGCTGAAGACCTGGCCCACCTCGGCGACCGAGATCGGCCCGCTCTTCGCGTGGGCGGCGACCGCACCGGCGGCCCAGACCAGCGTCACACTGGTCATCGACCCGGCTCCCGGCGACGAACTCCGGGTGCGCGCGTTCATCCGGCTCGCCACCCGTCCCGACGCCGACCTGGCCGCCCTCGACCGGGTCCTGCAGCAGGGCGTCCGCCGGGTCGGCGGCGAACTGCTCCCCCTGGACGGCGAACACGGCCTGGCGGCCTACGCGACCGCCCCGACCGGAGGCGGTGCCGGATGACCACCCCCGACGGCTATTGGCCTTCCGAACGCCACCCGGACAACCCGGACCCATCCACCAACCCTTCTGCCGGCGACAGTCCGTCCCGGCAGCCCGCCCGCGGCTCAGCCCGCAGCCCGCTCCCGCAGCAGCCGCCGAGGCTGCGGGAAGGCGAACCGGCGACGCCCGGGCCTTGGGTGCCCAGACCGGCGAGTTCCACACCGCAGGACGGCGGGCAGGAGACCTCCGCACGGCGAGACAACGGGCAGGCGAGTTCCGCACCGCAGGACGGCGGGCAGGGGGCGTCCGGGTGGCGAGACAGCGGGCAGGGGGCGTCCGGGTGGGCTGCGGTGCCTATGGCGGTTCGGCCGGTGTCGGCGCCGGTTGCGCCTTACAGCCAGCAGCAGGGTGCCGGGGAGCCGGTGGCGCGGGCTCTGGCACCGGCCGTCACCTCAGCGCCGTTGGCCCGGTCGGGAACATTCTCGGCGGCCCAACCGAGCCAGTCGGGGCAGTCGGGGCAGTCGGACCGACCAGGCAGTCCGTCGGGCCAACCGCCGGGTCGTCCGCCTGGTCGTCCGCCGTCGCCGGATGGGCCGGAGGATCCTGAACGGCCGCCGGACCGGACCGGGCCGGCGGGGACGACCAGTCGGCTGCGGATCGGCTGGCATGCCGTCGCACGGGCCGGGCTGCGACGGGTGACGGTCACCCAGTCGCTTTCGGCGGGGCTGGTGCTCGGGCTGGATCAGCGGCAGGTTCCGGTGCCGTTGCGACTCTTCGCACCCGAGCCGGTCCGGGTCACCCTGGTCGGCGGGGTGTGGGCGGCCCAGTTGGTGATCTTCCGGGCGTTCTCGATCGGGGCGCGGGTGGTCGTGGTGACGACCGAACCGCGCGCCTGGCAGGGCTTCGGCGAACGCGCCACCGGCCAGCAGAACCGTCTGACCATCGTGGCCGGTGAACCCGGCCAGCCCTGGGGAGGCACCGCCCAGACACCGCTGCTGACCGTTTTCGACCTGGGCATGACCGGCCCGACGACAAGTCCGCCGCTGGGTCCGTGGCATACCCAGCTGACGGTTCTGCGGCAGCTCGACCGTCCCGGAATCGCCGTACTCCAGGAAGCCGGCCTGGCCGTGATGCAGCGTCTCGGCGGCGACGAGGCGATCCTGGCTTCAGCGGCTCTCAAGCTGAAACCCCAGAGCGGCCAGCTGCTCCAGTCCATGGAGGACGACATGCTGGCCCTGCTCGGCGACGGCGACGACCGCTACTTGTTCCTGAACCAGACCGGAATCGAACAGCAGTACATCGGCCTCCCCCGCCGCTGACACCCGCCCAGGCCGGTGATCTCGCCGCCAGCGGGCGGGTGCGCCAACTGGTGGGCGCACCGGCTCGAAGGGGGTCGGCCGGGATTCTGATCAGTTCGTCGTGGCGATCTTCCAGGCCCGATAGTGCAATTCCGGGGCGTCGGTGAAGGACGGGTGGCGGGGGCGCCAGTTCAGTAGGCGGTGGGCCTTGGCGCTGGTCACGAGTTCGTCCTGGTCGGCGGCCATCTGCATGATGCCGCCCGCGGCGGCGCTGTCCAGTGTGATCTCGCCGGTGTAGCCGGCGGCTCGGACCGCGACACGCTGCATGTCCAGGGTGGTCAGGCTCTGGTCGTCGGCGACCACGAACACCTCGCCGTCGACGGCCGCGGGATTGTCGAGGATACGGACGTAGGCCTCGGCCAGGTCGTCGACGTGGATCCAGCTCCAGCGTTTGGTGGTGTCGCCGTAGAAGACGGGGGCCTTCGCCTCGGCAGCGGCGAACCATTGGCCGGTCATCGATGTGGTTGCCGGGCCGCCGTACAGGAAGCCGGGACGGACCACGGTGTGCGCGAGTCCTGTCGCGGCGAGTTCTTTCTCCAGGCCGAATCGGAAGCCGATCGGGCTTTCCTGGTTGCCGGGGGTGGTCTCGTCCATCAGCGGCAGCCCGGTACGGCCGTAGGCGGAGATCCCGGTGGTGTAGACGAGGTGGCGTCGGCGGCCGTCGCGGTTCTGGACTGCGGTCAGTTCGGCGAACAGCCGCTGGTCCGCGCCGACCGGGTCGCTCATGTCCATGAGCAGGTGCACGACGGCGTCGGTGCCGGTCAGGTGTCCGCGCCAGGTCTCCGGTTCGGAGAAGTCGCCCGCGACCACGGTGACCTCATGGGCGGTCAGGTCCCGGGCCGCGTGGCCGTCCGGGTCACGGGACAGGCCCAGGACGGTGTGCCCGGCGCGGGCCAAGGCGGAGGAGACGCGACGGCCGGCATAGCCGGTGGCGCCGATGACGAGAATCTGCATGGTGTTCTCCGTGCTCAGTGGGATGGTGTGCTGCCGATCGAGGCGGCGGGCGTAGCGATGCGCCGACCGACCAGGTCGGTCGGCGTCGTAGGCGAGCCTTCAAGATGCTTGCTTGGTTAAGCAAATTATCAGGTAGTTGCTTGCTTCATCAAGTAGAGTGTGGGTGTGACGAACGACAACTGGCCTGCGCCGCTTGGTCCTGAGGAGGTTCTGCTTTGGCAGAGCCTGGGACGCCTTGTGCATTCGCTGCCGCGTGCGCTGGAGGACGACATGTCGCGCACCGGGGTCACCATGACCGAGTTCGCGGTTCTGTTGATCCTCAGTCAGGCACCTGACCGTCGCATGCGGATGGCTGCTCTCGCCTCCGCCGCGGGCCTCACCCCGTCACGCATCACCCGCGTCGTCGACGACCTGGCCAGGCATGATCTGGTGCGCAAGGAACGGCACAGTCAGGACAGTCGCGGCAACGACGCCATTCTCACCGATTCCGGCCTGCGCAGGATGCGGGAGATTCAGCCCGCTCACCTGGCCAGCGCCCGGCGCCGGGTGGTCGACCGGGTTCCGTCCGCTCTGCTGCCGGCTCTCGCGCAGATCCTCGCCGAGCTCGCGGATTCACTGTCACCACAGAGCCGCGACGCCTGAAACGGCTCGCCACCAACGCGGGACTGTCCCAGGAGCCGGCGACGCAGGACTGCGCCAAGAGCGGCCGGCGTGAGACTGCACCAGGAGCCGGCCGGCGTGGGACTGTGCCAAGAGCGGCCGGCGTGGGCTGGCCGTGCGGGGACGCTCACGCCCGGCGGGCGCGTTGCGGTCTTGGGGGAACGCGGACCTCGCGCGGTGCGAGCGGGACAGGCCGATGCGGTTGGGGGCCACGCAGACCTCGTACCAGCGCAGGGGTTAACGGGTTGGCGGTGACCAGGCCAGCTGCACCAGCCGGGCGCCGTGTTTGCGGGTGATCATCCAGGCTCGGCCGGGTGGGAGGGGCTGGGGTTTGACGTTGCCGAAGAGGGCGCCCTCCTCGCGCGGGCCGGACATCATGATGCCGGGGGACGCCAGTTCGCGGATGCGGCTGATGACCGGGTCGAAGAGGGCTCGGCCGGCGCCGCCGATGCGGCGGGTGATGACGACGTGCAGGCCGATGTCGCGGGCCTGTGGCAGGAATTCCAGCAGTGGGGTGAGCGGGTTGGGGCTGGCCGAGGCGATCAGGTCGAAGTCGTCGACCAGGACGTAGAGTTCCGGGCCTTTCCACCAGCTGCGGTTGTGCAGCATCTCGGGGGTCACGTCGGCGCCGGGGAGGCGTTCGCGCATGGCGACCGCCACCTGGTTGATCAGGTCGGCGGTCACCTGGTGGGAGGTGCCGTAGCCGATGGTGTGTTCGGCGGGGACGCAGCCGAGGAGGCTGCGCCGCAGGTCGACGAGGAGCAGCAGTGCTTCGGCCGGTGGGTGCGCGGCGGTGATCGAGCGGGCCAGGCTGCGCAGGAACGAGCTCTTGCCGCTCTCCACGTCGCCGAACAGGAGCGTGTGTGGTTCGGCGTCGAAGTCGAGCCAGACCGGTTGCAGGTCGACTTCGGCGATGCCGATCGGCACGACGGCGCCGCGGGCCGCCGGTAGCGCCTCGAACGGCAGCTCGGCGGGGAGCAGCCGGACCGGTGGCGCGGGAGTGGCCGTCCAGTGTTCACCGGCGTGCCGGACCAGGTCGGCGACCGCTTCGGCGAGGTCGTCGACGCGTTGTTCCCGGTCGATGCGGGGCAGGGCGGCGAGGAAGTGGTGGCCGTCGGGGGTGAGGCCGCGGCCGGGGGCGCCTTCCGGCACGTTGACCGCCTCCCGCCGGTTGATCACCGAGTCGGCGGCCTCGCCGAGGCGCAGTTCGATCCGGGTGCCGAAGACGTCGCGGATCTGGGGGCGCACGTCCATCCAGCGGCTGGTGGCGGCGAGGATGTGGATGCCGAAGCCGAGGCCGCGGTTGGCCAGTTCGTGCAGGGTGCTTTCGAGGTCCTCGAATTCGGTGCGCATCGTGGACCAGCCGTCGACGACGAGGAAGACGTCCCCGAAGACGTCGTCGGCGAACCGGCCCTGGGCGCGGGCCCGCCGGTACGCGGCGGCGCCTTCCACGTTGTCCCGGGCGAACAGTTCCTCGCGGGCCCGCATCAGCCCGTGCAGTTCGGCGATGGTGCGGCGCACCTTGTCGACGTCGCGCCGGGTGGCCACGCTGCCGGTGTGCGGCAGGTCGGCGAGGGCGCTCAGTGGTCCGCCACCGAAGTCGAGCCCGTAGAACTGCACTTCACGCGGGGTGTGGGTGAGGGCGAGGCTGATCACCAGGGTGCGCAGCAGGTTGGATTTGCCGGACTGGGACGCCCCGACCACGATCACGTTGCCGGCCGCCCCGGCGAGGTCCAGCCACATCGGGTCGCGGCGCTGCTCGTACGGTTTGTCGATGATGCCGCCGAGCGCGTGCAGTGTCCCGAACCGGTCCGCCGCGTCGACGGTGAGGCCCCGCTCCGGCATGGTGATCACCGGCGGCAGCATCTGGCCGAGGGTGGGCGCCTTGTCCAGCGGCGGCAGCCACACCTCGTGGGCGGGCGCGCCTTTGCCTTCCATCTGCCGGACCAGCACTTCGATGAGGGTGTCGCCGACGGTGGTCTCCTCTTCCGGCTGCACGTCCGGAGAAGGAGCGTCCTCGCGCAGCGGCGCCACGTAGAAGGTGGAGAAGTCGCGGATCGGGTTGCCGCCCCGGCCTCCGGCACCGGGGGTGGCCCCGTCGCGCCGGACCGACCCGGAGACGTAGGCGGCTTTCAGCCGGATCAGGCCTTCGGTGCCGGTCCGCAGATAGCCGTGCCCGGGTGATCGGGGCAGCTCGTAGGCGTCCGGCACGCCGAGCACCGCCCGGGACTCCATCGACGAGAAGGTCCGCAGGCCGACCCGGTAGGACAGGTGTGATTCGAGCCCGCGCAGCCGCCCTTCCTCCAGTTTCTGGGAGGCCAGCAGCAGGTGGATGCCGAGGGACCGGCCGACCCGTCCGATCTGGACGAACATGTCGATGAAGTCGGGCCGGGCGCTGAGCAGTTCGGAGAACTCGTCGACGATGAAGAGCAGGCTGGGCAGCGGGGCGAGCGGCACCCCGGCCGAACGGGCCCGCTCGTAGTCCCGCTGGGAGGCGTAGTTGCCGGCTTTGCGCAGCAGCTCCTGCCGCCGGGTCAGTTCGCCCTGGATGGCGCCGAGCATCCGGTCCACCAGGGGCAGCTCGTCCTCCAGGTTGGTGATCATCGCGGCGGTGTGCGGGAGCCGGTCCAGCGAGGCGAACGTGGCGCCGCCCTTGAAGTCGACGAGCACGAAGTTGAGGATCTCCGGGCTGTGGGTGAGGCCGAGCGCGAGCACCAGGGTGCGCAGCAGCTCGGACTTGCCGGAGCCGGTGGCGCCGACCAGCAGCCCGTGCGGGCCCATGCCGTCCTGCGCGGACTCCTTGAGGTCCAGCTCGACCGGCCGCCCGTCGGCGCCGACCCCGATCGGCACCCGCAGCCGGTCCCGGTTGGGGCGGCTGGCCCACAGCTCGTTCAGGTCGATGAGATAGGGGTCGTCCTGGTCCAGCAGCTCGGCGAGCCCGGTGTTCTGCGAGATGGCCGTGGTGTCGGCGTCGGCGACCGCGGAGAGCCGCAGCGGCGCCAGCTCGCGGGCCAGCACCTCGGCCTCGGCCAGGGTCAGCACGTCGGCCCGGCCGACCTCGGTGGGACCGTCCATCGTGGTGCCGGTGACCGTGCCGTCGGCGGCGATCTCCAGCACCACCGAGCTGTCGTCGAGCAGCCGGGGCGGCGGCACCGACAGGTCGACGATGGTGACCCCGGCGACGCCGCCCTCGGTCATCAGATGGTCGGAGCCGGCGGTCGAACCCCCGTCGATGATCACCATGACGTGCGGGCCGCCGCCGGGCGTACCGGCCGGGTCGAACCGGGCCCGCTCGGCCAGCACGTCGTCGAGCATCGCCTCCAGAGCGGGCACGCTCGGCGCGACCAGCCGCACCTGCCCGATCGCGTCGGTCTTGCCCGGGTGCTGGGCGTGCGGCAGCCATTTCACCCACTCCCAGCGGGCCCGCTCGTGGTCCGGCACGCAGACACCTATGCGCAGGTCGTCGGGGGCGTGGAAGGTGGCCATCTGGGCGATCAGGGCCCGGGTGAAGTCGTGCGAGGCCCGGTCGGCGCCGCGCACGTAGATGTGCGAGAAGTCCCGCAACGCCACCGACACCGGAAGATCGGGGACCACCGAGTACGTGTTGAGAAAGCGCCGCAACGCCATCGTGCACAGCGGCTCCAGTTCGTCGACCGCCCGCGTCTGCGGCGGGACGAGCCGGGTGGCGACCTCCTGTGGGCCGACCGCGATCCGGACCACGGTGAAGTCGGCGTCCCCCCGGCGGCGCTCCCAGAGCCGGCCGCTGTCGGTGAACGTCCACAACGTCTCCGGGTCGGGGTTGCGGTAGTAGAGCGCCTCCCGCTGCCGGCGGATCGTGTCGCGCACCTGGGCCCGCAGCTGGGAGAGCTGCCGCAGGTACTGCCGGCGGGACTCGATCATCTCGCGTTTGCCGGGGCCGGAGGTCTGGGTGGCCATCATGGCGATCATGCCGAGGATCGAGACCCCATACATCGCGCCGGCCACGTAGGTGATCGCACCGCCGCGCTGCGCGCCCATCATCAGGCCCATCGCGGCCGCGCCGGCACCCATCGGCAGGATCATCAGCATCCGGGTCCAGCCCTTGCCCTGCGGCGGCGGGATCTCGGGCGGCGGCTCCAGCGTCACCTCGCCGGACGGCATCACGGGCGCGGGCCTGCGCGGCGGCCGTTTGATGATCGACACTGTCACTGAGGGCTCCCCGTTGGTGACGTAGCGACAACATCCTATCCGTGATTTCCGAGCGCCCTGCTACGTTGTCCACTGTGAGCGCACCGGCGACGAGCGGGCCCTCCCTGGCCCGGGTGACCATCGCGGCCCCCACCCGCCGCCTCGACCTCGCCCTGCCCGACAACATGCTCGTCGCCGAGCTGCTGCCACATCTGCTCCGGCATGCCGAGGGCGCGCTGGGCGAACCGTCCGAGCGTTACGGCGGCTGGGTGCTGCGCCGGGCCACCGGCACCACTCTGGACCCGGGGAAGAACCTCGCCTCGCAAGGTGTGCGCGACGGCGAACTGCTGCACCTCGATCCGGCCCGCGAGGACTGGCCGGAGCTGGCGTACGACGACGTGGTCGAAGTGATCGCCAGCGGCTCCCGGCGGGCCGGCCGATCCTGGAGCCCGGCCGCCACCCGCCGCACCGGTCTGGCCGTCACCGCCGGCGCGCTGCCGCTCGGCCTGGCCGGACTGGCCGCGACCGGCCCCGGCTGGGTGCTGCCCGCAGTGATCGCACTCGCGGTCTCGCTGGCCCTGGCGGTGCTGGGCGTCCTGCTGTCCCGGGCGTTCGGCGACGCCGGGGCGGGCGGGGTGGTCGCGGCGAGCGGCCTGCCGTACGCGTTCTTCGGCGGTGCCTGGCTACTGACCCAGCCCGGTGGCGGTTTCCTGTCGGTCGGGGCGCCCGGCCTGGTCCTGGGCTCGTCGGCGCTACTGGTGGTCAGTGTCCTCGGGCACGCCGGGGTGGCCGGGCTGACCAGACTCTTCGTCGCCGGCATCGCGGCCGCACTGACCGGGTTGCTGGCGGCGTTGCCGACCCTGGCCGGCATGTCCGCCGAGGGTGCCGCGGCGGTGGCGCTGACCGCGGCGATCGGGCTGCTGCCGGCCTATCCGGTGCTGGCCGGATGGCTCGGGCGGCTGCCGTTCCCGGACCTGCCGAGCCGGGCCGAGGAGATGCTGAAAGAGGAGAAGACACCGCGCCGGGCGGACGTCTTCGCCGCTGTGGTCCGGGCGTCCGAGGTGCTGGCCGGGTTCATCCTGTCGGCGGCGCTGTGCAGCATCGTGGCGATGGCCTGGCTGGCGCTGTCCACACCGGACGTGCCGACTGTCCTCCTGATGATCGCCGCGATCGCCGCTCTGCTGCTGCGCGCCCGGCTGCTGCCGACCCCGCAACAGCGGGTGCCGTTGCTGGTGGCCGGGCTGCTCGGCCTGGCCGGCCTGGGCGTCGGCCCGGTGGTGACCGGCGCGGTCTCCGGCGTGGTGCTGGTGGCGGTGGCGGCCGCGGTGACCGCGGTGGCCCTGCCGACCGCGCTGATCTACAGCCGCCGGGACCCGTCGCCCTATCTGGGCCGGGCCGCCGACATCCTGGACATCATCGCGATCATGGCGCTGATCCCGCTCGCGTGCGCGGTCATCGGAGTCTTCGACGACATCCGCGGACTGTTCGCGTCGATCGGCGGGTGAGGCGATGACCTCACGCCGGGACCAGCTGCAGTCCTACCAGTTCATGAACCAGCGGGTGATCTCGGCGTTCGTGATGCGCGAGACCGATCCGGCCCAGTCGCCACTGCGGCGTGGCATCGGCGCCCTGTTCGGCGGTGTGATGGTCGCGATCCTGGTGGCGGCCGGTTTCGGCATCTACGGCGTGCTCACCCGCACCGGCGCCGACCAGTGGCAACAGGACGGCGCGGTGGTCGTCGAGCGGGAGACCGGCGCCGTCTTCGTCTATCTGAACAACCGGCTCAACCCGGCACTCAACTTCGCGTCGGCGAAACTGGCCGCCGGCCGCCCCGATCCACAGGTGTTCCGGATCGCCGCCAAGTCGCTGACCGGCACCCCGCGCGGCGTGACCATCGGCATCCCCGGCGCGCCCGCGTCCCTGCCCGACGCGGGACGGCAGGCCCGTCTCCCGTGGGCGATGTGCGGCGTACCCGGCAATGATCCGCAGTCGATCCTGCTGGTCGGAGCGGCCGGCCCACCCGGCACGCCGCTGGGTGATCGCGCGCTGCTGGTGACCGACCGGGACGTGGTGCACCTGATCTGGCAGGGCCGCAAACATCCGGTGGTGGACCCGGACACGACGGTGCAGGCGCTGTTCGGCGCGGTCCAGCCCACCCGGATGGGCGTGGCCTGGCTCAACGCGCTGCCTTCCGGCGCCGACATCGCCCCGATCACCGTGAACGGCCGCGGCAACGGTTCGGACGCCGCCCGGGGCTTCGACAACGGCGACATCCTGGTGGTGCAGACCGGAAGTGGTCAGCAGTTCCACCTGATCCTCAACGACGGCCGGGCCGCGATCACCGCGCTGCAGCAGGCGGTTCTCAACGCCGCGTTCCCGGACCAGCCGCGGCAGATCTCGGTCAACGACCTCAACGACATCCCGGAGAGCCGCGCCCTGCCACCCGCCGACCCCGCCACCCGCGGCCCCGACCGGGTCCCCGCGCTGGCGCCGCTGGGCACCGGCGAATCCACGTGCGCGGTGACGTCCGACGCGTCGAAGCCACCGGCGATCACGGTCGGCGGTTCCGCGACCGCGTTCACCGCCGCCATCCCCACCACCGGCACCGCCGACGGCGGACGCCCCTTGGCTGACGCGGTACAGGTCCCGGCCGGCCGCTTCGCCCTGGTCCGAGTCCCCGGTTCCGGCGGATTCATACTGGTCACCGACGTGGCCCTACGCCACGCCGTCCGCGACGAGGACACCGTGACCCGCCTCGGCTACCCCACGTCCCTAGCGTTCGAGGTCCCCACCGCTTTGATCAACTCAATCCCGGCGGGGGTCACCCTGGACCCGGCGGCAGCGCTCAAACCAGCCCTTTCCGGTACGGGGTGAACATCTCCCACAACCGCACCGGCTCGCCTCGTCTCGACGACGCGAGGTCCGCGCGGCGCCGGGCCGCCCCGCGACCGCCGGGCGGAAGCGCCCGGTCACCGGAGCGCGTCACTGCAACGGCGGCCGGTGCGGCGGTTCGATACCCAGCCGCTCCAGTGCGGACGCCCGGATCGAGCACACCGACTCACACCCGCCGCTGCCGTCGGCCTTCTCGACCCGGCACGTGTCGATGCGAAGCTCTCCGGGCTCGAACGGATCCCAGTCGATGCCCCAGCCCCGCAGTCAAACCCGCTGAGCCCGCAGACAGCCTGAAGCGGACACGTCGCCACCGCTGACCCACAGAATCATCCACCCGGGCTCGCTCATTCCCGAAGAGTAGACGCCGTTCCCGTCAGTGGATATCCAGTTGCCACGACCAGACCGCCTGGACAACCATCGATCGATGGAGACGATCGCCGCGATCAGCGGCTACTACGACCGGGGCGGCGAGGTGAACCGGCTGCACACCGGTCGCGGCCGGCTGGAGTTCCGGCGAACCCAGGACGTGCTCAGGCGCGTACTGCCACCCGCACCGGCCCGGGTGCTCGACGTCGGCGGCGGCGCCGGAGCGCACGCCCGCTGGCTCGCGGCCGACGGCCATCAGGTGCGGCTGGTGGACCCGATGCCGATGCACGTCCAGCATGCCGGGACGATCGCCGGAGTGGACGCGGTCCTCGGCGACGCCCGCCGCCTCGACGAGCCGGACGCCGCCTACCAGGCCACCCTGCTGCTCGGGCCGCTGTACCACCTGCCCGACCGCCAGGACCGGGTGACCGCCCTACGCGAGGCGGCGCGGGTGACAGCCCCCGGCGGCATCGTCGCCGCGGCGACGATCAGCCGGTACGCCGGCCTGTACGACACTCTGGTCCGAGGCCGCTACCCCGACCCGGAGGTACGCCGGATCACCGACCGGGAACTCGTCACCGGCGTCCACGAGCCGGTCGGCCAGGAACTGTTCACCCACGCGTACTTCCACCATCCCGACGAGATCGTGACCGAATTCGCCGACGCCGGCCTGACTCAGGTGACGACGTACGCCCTGGAAGGCGGAGCCTGGCTCTTCGCCGACCGAGACGGCTGGCTGGAGGACGACGACCGCACGACGGCGCTGCTGGAGGCGTTGCGCGCCACCGAGCAGGAACCAAGCCTGTTCGGCATCAGCTCCCACCTGCTGACGGTGGCCGTCGTGTAGCAGGCCAGAAACCTGAATGGGGCGCTTTACATTTTTGGCGAGGGGCATGCTGAAGCAAAGATTGTAGGCACCCTGGGTGACGACTGTCATCTCCCAGGAATCGCGTCCAGCACCCGATTCTGCCCTAAGTGTTTCGATGCAATCAAAACCGTTTCTGGAATGAGCGAAACGACGGCGGGTAGCTGGCATGAGGAGCCGCCTGGCTACACGGAGTGGCGCACTGCGGTGAACAGAAAATTTTGGGACGGAAACTAGACTTTTAGGCCTAAAACTACTTGCGACTGGGTATCCAGTGAGCAATTTTAGGTTGGACGAATTGTGACCTGTGAAGTATGCGGCCATCAGGCGCAAGTGTTATCGGCGAATACCGATCACCAGCCGAACGCTGTGCGGATATGCGGCTGGTGCTACGCGGTGACAGATGGACAGTGGTCGCCGGAATACGCGAGATGGGAGCAGCGATGGGAACTGGCCGACATGGACAACGGCTGGGAGGACCAACCCCTGCACGTGTACGGCTTCTTCAACACGACACTTGTGTGGCATTTCCGGGGACAAAGTAACCACGTCACCGCACAAATGGACTCCCGAGTGGGCGAATGCTTGTCAAGCCTGCAAGGACGCCGCCGTCGCCATCGACAAGCGCTGGCCACTGGATCGACGCGAGCCGCGTCCGATCCGGGCCGGGTTCGACCCTCTGGTGGATGACGGTCCGCCGTTCTGATCGAAGTTGTGGCCGAAACGCAGGTTCGGGTGCCATCCGCTTGGCGGATGGCACCCGAACATCGGCGAATCCTTGGCCGCGCCGCTTGTACCGTGCCAGAACACGCACGACGGCGCTCTCGGAACGCAAGACGGCGGCCACGGCGGCTGAGAGCCGAGCATGACCGCCGCCTCACGGGTTGTTCCCGAGATGTGCCCAAGATCAGATCAGCGAGTAAACCCGCTGGTCAGTGCCTTGGTCAGCGTCAGACGTTGTAGTACATCTCGAACTCGTGCGGGGTCGGGCGGAGCCGGACCGGGTCGATCTCGTTGGAGCGCTTGTAGTCGATCCACGTGGAGATCAGGTCGTCGGTGAAGACGCCGCCGGCCGTGAGGAAGTCGTTGTCGGCTTCCAGGGAGTTCAGCACCGCGTCCAGGGAGCCGGGGACCTGCTTGACGCTGCCCCACTCCTCCGGCGGCAGGTCGTACAGGTCCTTGTCGATCGGGGCCGGCGGCTCGATCTTGTTCTTGATGCCGTCGAGGCCAGCCATCATCTGGGCCGAGAACGCCAGGTACGGGTTCGACGACGGGTCCGGCACGCGGAACTCGATGCGCTTGGCCTTCGGGTTGCTGCCGGTGACCGGGATGCGGGTGCAGGCGGACCGGTTGCGCTGCGAGTAGACCAGGTTGACCGGGGCCTCGTAGCCGGGAACCAGGCGCCGGTACGAGTTGACGGTCGGGTTGGTGAACGCGAGCAGCGACGGCGCGTGGTGCAGGAGGCCGCCGATGTACCAGCGGGCCATGTCGGACAGGCCGGCGTAACCAGTCTCGTCGTAGAACAGCGGCTCGCCGTTCAGCCAGAGGCTCTGGTGGGTGTGCATGCCGGAGCCGTTGTCCCCGAAGAGCGGCTTCGGCATGAACGTCGCGGTCTTGCGGTGCTCCCAGGCGGTGTTCTTGATGATGTACTTGAACAGCTGCATCTGGTCGCCGGCGTGCAGCAGGGTCGAGAACTTGTAGTTGATCTCGGCCTGGCCCGCGGTGCCGACCTCATGGTGCGACCGCTCGACGGTGAAGCCGGTGTCGATGAGGCGGCGGACCATGGCGTCACGCAGGTCGCTGTAGTGGTCGACCGGCGAGACCGGGAAGTAACCACCCTTGTAGGCGGTCTTGAAACCCTTGTTGCCGCCCTCTTCCTCGCGGCCCGAGTTCCAGGCGCCCTCGATCGAGTCGATGTAGTAGAACGATTGGTGGGCGGAGGTCTCGTGGCGGATCGAGTCGAAGATGTAGAACTCGGCCTCGGCCCCGAAGTAGGCGGTGTCGGCGATGCCGCTGGCGGCCAGGTAGGCCTCGGCCTTCTTGGCGACGTTCCGCGGGTCACGCGAGTAGGCCTCGCGGGTGAACGGGTCGTGGATGAAGAAGTTGAGCGCAAGGGTCTTCTGAATGCGGAACGGGTCCACGAAGGCGGTGGCGACGTCCGGCAGCAGCATCATGTCGGATTCGTGGATGGCCTGGAAGCCGCGGATCGAGGACCCGTCGAAGGCGAGGCCGTCGGTCACCACACTGTCGTCGAACGACTCGACCGGGATGTTGAAGTGCTGCATCACACCCGGGAGGTCACAGAATCGTACGTCGACGAACTTGACGTCCTCGTCTTTGAGGTATCGCAGGAGTTCCTCGGGATTGGCGAACACACGTCCTCCTGGCACAGTTTTCCGATACCGGGCGGCATGAGCCGCCACCTGGCAAGGCTTGTCGCGACGTTATGACCCTGGAGTTGCTCCAGCGTATCCCCGCTGTTTCCGCCGTGTTACGCAGCGCTCGGAGCAGGTGCGGCGAGAGCGTCAACCGGACCCCCGGACCATATCGCGTACGCTCGTCATCCGTGGCTGCTTCAACGAAGGCGGAGACGAACACCGAACCGAACGCCGAACCGGCCGGGCTCGGTCCCCGGCTCGGCGCCCTGGTGCTCGACTGGGTGCTCTGCCTGCTGATCGCGAGTCTCTACGCCAGCCCGTTCGAGAAATCGTGGCCGGCGGTTCTGGTGCTGATCCTCGCCAACACGTTCTTCCTCGGCCTGTTCGGACAGACGCCGGGCATGCGGTTGCTGCGGGTGCGCTGTGACTCCTATCCGGACGGTGGCGTCATCGGCCCGGCCCGCGGCCTGTTCCGGGCGCTGCTGCTGTCCCTCTTCATCCCGGCGATCATCCTGAACAGCGAGGGCCGGGGCCTGCACGACCGCCTCGCCGGCTCGATCGTCGTGACAGTCCCCCGGCCGTGACCGGCCTACTCGTCCGGGCGTGAATTTCGGCCGGTCACCACGCCACCGCCCGGGGTTCGTACTCCGAAGGCCTGTTCGCCGGTGATCGGCTCGTGCTCCTCCCGCACCGGGATCGGATCACCGCCGCCACGACGCCGGCCCAGTTCCGGCGCGACCGTTCCGGGCGTCTCCGACCGGGCCGCCGCCGGGCTGCGCAGACCCCACGGCCCACCGGCCGGCCTGGACCGCTCGGGCGCGCCGACGACAGCGTCCCCGGCCGGCCGGCGAGCCTCTTCAGCACCGAACAGGTCGGACCAGGCCGCACCGGGGCGTTCCCGGCGTTCCGGGCGCCACGGCGGCGGCGCGGCGGGTGAGACGGGCCGGTTCAGCACCGGCGGCGCGGTTCCCCCGGGTCGCTGGGTGGTGGGTTGCGGTCGCACCTCCGCCGCACTGCCGGGCCGTGTGCCACGATCTTCAACCGGGTTCTTGAGTACGGGTGGAGCAGCGTTCGGACGACTGAACGTCTCCGGCCCGGCCGGCGCCCCGGGAACCCGGTCCGGCACTCCCGCCCTGGTACCCGGCCGATAGACGGGCTGCCCGGACGACGACGGCGGCATGACTCCGGGCTGCCCGGTCTGCGGCGGAACGACACCGGTCCCGGACCGTCCACCCGGCGTGTCACCAGTACCGGAGAAGCCTCCCGGCGGCGTGATCCCCGTACCGGAACGTCCAGCCGGCGGGGTACCCGCTCCGGTGGCCCGGCGATCTCCGGGACGACCGGTGGGCAGCGGCGGAACCACTCCCGGCGTGGTCCGCACCGGAACCGGCGTGGTGCGCCCGGGTCGTCCGGCCGGCGGCGGAATGGCACCCGGCGGAGTGCCGCCCGGTGTGGTGCGGCCCGGCCGCCCGGCAGGTCCGGGACGTGCGCTGATCGGCGGGATGACGGTAGGTGTAGGCCGTGCGCCACCGGGGACGACGGTGGGCGTGGGCCGCGCGCCCCCGACGGGTGTGGGTCGCACGCCGCCCGGCGGCACGGTGGGTGCGGGCCGCCCGATCTGGCGTCCACCGGTCGGCGGCACGATCGGTGTGGTCTGGCCGGACGGCCGGCGGATCGTCCGTCCCGGCAGTCCACCGGGCGGCACCACGACCGGGCCACGTCCGCCCGGGCGGACGACCTGTGGAGGCAGCGTCGGCCGTACCACCGGGGGAATGATCGTGGTGCCTCCCGGCGGTGTCCCGGGAGCCGGAACCGGCGCACCCGGCGGAAGTGTCCCCGGCGGCAGGGCACCGGGCGGCAACGCGCCCGGCGGCGGCGTGCCGGGCGGGATGACGGCGGGCGGCACGGTGCCGGGCGGCAGACCACCCGGTTGCGGCAGACCGGCACCCGGCGGAAGGGTTCCGGGCGGCGTCACACCGGGCGGCAGGACTCCCGGCGGTACGACTCCGGGCTGCTGTGGGAGCGGCAGTGAAATCCCCGGCGGCAGCAGCCCGGCCGGCGGGTTCTGCCCCGGCAGGAGCCCTTGCGGCGGCTGGTTGCCGACCGGCGAGGGCAGCGGCCCCGGCCCCGCCTGACCCCCCGGACCGCCGGTGCCGGGAATCCCACCGGGATCGCTGAGCACCGCGTTCAACGGCTGGACCGGCGGGCCGACCCCGCTGGACACCACCGCGATGTAGTCGAAGAACTGGTCCCCGTAGTGCTGGGCGAGGCGCTGCGCCTCGATCCGGTACTTCTCCCGGACCAGCCCCTGGTCCTCGTCGATCTTCTCCAGGGCGGCGGCGTTCCAGCTCACTCCCTCGCTGACGAAGGCGCCGAGGTTCTCCAGGAAGCCGACCTCCCGCGTCTGCTTCAGCTCCTGCTCGTAGTCGCGTAGCAGCAGTTCCATCTGGTGCCGCGCCTCGGTCGACACGGTCACCAGGTGGCGCAGCGCGATCACGTTCTTCTGTGCGGCCTCCATCCACACGTCCAGGTAGGCGAGGGTCTCGCCGGGCCCCAGCCGCAGGAACGTGTCGCGGGCGGCCGGTGACTGCCAGCTCTCGTCGCGCAGCACGGTGCTCTGCCGGAACACGACGTCGCGCACGTCGGCGAGGAACGCCCAGGCGTTCTGCCACTGGTCGGCCAGTGCCGCCATCTGTTCCGGGTGCAGGTTCCGGATCCGCTGGGAGATCTGTTCGACGGTGGCCGGGTTACCCGGTCCGGGCGGTGCCGAGAACGGCAGGGTCGACGGCGGGTAGCTGCCGTAATGGGTCTGGCCGCTGTACGGGCTGTACCCGTAGTTGGGGTCGGCGGTGGCGCCGAAGTAGTCAGGCATCGGATCACCCGTTCACTCGGTAGCGGTCGGCGATCGGGGCGGGCGTGGCCGGCTGCCCGTCGGTACGGATTCCGGTGATCACCCGGTTCGTCTCGACGAGGTCGCCCTTGTCGTCGCGTTCGGAGGTGACGGTGACCTGTTCACGGGTCACCGAGTCGGTGATCTCGATGGTCCGCTGGACGGCCTGCCCGGAGGCGTCACGGATCTCGGTGCTGCGGCCGACGGTGTCCGTTCCCTCGTACCGCTCCCGGGTCTCGGTCGTCCCGGTCTTGTTGCCGTCGGCACCGAACGTCTCCTGGACGGTGATCCGCACGTCGTCGGTCTGTTCGGTCGAGGTGCGGGTGGTGACCGAGGAGTCCGTCTCGCCGCTCGCGCGGTAGATCGTGGTGGTGGTCGTGACCGGTCCGCCGGGCGGAACGAACGTCAGGATCTCGCGGCGTTCCCCGTTCGGCCCGGCCGCCGTCTCCAGGGTCTGGTAGGCGGAGATCCGGGCCGCCGAGGTGGGCTCCCAGTCGGTGCTGGTCGCGGCCGGTACCGGCGGCCCGACTGCCGTCCGCAGATCCTGGGCCGTGGCGCCGACGTTGTCCGCCAGTCCCCGCGGGCGCGGGGCCGTCTTGTCGCCGTACGCGAACAGGACGTCGTTCAGGGAAGCCGCGGAGAGGGCGTCGCCGGTGCCGTAACTGTTCGCCACGACCCGGGCCGCGTTGCCGATGTTGCCGACCGACTCGGCGAGCTTCTGCAGGTAGACGGTGAGTTCGCCGGCGTTGGCCACCAGCCGGGCCCGGACCGCGTCCGCCTCACCGAGCACCTCGCCGTCGAACGCCTCGCCGGGCATCTGCCCGAGCGGGAGCAGGTAGGCGGTGCGGGAGGCGATGTCCTGCTGCTGGTTCGTCATGACGGTCGCGTAGTCGCGCAGCCCGTCGAGGTCGACGTCGACCGCCGGACCGCCGCCGAGCCACGGCGCGCCGGTGTTCCTCGCCGTCTGGTCCGCGTAGGGATTGTCCGCGACCATCACGCCTCCCCATTGATCAAAATGTTTCCGGATAACACAGGGGAGTACACCCGCGACACGGATCGGGTTCGACAAGATTCTTTTTAAATGCTTCGAACCAGCGCCGTACGACCGGTGTACGGATAGGCATAACCACCGGCACGGGCCGGACCAGAGAATCGGGGAGTGACATCGTGGCAGGAACGCCGGGCATGGGTCAGGTCCATGCCACTCAGGAACAGCTCACCTCGATGGCCGGCCGTTGCGCCGACACCGGGCAGAACATCTCGCGTGGCATGAACCAGCTGCTCGGCCAGATCCAAGGCCTGAGCGGCGGCGCCTTCGCCGGAACCGCGAACAACGCGCTCCAGGACGTCTCCATCCAGCTCAACGACGGTCTCTCGAAGATCATGCAGGCGCTGGACGAGCTCGGCGGCAAGATGTCGGCCGCCTCGCAGACCTACGGCGTCAACGACGAAGAGGCCGCCCAGACCATCCGTGGTGCCGCCGCCGGTGGCGACAGCGCCGTCATCAACGCCCTCCGCGGCTGACCGGGAACGGGGAGAACACCATGAACATCACTTACAACTTCGGCCAGATCGCTGACGTCTCGTCCTCGATCAACAGCTTCCAGGGCCAGATGGACCAGCAGCTCAACGACCTGTACACCGCGTTCTCCCAGCTCTTCGCCCAGGACTGGACCGGCGCCGCCGGCACCGCCTGCGACGAGGCCCGGCAGAAGTGGAACCAGGGCGCCACCGAGATCAAGCAGGCTCTGGCCACCGTCGGCGTGAAGCTCGGGGCGTCCGCCGAGCGGATGCAGCAGGTCGACGCGCAAATCGCCTCGAACATGTGACCACACAACGGAACGAGCCGCCGGTTCTCGACCGGCGGCTCTATTTCCAGGAGTGCGTAATGGCTTCATGGCTTTTCATATCCGTACTGGCCGCGTCTTTAATGGTGTCCGCTCCGGCTTTTGCGGCGCCCGGGCAGAACTGTGCCGAACCCGGCCGGGCGCAGATAACCGGATCTTATGCGCGGGTCATGCTCCAGGCCGACGAGATCAATGCCATCGAGAACGGCGGCGGTACGACGGTGGCCGTTCTCGCCACCGGAGTCGACGCCGGCCAGCCGCAACTCGGCAACCGGGTCCTCGACGGCGCCGACGTGCTCGCGAACGCGGGCCGGGCAGGCGACGACTGCACCGGCCTCGGCACCCAGGTCGCCGGAGTGATCAGCGGCCAGCGCGGCGGCGGCGACAACGACGTGGCCGGCCTCAGCCCCGGCTCCCGCATCCTGCCGGTCCGGGTGATGCCCGACGATCCCGCCGGTTCCGAACCCACTCCCGGCTCCCTGGCCCGAGGCATCGACACGGCGGTCCAGAACGGCGCCGACGTGATCGTGGTGGCCGCGCCGGTCCGCACCGACCAGGCGATCCTCGAATCAGCAGTGGCCGACGCCGTGGCCCGAGGCGTGATCATCGTCGCCGCGGTGGGCGAACGCGCCCGCGACGAACAAGCCGACGCGGGCGGCGAGACGCCGTACCCCGCCGGGTATCGCGATGTCATCGGCGTCGGCGCGATCGACCGGGCCGGCCAGGTCCCGGCCACGTCCCGTTCCGGCGACTTCGTCGACCTGGTGGCGCCCGGAGTGGCCGTCCCCGCCCTGCAGACCGGCCGCGGCCTGGTCGAGGTGGACGGCACCGCCGTGGCCGCCGGTTTCGTAGCCGCGTCGGCCGCCCTACTCCGAGCCCGCCGCCCCGACTTGACCGTCACCGAGGTCACCGACCTGCTCCGGGCCACCGCGAGCCCCACCGCGTTCGGCACCGGCGTGGTGAACCCGTACGCCGCCTTGACCGCCCGGACTGTCGACGCGAAGACCCGGCAGCTACCGGCGTTGAAGCCCGCCCCGCTACCCGACCAGACCGCCGAGGCCCACCGCCGAACAGTGGCCCTAACTAGCGCCCTCCTGGCCGCGATCCTGGTACTGGCCCTCCTGCTGACAGCCGCAGCCTTACGCCGAAGCCGCCGCCGGCAGTGGCGCCCGGCCCTGGCCCCACACCTCCACGCCCGCCCCGAGCCACTGGAACCGGGCCCGCCGGTGATGCTCCTCGACCCGGCAGTTCCTCAGCGGTGACGGACCACTGGCGACCGATGGCGCACAGGCCTTCGGGGGTCTGCCAGGTGAGTGCGGGGAATGCTGGAAGCAGGCCGACGACCGCGTTCATCAGGCGTGCGGCCATCGGCGGCCGTAGCCGTGTCACCTCGGGTCGCCGGGAACCATGCGGTGGATCATCGCAGCACCCCAGCCCGTTGATCAGGAGCGTCTGCCCAGCAGGCCGGCGGCTCGCCACAGGCGGTCGGCTCGGCGGGTGGCCTCCGGCACGGCAGCCGCGCCGCCGGGCAGGAAGGCGGTGATCAGCCGACTCATCGGTAGCAGCGCCGGGTTCTCCCGCGGGGGCCCGCCGGGGACGACCACACCCAGGTAGGGGCGGCGCAGGGTGCGCGGAGCGATCACCGACAGGATGCGCCGCAGGTGACTGCGATGGGAGACGATCGCCACCGGCCGCTCGTCGCCGAACCAGAGGTCGGACCGGAGCAGGTTGGTCACCGTGTCGACCGATCGGCGTTCGACCCGGATGGACGCGGGGTCGGCTCCGGTCTCCACCAGCCAGGCGCGCATCAGGTCGGCTTCGGGAACGCCCTGGTAGGAGCACCCGTCGATGCTCTGCGGCGCTCCTGTGTGGTCGGCCGGGGATTTGTAGCCGGAGCAGACGATCAGGCCACGGTTCAGGGACCGGTGCAGGGCCAGCGCGGTCCGGCAGCGGTCGACTCCGCCGGAGGTCAGGGCGGTGGCGTCGGCGTCGCGGCCGTAACCGGGGATCAGGACGTGTGTGACGTCGGCCAGCGTCAGCCCCGGGGTTCCGGGCAGCACCTCGAACTCCACGAGATCAGTCTGACAGCCGGGGACCCGTGCCGGAGTGCCCGGGCGGCAAGATGGGAGGTGTGGAGATCGGGGTGCTCGGGCCGGTTGAGGTTCGAGGGGATGACGGGGCGCTTCGGCCGGTGGCGGGAGTGCGGCTGCGTACCCTCGTGGTCCTGCTCGCTCTGGACGCCGGCCGTGAGGTGACCGCCGACCGGTTGATCGACGGCATCTGGGGTGTGCGGGCGGCCGCGAACGCACTGCAGGCGCTGATGTCCCGGCTGCGGCGGACCGGGCTGACCGTGGAGGCCACCCGGAGCGGTTATCGCCTGGTGCTGGATCCGGAGCGGGTCGACGCGCACCGGTTCGCCGGGGATCCGGGGCGGTACCTGCATCTGTGGCGTGGTGATCTGGAGTTCCCGGCGGTCGCGGAGCCGGAGGCGGTCCGGTTGCGCGGGTTGCGGCTGGCGGCACAGCGGTCGGCTCTGACCGGGAACGTTCCGGAGCTGGAGGCGCTGGTCACGGCGCATCCGCTGGACGAACCGCTGGCCGCGCTGCTGATCCGGGCGCTCCGGGACGACGGTAACCGCGGGGGCGCGCTGGAGGTTTTCGAACAGACCCGGCGGCGTCTCGCGGATCAGCTGGGTGTGGATCCGTCGGCCGAGTTGTCCGGACTGCATCGGGAGCTGCTTCAGGAGCGGCGGGGCAATCTTCCGGTCGAGGTGAGCAGTTTCATCGGTGACGTGAGCACCGTGGACGTTTTGGTGAAGAGTCACCGGCTGGTCACGTTGACCGGTCCGGGTGGCAGCGGCAAGACGCGGCTGTCGGTCGAGGTCGGCGCCCGGCTGCCGGGTGAGGTGTGGCTGGTGGAGCTGGCTTCGGTGCGGGATCCGGCCGAGGTTGCGCAGGCGGTCCTGACCACGTTGGGTCTGCGCGGTCAGGGGGTGCCGCTGACCCGGCTGCGGGAGGCTCTGTCCGGCCGGGAGATGCTGCTGATCCTGGACAACTGCGAGCATGTGATCGGGGCGGCCGCCGAGGTCGCCGACGTGCTGCTGCGGGCCGCGCCGGGGCTGCGGGTGCTGGCCACCAGCCGGGAGCCGCTGGGCATCGTGGGTGAGCGGCTGTTCCCGGTGGAGCCTCTCGAACTGCCTCCACCGGGTGCGGGGCCGGAGAGCGCGGCGCGGGCTCCGGCGGTCCGGTTGCTGCTGGAGCGGGCTTCCGGTTTCACCCTGACAAGCGACAACACCACTGCGGTGGTACGGGTGTGCCGAGCCCTCGACGGCATCCCGCTCGCCATCGAGCTGGCGGCGGCTCGGCTCCGGACGCTGCCGGTGGCTGTTCTCGCCGACCGCCTGACCGACCGGTTCCGGCTGCTGACCGGCGGCAGCCGTACCGCGCTCCCCCGGCATCGGACGCTGCGCGCGGTGGTCGACTGGAGCTGGGATCTGCTGTCCGAACCGGAACGGCGGCTGTGGCGGCGGTTGTCGGCGCTGCCGGGTGGTGCCGAGGTGGCCACGGCCGAGCAGGTGTGCGGTGCCGACCCGGACCTGCTGGGCATGCTTGTCGACAAGTCGCTGCTGGGGCTGGGTGTGGACGGCCGGTACCGGATGCTGGAGTCGATCCGCGAGTACGGCCTGGAGCGCCTGGCCGAGGCCGGTGAGACCGAGTCGATGCGCCGCACTCTGGCCGCCCATCTGATCGCGCTGGCGGCCGAGGCCGAACCGCATCTGCGCCGGGCCGACCAGTTGATCTGGCTGGACCGGCTGGGCCGGGAGCACGACAACCTGCACGCGGCCGTCCGGGACGCGATCACCGCGGGCGACCGGGGGAACGCGGCCACGCTGGTGGCGAACCTGGGCTGGTACTGGTGGCTGAACGGGCACCGGACCGAAGGCACCCGGCTGTGTGTGGAGGTGCTCGCGATGACCGGGCCCACCGACCGGGCCGACCTCGCGCTGGTGCACGCGTTCACCGCGCTCAACGGGGTAGAGGGCCCGATGGGCTTCGACGAGGTGAAGTGCTATTTCCGGGAGGCCGAACGGCTCGCTGTGGGGGTGTCGGCCCGGCATCCGGGGTTGCGCATGCTCACCCCGTTGGCGGCCATCTATTCGGGTTCGCCGATGCTGTCGCGGGGTGTGTTCGGCGGTGCGGAGGACCTGGCCGACGATCCGGACCCGTGGTTGCGGGCCATCTCCCGGATGCTGATCGGGCAGGTCCGGCTGAATCTGGGGGAACCCGCGGAGGTCGCCGAGGAGGATCTACGGTTCGCGCTGGCCGGTTTCCGGGCGGTCGGGGATCGCTGGGGCATCGGGTTCACGCTCAGTTCGCTGGCCGATCTGACGGCCGCGCGCGGCGAGCTGCGGCAGGCGCTGGTGTGGCAGCGGGAGGCGCTGGCCCTGCTGGAGGTGGTGGGCATGCGGGAGGATCTGCCGCAGCTCGCCGTCAAGATGGCCCATCAGGTGTGGCTCAGTGGCGAGCACGAGGAGGCGCATCGGCTGCTCGAACGCGCCCGTGAGTACGCCCGGGACGTCGGCGCGCCCGAGGTGATGGCGTCGGTGCACCACTGTCACGCCGTGATCGCCCTGGCCGAGGGGGATCTGGACGCGGCCCGTGAGTTCAACGCGCTGGCGGTCCGGCTGATCGAGAACTCGACGTTCGCACCGCAGTTCCGGGCGATGGCGCACAGTACCGGCGCGCTGATCGAGGGGGCCGCCGGTGACCTGGCGACGGCCCGGCGGAAGCACCGGACGGCGATCCGGCTGGCGGCGAGCGCGCAGGACTCCCCGGTGATCGCGCAGGTGCTGGCCGGGATCGCGGATCTGGCGCTGAGGGAGGGCGATCCGGGGCGGGCGGCCCGGCTGCTGGGTGCCGCGGACTCGGTGCGCGGTTCCCTGGACCGGACGGTGGAGCAGGCGGAACGGACCGGCCGCGAAGCCCGCGCCGCACTGGGCGACGCGGGCTTCGAGACGGCCTACCGACGGGGTGCCGGGGTCACCATGGCGACGGCGCTGGCCGCCAGTGGGCTAGATCCGGCGCCGGAACGCCCAGACCGACAGTGGGGCGAAGACGACCAGGGAGCCGGCGCCCCACAGCAGTGACTGGATCACCGGACCGGCGACCGGACCGCCGCTGAGCAGGCCGCGGGCCGCGTCGGCGAGGATGCTTGTCGGGTTGACGTCGGCGAACGCCCGGAGCCAGCCCGGCATGGTGTCGACGGGCACGAACGCCCCGCTGGCGAAGGTGATCGGGAACAGCAGCACGAACCCGAAGATCTGCACCTTCTCCGGGGAGCTGACCAGCATCGCCACCAGCACCGACATCCAGGAGACGGCGAAACCGAAACCGAGCAGCAGGGCGAACGCGGCGAGCACCTGGACCGGGCCGGTCCCGATCCGGAACCCGAGCACCATGCCGAGGCCGAGGAGCAGGGCGACCGCCCAGGCCTGTTTGATCACGTCGGCGACGATCCGGCCGGCGAGTGGCGAGAACCGGGCGATCGGCAGGGACCGGAGCCGGTCGAAGACTCCTTTACTGATGTCGGTGTTCAGGCCGACGCCGGTGTTGAGGGTGGCGAAGAGCAGGTTCTGCACGATGATGCCGGGCAGCGCGTAGGTCAGGTACTGGCCGGGACTGTCCGCGATGGCCCCGCCGAAGACGTAGGTGAAGAGCAGCAGGAACATGATCGGCTGCACGCTGAAGTCGAACAGTTCGAACGGGTTGTGCTTGATCTGGACCAGGGTCCGCCAGGCCAGCGTGGCGGTGTTGCGGACGGCCGTCGTGGTCATGAGCGGGCTCCGGTCAGACTGAGGAAGACTTCGTCGAGGCTGGGGCTGCGCAGGGCCAGTTCGGCTACCACGAGGCCGTGTTCATCCAGTTCGCGGACCAGTTCGGCGAGCGCTCCGGGGTCACTGACCGGGGCGGTGACGAGTTCGCCGCGCACGTCGACCGGGCCGATGGCGACCCGGGCCACCGCCGCGCGTACCCGGTCCAGTTCGTCGGTGAAGGCCGGTCGCACGGTCACCGTCTGGGCTCCGGTCTGTGCCTTCAGCGAGGCGGGGGTGCCGGTGGCGATGACCCGGCCGTGGTCGATCACCACGATCTCGTGGGCGAGCTGGTCGGCCTCGTCCAGGTACTGGGTGGTGAGCAGCACGGTGGTGCCGCCGGTGACCAGGGTGCGGATGACGTCCCATACTTCGTTGCGGCTGCGCGGGTCCAGGCCGGTGGTGGGTTCGTCGAGGTAGAGCACCTGCGGGTCGCCGACCAGGCTGGCGGCCAGGTCGAGGCGGCGGCGCATGCCTCCGGAGTACTTTCCGGCGGCTCGGCTCGCGGCGTCGGTCAGTTCGAAGCGTTCCAGCAGTTCAGCGGCCCGAGCGCGGGCGTCGCGGCGGGACAGGCCGAGCAGCCGGCCGATCATCAGCAGGTTCTCGGTGCCGTTCAGGGTCTCGTCGACCGACGCGTACTGGCCGGTCAGCCCGATCAGTCTGCGGACCTCGTGCGGGTTGCGGACCACGTCGTGGCCGCCGACCCGGGCGTGCCCGGAGTCGGGGCGGATCAGGGTGGCCAGGACCCGGACGGCGGTGGTCTTCCCGGCGCCGTTCGGGCCGAGCAGTCCGAGCACGGTGCCCGGTCGCACGGCCAGGTCGACGCCGTCGAGAGCGGTGGTGTCGCCGAAGCGTTTCCCTAGCCCTTCGGCGCGGATGGCATAGGTGGTGTCCATGCCGGACACGGTGCCCGGCGGGGCTGATACGGCGCTGACACGAGGGCCGGCGCCGTATCAGCGGATGTCAGAGCAGCCGGCCGAGGTCCAGGAAGACGGTCTCGCCGGTGGCGTCGTCGATGCCGTCGTTGTCGGTGACCGCGTAGGTGCGCCCGTCACCGGCGACCGCGAGGCCTTCGACCTTGTCCTGCGTCCAGCCACGGTCCGCCGTCAGCAGCGGCAGAAGATCCTTGACCAGCTTCTTCCGTACGATCGGAGTACCGGTCCCGCTCTTCGGGGCGTCGAAGATGTAGACCTTCTTGATCGCGGCAAGGGTGCCCCGCTGGTTGTCCCGCTCGATGACGGCGAAGGTGTCGGCGTCGACCGCGACCAGCTCGGAGAGCCCGGTCCAGCCGGTGGGTGCGGTGTCGAGCGGGTAGAGCAGCCACGACCAGGTCTTGCTGACCGTGTCGTAGCGGCCGATCCGGGCGGTGTTGACCGGGTCGCCCTTGATGGCGCGCTGGACGGCCACCCACACGCCGGTGCCGTTCTCAGCCACGCCCTCCAGACCGTTGCTGGTGATCGCCGAGGCCACTTCGGACGGCAGGGCGATCTCCTCCTCGACTTCGGCGCGCTTGTTCAGGCGTACCAGCAAGTCGGGCTTTTTGCCCGCACCGGTGCCCTCGACGGCCAGCCAGTAGCCGCCTGCCTTGCGCACCACCAACCCCTCGGCGTCGTAGCCGACCGGCTTGCCGTCCTTGGTGACGGTGATCTGCGAGTCGATCACGCCGCTGGTGGTGAGGCCGAGGATGCGGGTCGGCGAGTAGACCGAGTCGGTGACGGTGGCCAGCCGGTCGCGGCGGCCGGGGACCGCGGCGAGTGCCGACAGCGCGCCCCACGGGATGTCGTTCACCGAGACCGGGTGCTCGGCGCGCGGTTTGCCGAACCCGAAGAGCTGGATGCCGCCGCGGATGCCGATCGACGGGTCCTCCTCCTCGCTGGAGACGACGATCAGGTTGCGCGACGGGACCACGACGACACCCTCGGGCGCGTTGGTGGTCGGCAGGAGCCGGGTGAACCGCGGTCTGCGCGGGTTCGACACGTCGTAGACCGCGGTGAAGTTGCCGCGTTCGGAGTTCACGAAGACGTACGGCACCCGGTTGAGCACGGCGAACGCGACGTTCTCCACTTCGATGCCCTTGGCGTCGGAGCGTTTGTCCGGGTACTGGCCGTGGGCGACGGCGAGGCGTTCCAGGGTGTTGCCGGCGTCCCAGACGACCTTGCCGGTCTTCTTGTCGAAGATCGACCAGCCGCGGGAGCCGCCCTCGTAGTCGCCCTCGTTGGCGGTGGCGAACAGGTCGTCGCTGATCCAGGCGACGCCGTCCGGCTCGCGCTTGGCGGTGATCGTGCCGGTCAGTTCGATCTCGTCGTCGTCGAGCGTGTCGACCTTCGTCAGCGTCACCGATCCCGCGTCGATGCTCTTCTTGATCTTGCGGGTCGGGAGGTCGACGACCACGACGTGGTTGTTCTCCTGCAGCGAGACGACCGCCTCGTCACGGGAGTTGATGCTGACGTACTCCGGCTCGGGATCGGTCGGCGCCACGGTGGACAATTCGGACAGATCTACTTTTTTCACGATCCACGTGCGGGTGTCGATCACGGCGAGGTAGCCCGCCGGGCCCTGCGGGATCGCGCCGTCGTCGACGTCCTCGTCCCGCTCGTTCTCGATGGCGACGGCGATGTAACGACCGCTCGGCGCGACGGCGACCGAGTCCGGTTGCCCGCCGAGGTCGATCTCGCGGACGGTCGCGCGGGATGCGGCGTCGATCACGACCAGCTTGCCGGACGGCGACGTGAAACTCGCCGAGGTGTTCACCCCGGCGAGCAGCAGCCGGCCCAGGTGCGCCACCGACGTCGGCTCGCCGCCGACCGCGAGAGTGCCCGATGGCTTCGGCGCCGTCGGGTTCGTGATGTCGACGAAACCGAGGCGTCTGCCGGGGCTGTCGGTGTAGACGACGGTGCGGCCGTCCTCGGTGACCGTGGAGATCTCGGCAGCGGCGGTGTCGCCGATCGACGAGTTCAGGTAGGCCGGGAAGGTGGCGAGCCGGCGGAACTCCGGGGTGCGGCCGTGGGCGGCCGCCGCGGTGGGCACGGCGCCGGCCGCGGCCAGGACCACGACGGAGACGACCGCCGAGGTGGAACGGCGTAGAGACATGCACTCTGCCTACGCGATGATCTTGTCCGTCTCGTGGACCGCAGACGAACGGCGAGTGCCCAGAGGTGTCCAGATCAGCAGAGCCAGGCTGAACCAGACATAGAGGTTCGAGCCGAACACCGCCAGCGGCGGCCGCGGGCCGGTCTCCCACAGCCAGGTGGCGTGCGAGGTCATCAGCACGTAGGCGGACGCGCCCAGCCAGAACCGTGGCCGGTCGGTGTCGAACAGTTTCAGGCAGAGGATCAGCGCCGGGATCAACCAGACACAGTGGTGGATCCAGGTGACCGGGCTGAGCAGACAGCCCAGCACGCCGGTCAGGGCCAGGCCACCGGCCACGTCGGCGGGGGTGCGGGCCACCCGCCACGCCCAGAACCCGAGCACGGCCAGCGCGCAGAGCAGCCACAACGTCGACTCGACCGTGTCGAACGGGCCTCGGGCCAGGGCGCCGCGCAGCGACTGGTTGGACAGGAACGACAGCACGCCGACCCGGTTGGTGTCCCACAGTGCCGACGTCCAGAACACCCGGGACTGGTCCGGGAAGATCGCCCCGGCCAGCAGGGTCACCGCCGTCGCCGCCCCGATCGAGGTGAACAGGGCCCGCCAGCGCCGGGTGACCAGCAGGTAGATGATGAAGACGCCGGGGGTCAGTTTGATCGCGGTGGCCAGGCCGATGCCGATGCCGGCCCACTTACGGTCCGTCCCGACGCCGAACAGCATGTCGAACGCGACGACGGCCAGCAGCAGCGTGTTGACTTGTCCGAAAGTGATCGTCTCGCGGACCGGTTCGAAGGCGAGGGCGAAACAGACCGCGACCGCCAGCGGGAACCATCCGGTCCAGCCCCTGCCCCGCAGGTACGACCCGGCCAGCCAGTGCACCAGCAGGGCCACCGTGACCACGGTGCCGATCGTCGCGAACGTCACCACCAGCGGCAACGGCAGCCACGCCATCGGGGCCATCACCAGACCGGCGAACGGCGGGTAGGTGAAGCCGTACGGAGTCCCCGGGCGCAGCCAGTCGTAGACCATGCCGCCGTCACGGAACCAGTACTGGACCGCCCCGTAGTAGACCTTCGAGTCGAAGAACTCGTTACGAAGCCCGCTGACCACGATCAGGGCCACCGCCACCGAGAACAAGCCGAAGACCGTTGCGATTCGTTTCATAGAACACTTTCCACGTCAGGTAGCCCACGAGCGCGGTCATCACGATCGCGCCCTGCGCCTTCGTCGCGAGGGCCAGGTTGTAACCGTCCGGCAGGCACAGGACAGCGGCCACGGTGACCGGCACCAGCAGCCACTTGGTGTCGTTCTTCGAGGTCACGGCCAGGACCGCGAGCGGCCACAGGGCGTACCAGGGATGGAAGACCGGGGCCAGCACCACGGTCGCGGTCAGGGCCAGGGCCGCGTTGCGCAGAGCGTCACCCCGCCGCAGCGCGCGCACTCCGAGCAGCACCAGCACCCCGGCCAGCAGGATCATCCCGAGCACCCGGGTCACCGGGACCGCGTGCGGCACCCCCAGCATCTGCAGGGTCATCCCGACCGCCGTCGAGGGTGCGGTCCACTGCACCGACACCCCGCTGCCGGTCAGGCCGGTGATCCAGCCCAGCCCGAGCCCCGAACCGAGCGAGACCGCCACCAGGGCCAGCACCGCCCCTCCCCCCGACCGGACGATCCGGTTGATCCGGCCCGGGATCAGCAGCAGCACGAACGGCAGCACCACGATCGCGGTCGCTTTCACCCCCACCGCGAGACCCAGCAGCACCCCGGTGGTCAGCGCCCGCTCACTGGTCGCCGCCACCATGCCGCCGAGGATCAGCGCGATCATCACGGCCTCGTTGTGAGCGCCCGAGATCAGATGCACCGGCACCAGCGGGCAGGCCAGGAACAGCCAGGTCGCCCGCTCCGGCACCAGAGCCACCCGGCGGGCCAGCACCGGCAGGCACACGGCGATCGCCACCACTCCGAGCACCGCGATCAGGCGGAGCAGCACGACGGTTGCGATCAGCGAGCCGCCGAGCTTGGCGGCCACCGCCGCCAGTACCAGGAAGACCGGACCGTAGGGGGCCGGGGAGGTGCGCCAGGTGGGCGCGACCGCGTCGCTCCAGGGACACCCCAGAAGATCAACGCCGCCGTCGTACGGGTTGAGCCCCGCCGCCTGCTGCCAGCCCTGACACGCGTACGAATACACGTCATAGCTGCCCAGCGGCAACGACACCAGCAACGGCAGCGACCACAGCCCCGCCGTCACCCACACCCACCGCACCGACGGCGGATTCCGGCGGCCCCACCACCAGGCGACGATCAGTAGTACGGTGCCGAACAGCCAGCAGAGCGGCAGCAGCACCCCGTCCTGCCCGGCGAGAATGGTGCGCGGCGTCACCGTGGGTTCCCACGGATCGGTCGCTCCACCGAGCCAGGACGCGCCGGTGAGGAAGAGACTTCCTGCCAGCCCCGTGTATCGGACGACAGACGGACGGGGCATGCCGCAGACCCTACCGTGACAGGCTGCTACCGCTGACGTACCGGTAGGGTCGTCCGGATGTGGGCGCGGCACCGGCTGGAGTGGAGCACCGCGCTGACGGCGGCGGCGCTCGGCGTGCTCTACCTGCTGCTGCCGCCGATGGGTTCGGACCTGGCCGCCCAGGTCGCCCGGACCGGGTTCTTCACCGGGCACGGTTTCACCCCGGTCGACCTGCGGTGGTATTCCGGGATCGAACAGTTCGGCTACAGCCTGATCGCGCAGCCGGTGATGGCTCTGCTCGGCGTCCGGGTCGCCGGCGTGCTGACCCTGGTGGCCGGGCCGGTGCTGCTGACGACGCTGCTCCGCCGCACCGGCGCCGCGCGCCCCGCGCTGGGCGCGGTCCTCGGGACGGTCACCTTCGCGGGAAACCTGATCAGCGGACGGGTGACGTACGGCCTGGGCGTCTGTCTCGGCCTGGCCGCCCTGCTCACCCTGACTTTCCTGGCCGCCCGCACTCCCGCCCCTCCTTCTCCCCGGGTCCGGGGGCTCGTGGCGGCCGGGGCGGTTCTCGCCGCGTTCCTCACCGGCGCGGCCAGCCCGGTCGCCGGGCTCTTCCTCGGCCTGGCCGGGGTCGCGCTGCTGCTGTCGGGCCACTACCGGGCGGGCCTGCTGGTGGCGGTGCCGGCCGCCGTGCCACTCGCGCTGACGTCCCTGCTCTTCGGCGACGGCGGATGGATGAACATCAGCCGCACCGACACCACCCAGGCCGTGCTGACCGGACTGGTGGTGGCCGCCCTGGTCCCGGTGCGACCGATCCGGATCGGCGCCCTGATCTCCTGCGCCGGAGTCCTGGCCGCCGCCCTGATCCACACCCCGGTCGGCCTGAACGCGACCCGCCTCGCGGTGATGTTCGGCCTGCCGATCCTGGCCGCCTACGCGGAACTCCCCCGCCGCTGCCCCGGATGGGCCGTCTATCCGCTGGTGGCGGTCATGGTGTGGTGGCAGCCGCCGGTGGTGATCAGTGACGTGCGGGACGTCGGGAATCCCTCCGCCGATCCGGCCTACTTCCAGCCACTGCTGGACCGGCTGGCCGAAGAGCCACTGACCGGCCGGGTGGAGATCCCACCGACCCGGTCCTATTGGGAGGCGGCCTCACTGGGCGAGATCCCCCTGGCCAGGGGCTGGCTGCGACAGGCCGACATCGACCGGAACCCACTGTTCTTCACCACGGTCCCCGGCGCGTCCGGAACCGGCGTCGAGCTGACCGCCGACAGCTACCGGGCGTGGTTGGACGAGCAGGCGGTGCAGTTCGTAGCCGTACCGGATGTGGAGATCTCCTGGTCCGGGCGAACCGAGGCGCAGATGGTCACGGCCGGGCTGCCGTATCTGTCGCTGATCTGGTCCAGCGAACACTGGCGTCTCTACGCGGTGGCCGCACCCCGGCCGATCGTCGCCGCCCCCGCCACCCTGGTCCGCCAGGATGCCGCGACGATCGTCCTGGACGCCCCCGCCGCCGGGGAGATCCCCGTCCGGGTGCGCCACCACCGCTGGCTCACCGTCTCCGGCGGAGCGACCGTGACAGCCGACGGCGCGTGGACCCGGATCCGGGTCCCGGCGGCCGGCCGCTACACATTGACCAGTGACGTGACCCTTGCGGTCCGGAGATAGCGCCGTGAACAGTCGGCAGTTGCCCGTCCTTCCCCAGGTGCTGTGCCCTTCCGCAGGGTTCCGGCCGTAGTTACTATCCCGTTGGCCGTCCTGTGGGACAGTTGCGGGTGGTGCTAGGCGTCGTCGGTTCGGTTCGAGCTTCGTCACACGAGACCCCGCACCGCACCTCCACAGGCCTCTGCCTCGTTGAATCACAGCGCGGCCGACCGCGAGCGCGAACCTCATACGACCTGGAGACATCGTGAACACCGAAGCCGCGACCATGGACGATCTGGTCGAGCCGCTGGCCGTCATCAAGCAGACCCCGCTGCGGGAGATCCGGGCCGAACACGCCGACCGAGTGGTGCGCCGGATCGTGGACAAGGAGTCCCTCCTCCGGCGGCTGGATGTCGCCGCCTTCCAGTCCGCACATTGATGCCCGGCTCGACGGATGGTGCGGCTGGTGGAGCCCATCCGCTGAGCCAGTTCGTTCTGAAGGTGCACGGCCGGTGCGACCTGGCATGCGACCACTGCTATGTCTACGAGCACGCCGATCAGAGCTGGCGGACGAAACCCCGGATGATGTCCTTGGACGTCGCCGGGGCTGCCGCGCGCCGGATCGCCGAGCACGCGGCGAGCTGGGAGCTGCCGCACGTGCGGCTGGTTCTGCACGGTGGTGAGCCGCTGCTGCTCGGGCCGGATCGGATGGACGCTCTCATCACGCGGGTGCGGGCGCCGATCGAGGCGGTCACCCGGCTCTCCCTGACGATGCAGACCAACGGTGTACGCCTCGGCACCGAGATGTGTGACGTGCTGAAGCGTCACGGGGTGCGGGTGGGTGTCTCTCTCGACGGCGATCGGGACGCCAACGACAGGCACCGCCGGTTCGCGACCGGTGCGGGCAGTTTCGACCAGGTGCGCGCGGCACTGTCGTTGCTGCGCCGGCCGGATTACCGGGAACTCTACGCCGGAATCCTCTGCACCGTGGACGTTCGCAACTCCCCGGAGCAGGTTTACCGGGCGCTGCTCGCCGAGCGCCCGCCGAACGTCGATTTCCTGCTCCCCCACGCCACCTGGGACAGTCCGCCGTACCGGCCGGAGGGGCAGCCCACCCCGTACGCGGACTGGTTCTCGGTGATCCACCGGCTCTGGCTCGCCGACGGGCAGCCGATGCGGATCCGCCTCTTCGAGGGTCTGTACTCCACCGCACGTGGCGGCCCCAGCGGCAGTGAGCAGCTCGGCGCCGACACCGTAGACCTGGCCGTGATCGAGACCGACGGGCGCTACGAGCAGGCCGATTCGGTGAAGACCGCCTACGACGGCGCCCCGGCGACCGGCCTGAGCGTGCTCACCGCCACCGTCGACGACGTCTCCCGGCTGCAGCCGATCGCCGCGCGGCAGCACAGCATCGACAACCTGAACCCGGTCTGCCGGTCGTGCCCGGTGGTCCGGCAGTGCGCCGGTGGTCTCTACGCGCACCGGTTCCGCACCGGCCACGGGTTCGCCAACCCGTCGGTCTTCTGCCCGGACCTGCGTGTCCTGATCGAGCGAACCGACAAGGAGGTCAGCGTGCACAGCGCGAACACCGAACCGGTACGGACCGGGCCTACCGGGCTGATCAGCGACATCGCGTCGGGTTTCGGCGACGAGGTGACGATCGGGTGGCTGGCCGAGCAGCAACGGTCGGTCACCCGGGCGCTGATCGCCGCGACGGTCGAGCAGCACGGCACGACCGACGGTTGGGAGACGCTCGCCTGGGTGGAGGGTGAGCGCCCGGATGCGGTCCGCCGGGTGCTGGCCCATCCGTACGCCCGGGCCTGGGCGGTCGGCATGCTCCGCACCGGCGATCCGGCCGGGATGCCTTACCTGGGCGGTCTCGCGGCGGCGGCGGCCGTGCACGCGAACCTTCAGGTGGAGACCGGGGTACGGATCGACCGGGGTGTGGTCACGCTGCCCACGGTCGGCACGCTCTACTGGCCTCAGACCGTGACCGCCGACGCCCGGATCACCATGGACCAGGGGAAACTGTGGCTCACCGGCCCCGGCGACCAGACGCTCGCGGTCGATCTCGCCGAGCCGGGTTCCACCTGGCAGCCGACCCGGTGGATCGCGCGGGACGGCTGGAGTGTGCGGATCGAGGACGGTGACCCGGCTCGGGACTGTCACGGCTGGACCCCCGCGGGCCGGCTCGACGATCGTGCCGCCGGCCGGTGGCACGAGTCGCTGACCGCGGCATGGGATCTGGTCGACACCGAGCTGCCCGGGTACGCGCCGGCCCTGCGCGCCGGACTTCAGGTGATCATGCCGTTGGAGCCGGATCCCGCCGGGAAGCAGCGGGCGGCCACCGCGATGGACGCGTTCGGCTCGATGGCCGCCGCCTTGACCGGCCCGGCCGAGCTGGCGGTGCTGTTGGTGCACGAGTTCCAGCACGCCAAGCTGGGGGCGCTCCTGGACCTTTACGACTTGCATGTCCGGGACTCGGACGAGCTGGTGGCGGTGGGCTGGAAACCCGAGCCGAGGCCGGTGGAGGCCGCCTTGCAGGGTGTTTACGCGCATGCCGCGGTGGCCGACGTGTGGCGGCTGCGTTCCGGCACCGATCCGCGCGCCGCCGAGCTGTACTCGATGTACCACCGCTGGACCACCGACGCGATCGCCGCACTGCGGCGCACGGAGGCGCTGACCCCGCTGGGGACGGACTTCGTCGACCGGCTGGCCGGCACCGTGGAGTCCTGGGGATCGTGACCGGCGAGGCTGTCACGCACGACGATCTCGTCGCCGGCCTGACCGCTCTGGGCCTCCCCGAGGGGGGCCTCCTGCTGGTGCACTGCTCGATGCGCCGGATCGGCCGGGTGGACGGTGGCGCGGCGACCCTGCTCGCCGCGCTGCGTACGGTGGGCGGCCCGGCGGTCACGATCGTGGTGCCGGCCCAGACGCCGGACAATTCGCTGACCAGTCCGGTGTACCGCACGGCCACGGCCGGGATGACCGGCGCCGAACGCGCTCGCTACGTCGCCGGCATGCCGGGCTTCGATCCGGACCACACACCGTCGTACGGCGTCGGGGTCTTCGCCGAGCAGATCCGGTCACATCCGGGGGCGCTGCGCAGCCGGCACCCGCAGACGTCCTTCGCCGCGCTGGGGCCGGAGGCCGCCGCCGTGGTGGCCGTGCACGATCTGGACTGTCATCTCGGCGAGCGTTCCCCCCTCGGTACGCTCTACCGACGTCACGCCATGATCCTGATGCTCGGTGCCGGGATGGCGAAATGCACGGCACTGCATCTCGCCGAATATCGTCTCGGCGGCCCGGTACCGACCATGGATTACTCGTGCTTCATGTCCAAAAACGGTCAACGAATCCCGCTGCGATTCAGCGCCAGGAAATTGAACGACAGCGATTTCCAGGAAGCCGGAAACGACATTCTCCGGCATTCCTGGGCGATTACCGGCCAGGTGGGCGGCGCGGAAGCCCATCTCCTGCCACTCGCCCCCGCGGTGGACCAGGCCCGCAGGTGGTTCAGCACGAGCCGCCGAATCAACAACGAAATCAATCAATGACAGCGTGAAGTCGGGCCACTACTCTGAATCTCCGGACAGGCGGCAGGAAACGGGGATCACAGTGGACGTGCGCGTCGAGGGGAAAAGATCGTGCCCACGCCCGATCTCTATTTCGCGCTGATTCACGCGCGCACCTCGATCCCGAACCAATGGGTCGACGCCTTCTATCATCGGCTCGACCTGGAGGTGCAGAGCCGGGCCGCGCCGGCCCCCGGCCTGCGGGTGGGGTCGCTCTACTTCCCGACGGCCGGTGAGGTCCGCCGGGCGCTCGACGCCGGGCTCCCCCGGGTGCGGGTGCTGGTGCCGCTCTACACCCGGGAGTTCCTGCACGACCCGCCGCCCGACTTCGGCGACCGGCTGCACCGTCTGGAGGATCCGGCCGAGCAGCCCTTCGTGCATCCGGTGCTCTGGGAGCCGCACCTGCCGGCCCGCCGGGTGAACGGGCTCGCCCAGGCCGTCTCGCTGGGCGACTCGGTCCAGGAGTACCTGGACTGCGGCATGGCCTCGATCTGCCGGCTCAACGCCTTCACCCGGCAACTGCGGCGCATCGTCGAGGAGCTGGCCGACCGGCTGGTCGTCGCGGCCGAGGCCCCGGACCGGACGCCCGCGTGGATGCTGAGCCGGGCGAGACCGCCGGTGCCGCAGAAGCCGCTCGCGCCGAGTTTCCTGATCATCGTGGTCCGGGCGGACTGGCGGGACCCCGACTGGTCGCCGTACGGCACCGGGCCGGTGACCGAGCGGGCCCGGGACGCCGCTCAGCGGCTCTCCCTGCTGACCGAGATCCGGACCGGGCCGGCGACCGACGGTCTGCAGGAGTCCGCCGGGGTTCTGCTGCTCGACTCCGGCATGCTCGACGACCCGCGGGACCGGCGGGCGGCCGAGGAGTTCCTTCGCAAGGTGCCGCCGTGGATGACGGTGGTGATGGTGATCGGGACGGATCACGCCGACCGGGCTCACGAACTGGCCGCCGAGGCGCGGGCGATGGCACCGAACGGTGTGCAGATCGCCCGGGACGGCCGGGAGTTCCAACGGGCCGTCGACGAGGCGGTCTCCAAGGCCCGCCGCAACTTCCTTCGCAGCCGGCAGACCAGAAGACCGTGGGAGGACTCGCGATGACCAGCGACCGCGACGGGCAGGTCGTCACGTTCTATTCGTACAAGGGTGGGACCGGCCGGACCATGGCGCTGGCCAACGTCGCCTGGATCCTGGCGGCGAACGGATACCGGGTGCTCACGATCGACTGGGATCTCGAATCACCCGGGCTGCACCGCTTCTTCCAGCCCTTCCTGGATCCGCGTTTCCTGGCCAGCACCAGCGGCGTGGTCGACATGATCAATCTGTACGAGTGGGACTCGTCCAAACCGGAGTGGGATCCGGGGCAGGTCGGTGGTTACGCCAGTGTCCAGCAGCACTCGTTCTCGCTGGACTGGGACCATTTCCCGGTGGGCGGCACGCTCGACTTCCTCTCCGCGGGCCGGCAGAACCCGGTGTACGAAGGTGTGCTCAGCAACATCAACTGGGACGACTTCTACCAGAACGGTGACGGCAACGGCGGCCGCTTCTTCGACGCGATGCGCGCCGACATGAAGGCCCGGTACGACTTCACCCTGATCGACAGCCAGACCGGGAACAGCGACATCGCCGGGATCTGCACCAACCATCTGCCGGACGTGCTGGTGGACTGTTTCACCTTCAGCGGCCAGGGCATCGAGGGCGCGGCCCGGATGGCCCGGCAGCTGCACAGTTCCCGGGACATCCGGGTGCTGCCGGTGCCGATGCGGGTGGATCCGGCCGAGAAGCACAAAGCCGAGATCGGGCGGACCGTGGCGATGCGGGAGTTCGCCGAGCTGCCGGCCGGACTCGACGCCGGCCGGCGCCGGGCGTACTGGCACGGTGTCGAGGTCCCCTACCAGGCGTATTACGCGTACGAGGAGACCCTGGCGACGTTCGGGGACGCTCCGGGCGCCCCGGGAACGCTGCTGAGCGCGTACGAGGCGCTCGCGGCACAGATCACCGAGGACCGGGTCACCTCGATGCCGCTGATCAATCCGAGTCTGCGCGCGCAGTTCGTCACCCGGTTCGAGCGCAAGCCGTTCTCCGAGGCCCACACGGTGCTGCTCTCCGGCGCCGGGGTGGACCAGGTGTGGCTGGAGTGGGCGCGACACATCCTGACCAACGGTGGACTCGAGGTCGTGCCCCCGCCCGAGGAGAGCGGAGACGCCGGGGAGGCGCAGCTGGTGAACGCCCAGCACGTCAAGATCATCTCTCGGGCGGAGAGCGCCGGCCAGCATGCCGGCGGCGAGAGCCCCGAGCTCCGGGCGGTCTACACCGCGGACATCACCCCGTGGAGCCGGGTGCCGTCGGTGCAGTCGGCGTTCATCGCCGGATGTGACGCCGCCACCGCGGCCACCCGGATCCTCGAACTCGTCGGCCGGCCCGCCAGCGACCTGGACGTCGTGCTGAGCGGCACCCCGCGATACCCCGGTGACGAGCCGGAACTGGTGGTGAACCTCCCGGCCCGCAACGCCCGGTTCACCGGCCGGGAGACCAACCTGCTGACCCTCCGCGAGCAGTTGCGCTCCGGGTCGGCGGTGGTCCTGTTCGGCACCCAGGCGGTCGCGCTCCAGGGCATGGGCGGGGTCGGCAAGACCCAGCTGGCGCTGGAGTACGCGTACCGCTATCGCGCCGCCTACGACGTGGTGGCGTGGCTGAACGCCGACACGGAGGAGAGTCTGCAGGGCTCCCTGCGCGACCTGGGTGCCCGGCTGAACCTGCACTCCGACCAGACCGGCCCGGAGTACGCCCGCGCGGTCGTGCAGGAACTCAGCCGGGGCCGGCGGCGCTGGCTGCTGATCCTGGACAACGCGGACGAGCCGGACGCGGTGCGCACCTATCTCCCGCACGGCGGGCACGTTCTGATCACGTCCCGGAACAAGGCCTGGGGTGAGCAGACCCGGCCGTTCGAGGTCGACGTCTTCACCCGCGACGAGAGCATCGATCACCTGGTGCAACGGGTCAACGAGATCGACCGGGCGGATGCCGACCGCGTCGCCGAGCAGCTCGCCGATCTGCCGATCGCGGTCGCGGCGGCCGCCGCGTGGCTCGACGAGACGCACACCTCCGTCGACGAATACCTCCGGCTCATCCAGGAGGAAGGGCCGAGTGCGGTGCTCACCGCGGTGACCGACCGGCCGATCGCGCGCACCTGGGATCTGTCGCTGACCCGGCTGCGCGAGCGGGATCCGGCGGCCTACCGGCTCTTCCAGCTGTGCAGTGTGCTGGCTCCGGAGATCTCCCTCGATCTGATCTTCAGTGATCAGATGGCGGAGTACCTCAAACCGTATAAACCGGCGCTCTCCGAACGGATGGTGCGTGGCTCGCTGATCCAGCAGATCAACCGGCTGGCCCTGTCCCGGCTGGACCAGCGGCCCGCCTCGTCCGGCGACGGCGACCGCAGCGGGCGGGTCCTGATCCACCGGGTGGTGCAGAACGTCGTCCGCGACCGGATGACCGAGGAGGAACTCGCCCAGGCCCGGCTGGAGGTGCATCAGGTGCTGGCGAAGGCCCGGCCGGAGGACGGTGACGTCACCGACCCGGAGCACTGGCCCCGGTTCCGGATGCTCTGGCCGCACCTGGACGCCTCGGACGCCGTCTACAGCACCGACGAGTCGGTGCGCCAGCTGCTCATCGACCGGATCCGCTACTACTACGTCCAGGCCGAGCCGATCACCGGCCGCAGCCGGGCCGAACGGATCGCCGAGATCTGGCGGCAGCAGCTGGCCGAGACCACCGACCCGGAGCAGGCGGCCACCCTGCGCCTGCAGTTGCTGCAGCTCCGCTTCAACCTGGCCAACCTGATTCGTGACCTGGGTGAGTTCGAACCCTCCCGGCAGATCGACGAGGAGGTCCTGGCCGAGCAGATGCGCCTGCTCGGGCCGGAGCATCCGCACACCCTGATGACGCGGGGCAGTTACGCGGCCGATCTGCGGGGCCTGGGCCGTTACCCGGAGGCCCTCGAACTCGACATCGACACCTACCAGACCTGGCAGGACACGTACGGCGAGGACTACCCGCGCACGTTGGCGGCCCGCAACAACCTCGCCGTGTCGTACCGGCTGATGGGCCTGTTCCGGGAGGCCGGCGAGCACGACAAGGAGGCCTGGGAACGGCGCCGGGCGATGGACGGCGACACCAACATCTGGGCGCTCGGCACCGCCGGCTGCCTGGCCCGGGACATGCGCGACGCCGGGGACTTCGGGCGCTCCGCCACGCTGCTGAAACAGACCCTCGAATACCTGATCGACACTCGCGGCCCGGACTCCCGGTCGACCCTGACCACCAAGTCGAACTACGCGGTCTCGCTGCGCAGTCTCGGCCGGATCGGCGAGGCACTTCAACTGCATCAGGAGGCGTACGCCCGGCTCCTCGAAGTCTTCGGCCCGGAGAATCCGGAGACGGTGAGCTGCCGGTTCAGTCTCGCCCTCACGCTGCTCAACTCCGGCCAGGGCGATCAGGCGGTGGCCGAACTCCTCGACGTGCACGAGTTCTGGCAGCGCCGGCTCGGCGACCGGCACCCGTACACCCTGGTCTGCAAGACCGACCTGGCCATCGCGGAACGCCAGCTCGGCCGGTTCGGTGACGCCCGCGACTGGATCCGGCCGACGGTGGAGATCTTCTCCGAGGTGCTGGGACCGGAACACCCGTACACGCTCTCCGGTCTGATGAATCTCGCGATCTGCGAGACCGAACCGTCCGAGGACGACCGCACCGGCCCGGCCGCGGCCCGGGAGACGCTGCTGAGCATCGCCGCGGGCATCCGCCGGGTGTTCGGGCCGGACCACCCGAACACGTTCCGGTTCGAGGCGAACCTCGCCCTCGTCGAGGAGACGCTGGGTGTGGTGTCCGCCGACGACCGTCTCGCGGCGCTGCGGGAACGGATCGTCCTCAAGCTCGGCGAGACCCATCCGCTGGTGGACGGGCTGGACCGCCGCCGCTACCTGTACCGGGTCATCGACCCGCACCAGTTCTAGGCCATGGCGGACTCGGAGAACACCATCCCGTCGCTGGTCGCGTCGGCCTGGCGGACCGCGCCACCGGTGCTGCGCCGGTTCGCGTACTGGGTGTGGAGCATCGGTTTCGTGGCGGTGACCCTGTCGGTCATCGCGGACGCCCGGAACTGGTGGAACGGCCTCCAGTTCACCACCAACATCATCGCCGAGCTGGTCTGCGGCATGGTCGCACTGCCGGTCGCCCTGGTGATCATCGCCAGGCTGGCCGAGTACCAGGTGAAGGAGCTGGAGCAGGCCCGGCTGAAGACGCGATACGCGGCGGCGCTGCAACAGATGACCGGTTCGGCCCAGATCACCAACGACTATCTCCAGGAGCTGGTGCAGGAGGTGGCGTCCAGCACCAACACCTTCGTGGCGGCCGCCTGGGTGGTGGACGGCTCGCTCACCGACCCGGAGGGCGCGCTCGAATCGGCCCACCTGTTGCAGGCCCAGATGGAGAGCCAGCAGTGGCTCTTCTACGAGCGGGTGATGATCCCGCTGCGGATCGAGGGCAACCAACTCCGGGTGCTGCTCAGCGAGCGTGTCAACAACGGCGAACAGACCTCCGAACGGCTCCGCTTCGAACGACTGTGGCACAACCTGGAGTCCGCGCTGCGGCACCAGAAGGTGACCATGGCGGCCGGGTACCAGGAGTTCGCCCGGGGTGTGCCCACCGCGCACCGGGCGGTCCGCCTGCGCGACGCCGCGCTCAATCACCTGCGCAGCGTCGACCAGTTGCAGCGGTACTGCGCCGAACTGGCCGCGTTCGCCACCCCGGCTCTGGAGGGTTAGGCGGTCAGCCAGGCCAGGATCGGGGGCAGCGCCTCCATCGCACCGAAGTGCGCCGCGTCGTGCTGCACGTGCACTTCCGAGCGGGGGATCCGCTGCGCCAGCCACCGGCTGTGGCTGGCCGGCGAGAACGTGTCGTGTGCGCCGTGCCAGAGCCGGACCGGCGGCACGATGGTGTCGAGGGCGAACCCCCACTCGCGGCGGAACGCCTGGATGTCGTCGAGCCAGCCGTACGGACCGACGCGCAGCGCGTCGGCGTAACTCTTCGCCAGCAGCCGCTGGAACAGCACACTCCGGGTGAACAGCAGGTCTGGCCCGGACATCTGCGCCCGCAGCTCGGCCAGCAGGCTTTCCGGGTCGTCGGCGGTCTGCTCGGCCAGAGCACGCAGTTCGTGCATGTGGTCGGCGGTGCCCCGATCGGCGGTGACGTGTTTCCGGGCGTTCGCGTCGGCCATGCCCTCGTACCAGTTGAGGTCGGCGGCGTTCCGGGGCGCCAGCCCGACCAGGACCGCGGCCCGTTCGACCCGGTGCGGCAGCACGGCGGCGCAGGCGAGCGCGTGCGGGCCACCACCGGACCGGCCGACCACGGCGAACCGGTCGAGACGCAGCCGGTCGGCGATCGCACGGACGTCGGCGGCGGCATCGACCACGCTGCGGTCCGGCAGGCGGGTGGAGCCGCCGTAACCGGGGCGGTCGTAGCTGATCAGCCGGATCCCCTGCCGGTAGAGCATGCTGGGCCGGGGCCGTGGACCGGTGCTCGAACCGGGGGTGCCGTGTAGCAGGAACACCGGTGAACCGTGCGCCGCACCGGACACCTCGACCGTGAGAACCCGGGCACCGACGCCGACCTCGAAACGTGTTGCCAAGGCGATCCTCATCCCCGGGGCACGGCCAATGCATCGATGGTAATCGTCGCAGCGACCGGCAAGCCGGGGATTTACGGTGTCTCAGACCGTGGTGCGCCGGGCCGCCCGCTCGGCACGTTTGCGCTCGCGCTGTTCGCGGGTGTGGCGCTTGCGGTTCTCCAGGTCTTGCTTCCACTGCTCGCGCGCGGGTTCGTCGCAGCCCTGGACGGCGCCCTTGGTCTGTGCGGGGCCGATGAAGGACCGGAAGGCCCAGTCGTCGAAGGTCCGGTGGTACCAGGCCTTGAACCTCTCCATAGCAGTCTCCCCAGAATAGTTAGTGGGCCAATGGTTGGTACCCCAACTATTGGTAGAATACCCGGTGACCTGAGGAGAACCGCAAGTGAGCGAGACCCCGGAAGACCCCCTGGCCCTGGAGCAACAGGTCTGTTTCGCCCTGTCGGTCGCCGCCCGTGGGGTGGTCGCGCTCTACCGCCCGCTGCTGGAGCCGATGGGCCTGACCCATCCGCAGTATCTGGTGATGCTCGCCCTCTGGCAGCACGCCCCGCTCTCCGTGCGCCGCCTCAGCGAGTTGCTCCAATTGGACCCCGGCACCCTCTCCCCGCTGCTCAAACGCCTCGAGGCGATCGGCTATCTGCACCGCGAGCGGAACCGCGCCGACGAGCGCAGTCTCGCCATCACGCTGACCGAGCGCGGCCGGGCCCTGCGGGCCGAGGCGGAGAAGATCCCGCCGGCCGTGGTCGAGCGCCTCGGCATGCCGATCGACGAGCTGCGCCGGGTGCACGAGGCGCTCACCAGGGTGATCGCGGCCACCAGCGCCTAGGGCTCGCGTGGTGACTCAAGGTGCGAATCGCACCCCGAGTCACCACGAGAGCGTGAATTCCCCGGCACCCATCCGCGCCCGTCGTTGGGCACGGTGGGAGGACGAGGCCGGATGTGGAACTGCGTCAACTGTGGTGAGCGGAACACCCTGCCCGACGGGTGCGCGTCGTGCGGAAGACCGAGACGGTCGTTGCTGCCGTGGGAGGCGCCACCGCGGGCCCCGATATTCGGGGAGCCCGATCCACCGGCACCGCTGTGGATTCCGGAGGAGGCCGAACCGGCACCGCCGGAGGAACCGATCCGCAGCCCGATCCTCCCCGCCCTGCCGATCGCCGTCCTGGTCGGGGCCCTGATCACGGCCGCGATCTTCGGCGGGCCCCGGCTGTTCGGCGGCGACCAGCCGAAGAGCACCCGGCCCGCGGCCGTCGCCCCGGTCGCGCCGGAACCTGCGCCGGTGCCGATCCTGGAGGACGATGACGTCCGGCTGGTGACGATCGACCCGGCGGTCACCGATCCACGGGCTGAGAAGGTGGCGGCCACCTTCGAGACGTTCTTCACCGGCATCAACGAACGGGACTACACGGCGGTGGCCGGTGTCCTGGACCCGGCCGGTGAACTGGACCCGCAAGCACCCGGGCAGATGGCCGCGTTCGCGAAGGGCACGTCGACCACCCGTGACGCCGACGTGGTGCTGCGGAACCTGGACCCGGCCGGAGCCGGGCGGGCGCGCGCCGAGGTGACCTTCCGCAGCAGCCAGCGGGCCGGGCACGGGCCACCGGGGCGACCGAATGAGACGTGCACCCGCTGGCGGGTGATCTATCTGCTCAGCCCGGACGGCGGCCGGTATCGGATCCGGCAGGCCGACGCCGTGACGGAGCCCTGCTGATCAGGACTCCAGCACCCGTTCCATCGCTGCCCGGGACCGCCGGGTCAGACGCAGGTACCGGTCCACGAACTCACCCGGGTCGCCGCCGCCCAGCAGGAGCACCGCGCCCGCCAGCTCGGCCCCGTGCCGGGGAAGCTGGTCGGTGGGCCGGCCGCGAACCAGGGTGAGGGCGTTGCGCACCTGGGCGGCGAGGGTCCACCCGGCCTCCATCTCGGCCGCGTCCGAGGCGCTGATCAGCCCGTCGGCCGCCGCCGAGGCGAGAGCCTCCAGGGTCCGGGTCTTTCGAAGATCCGAGCGGGCGTACGCGTTGCGCAGTTGAGTGAGCTGCACCGCCCACTCCACGTCGGAGAGCCCGCCCCGGCCCAGTTTGGTGTGCGTGTTCGGGTCCGCACCGCGGGGCAGCCGCTCGGTCTCCACCCGGGCCTTGATCCGCCGGATCTCGATCACCTGTTCGCGAGTGAGGCCACCGTCCGGGTAGCGGGAACCGTCGGCCATGGTCTCGAACCGGCGGCCCAGTTCGACGTCGCCACAGACGAACCGGGCCCGCAGCAGCGCCTGCGCCTCCCACACCTTCGACCAGCGGTCGTAGTACTGCCGGTAGGCCTGCAGGCTGCGCACCAGCGGGCCCTGCCGGCCTTCCGGGCGCAGGTCGGCGTCCACACCGAGGGCCGGGTCGGGGGCGGGCGCGTTGAGCAGCCGGCGCATCTCCTCGGCGACGGCGTGCGCGGCCGCGCTGGCCTCCCCTTCCGGACAGCCCTCCGGTTTCTCGTAGACGAAGAGCACGTCGGCGTCGGACGGGTAACTCATCTCGTAACCGCCGAGCCGGCCCATGCCGATCACGGCGAACCGCAGGCCGTCCGGGCCGGGTTTGGTGCGGCGGGCGATCCGCAGCGCCGCGTTCAGGGTGGCGTCGGTGACGTCGGAGAGGGCGACACCGATCGCGTCCACGGTCAGCGGCCGGTCCGGGGCCAGTTCGCCACCCTGGCTCAGGATGTCGGCGCAGGCGATCCGGAACAGTTCCCGGCGGCGCAGCGCCCGGACCGCGGCGATCGCCTTGACCGGGTCGGTGTGCCGGTCCCCGGCCGCGGCGAACCCGTCCAGCAGCGACTCCCGCGCGCGCGGCTGGAGTTCGGCGTCGTCGGCGAGCAGGCGCAGCGCCTCCGGGTCCCGAGTGAGCAGGTCGGTGGCGTACCGGGAGAGGCTCAGCACCCGGGCCAGCCGGCGGGCCACCGGTCCCCCGTCGCGCAGCAGCCTTAGATACCACGGGGTGCTGCCCAGCTTGTCCGAGACGGCCCGGTAGTTGAGCAGGCCCCGATCCGGTTCCGGGGCGTCGGCGAAGTCCTGCAGCAGCATCGGCAACAGGGTGCGCTGGATCGCCGCGGTCCGGGTCACCCCACCGGTCAGCGCCTCCAGATGCCGCAGTGCCCCGGCCGCGTCGGCGAACCCGAGGATCTCCAGGCGCCGGCGGGCCGACTCCGGGACCATCCGCAGCTGTTCGGCGGGCACCCGGGCGACCGCTTCGAGCAGCGGCTGGTAGAGAAGTTTCACGTGCAGGCGCCGGACCCCGGCGGCATGACCGACCCAGTCGGAACGGAACGCCTCGACGGCGTCCCGTCCGGGCAGCGCGGTGTAGCCGAGTGCCGCCGCGAGCCAGCGCAGCCCGGCCGGATCGTCGGGGACCGTGTGGGTGCGCTTGAGCTGCTGCAGTTGCAGGCGGTGCTCGACGCCGCGCAGGAAGCGGTAACCCCGTACCAGCGTCTCGCCGTCCTGCCGTCCGACATAACCGCCGGCGACCAGCGCGCGCAACGCCGGGATCGTCCCCGGGTCCCGCAGCGTCTCGTCCACCCGGCCGTGCACGAGCTGCAACAACTGCACCGCGAACTCGATGTCCCGCAGCCCGCCGGAACCGCGTTTGATCTCGCGGTCCTGTTCCTTCTTCGGGATGTTGTCGATGATCCGGCGGCGCATGTCGCGCACGTCGGCGACCGCTTCGGGCCGTTCCGCCGCGTGCCAGACCAGCGGCGCCAGATCGGCGATCCACTCCAGGGCCAGCGCCAGGTCACCGGCGGCCGGGCGGGCCTTGAGCAACGCCTGGAACTCCCAGGTACGGGCCCAGCGCCGGTAGTACGCCTGGTGACTGGCGAGGGTGCGGACCAGCGGGCCACGGCTGCCCTCGGGGCGCAACGCCGCGTCGACCGGCCAGGCCACCATGCCGCAGATCTCCATCAGCCGGGCCGCGACGGTGGTGCCCGCACTCAGGTCCTCGTCCCCGGCGGCCACGAAGATCACGTCCACGTCGGAGACGTAGTTCAGCTCGTTGCCACCGCACTTGCCCATCGCCACGACCGCGAGACGAGGCTCCGGCGTCGCTGCCGGGAGGGCGGCGACGGCTATCGCGTACGCCGCCGCCAGGGTCTCGTCGGCGAGCCGGGACAGGGCCGCCATGGTGGGCTCCAGGCCGCGGCCCGCCGTCAGGTCGGCGGCGACGATGCGCAACAGCGAGATCCGGTACGCCGTACGCAAAGCCGGCACGGTGAGCTGCTCGAAGTCGGCCAGCCCGCCCTCGGCCTCCGGCGGCAGCCCGGTCCGGCCGGTGGCCAGCGACCGCCAGTGTTCCGGGTTGGCCACCAGATGGTCACCGAGCGCCGACGACGCCCCGAGCACGGCGAGGAACCGCCGCCGCAGCCCGTGATCCTCGGCGAGTCCGCCGAGCAGTTCCGCGGCCTTCGTCTCGTCACCACGCCCGGCCGACTCGACGATCCGGTGCAGCTGCCGCAGCGCCAGGTTCGGGTCGGCGGCCTTGGAGAGCGCGTCGAGCAGCCCGGCGGCGTGCTCGTCCACCGGGACCTGCGCGTCGACGTCCCAGAGCCGCAGACCGCCGGGTCCGAGCAGGTCGCTGGCGCGGGCGCCGTTGTCGGCGAACCCGTACCGCGCGAGGCGGGTGGGCCGCGTCATCACTGCCCCAGGATCGGCAGCGTCCGGCCGGTGGGGTTCGGGATGTCGGCGTCCGGCAGCGTGCCCAGGGCCAGCTCGGCGAACCGCTGCGCGAACGGCTGCCACACCTCCTCCACGTCGGCGAGCGCCGCCGAGGTGGCCAGCACCACGGCCTCCGGGTCGTAGTCCAGCTCGGCCAGCGTGTCGGCGTCCGCACCCGCCCAGTCGGCGATCATCGCGGCGTCGCACTCGATGTGGAACTGGAGTCCCCAGGCCCGGTCACCGATCCGGAACGCCTGGACCGGGAACCGCGACGAGGCGGCGAGCAGCACCGCGTTCGCCGGCAGCTCGGTGATCTCGTCGTGGTGCCACTGGAGCACGTCGGGCAGCAGCGGCACCCACTTGAACAGCGGGTCGTCGTCGGCGGTGTCCCGTTTGGCGACCAGGCCGGGGCCGATCTCCGGGCCGCCCTCGCTGAGCTGGACCAGGCCGCCGTTCGCCCGGGCCAGCAGCTGGCCGCCGAGGCAGACACCGAGGGTCGGCACCCGGTGCCGGACCGCCTTGCGCAGCAGCCCCTCCAGCGCCGGGAACCAGGACGCGCCGGGTGCGCCCGTCTCGTCGGGATAGGCGTGCTGATCACCTCCCAGCACGATCAGCGCCAGGAAGCCCTCCGGGGTCTCCGGAAGCTCGTCCCCGGCGTGCGGCCGGAGAACGGTCAGCTCCAGACCGGCCTCGGTCAGCCATTCCCCGAGCCGCCGGGGGTCGTCACTCGGGTCGTTCTCGATGACTAGTGCGGTACCCACACGTCGAGGCTATCGGAGCCGGCCGACTTCAGCGGGCGGGCGTCCAGCGGGCGATCACCTCATCGTCGTCCACCTCGCCGGTCTCCACGAAGCCCATCGACAGGTAGAGGTCCCGGGCCGCGGTGTTGGCCGGCTGGTAACTCAGGGCCACGTCGGGTGTTCCGGGTTCGGCGATCAGCCGTTCCCGCAGCTGGCGGACCACCTCGCGGCCGATGCCCTGCCGCTGGTGCTTCCCGTCCACGACCACCCCGCCGATCCAGCGGCTGCCGTCGTCGTCCAGGCCCCACATCACGAAGCCGGCCACCTCGCCGCCCCGCACCACGGCGAGCGGGTTCCAGGTGTCGCCGTAGTTGCACAGGCAGAGGTAGTAGGCCACCTCCGCGACGAAGTCCCGCTGCTCGGGGTGCACGGTGAGGGCTGCGCAGTCACGCCAGTTGGCGGCGGTGACGGGTTCGAGCCGGATGTCGGTCATTCGGGCGATCTTGCCAAACGACCCGGAAACACCGACGGGACGCTGTCGCCGGGGGCGAGCAGAGTCAGGGCTGTTCCCGACATCAAGGAGAGACGACATGGCTGCGATCAACGGCATCGGCTGGTTCCAGATCGGCACCGACCAGCCGCAGGAGGCCGAGCGGTTCTACGGCGGGCTGTTCGGCTGGACCTTCAGCGAGGCCGCCCCGAACTACCGGTTCGTCAGCACCCCGGACCCGGACGGCCCGCAGGGCGGTATCGCCGACACCAGCGGCGGCGGCCCGAACCACGCGGTCTTCTCGGTGCTGGTCGCCGACGTCGACGCGACCTGCGCGGCGGCCGAGGCGGCCGGCGGAAAGGTGCTGGTCAACCGGACCGCCGGCGAGGGGACCCGGATCGCCCACCTGCTCGACCCGGCCGGCAACCAGTTCCAGATCTACCAACCGCCGGCTAGCTGAGCGTCAACGGCCGCAGGCGGTGGGGGAGGTCGAGGTCGACCTCCGCCAGCGTCCGCGGCCGGACCGTCTCCCGGGTCGGAATCACCGAGGCGATCCGGTCCGGGCGGAACACCCGCACCGACTCGCGCAACCGGCACCAGGCGATCAGATACCACCGGCCGCGGGCCCCGACGTAACCCAGCGGCTCGATGTCGCGTGAGGTGACCCGGCCGTGCCGGTCGGCGTAACCGATCCGGAGCACGCAACCCACCGGGAGCGCGCCACCGGACAGCCGGGGCAGCTCGGCCGGCACCGTGTCACCGGTGAGCTGGATCCGGCCGGCCAGGTCGCGGGCCTCGGCCACGTCCTCCGGGCGCATCGCCGCGAGCAGTTTACGCAGCGCGCTCGCCGCCGGATGACGGAACGGCGTGCCCTCCATGCTCCGCAGGGCGAGCGCCATCGCGACCGCTTCCTCCGGAGTCAGGTTGACCGGCGGCAGGGTGTGCGCCCGGTCCAGGCAGTAACCACCGGTGCGGCCGGTCTCCGCGTAGATCGGGGTACCAGACTGCTGTAACGCCGAGATGTCCCGCTCGACGGTGCGCAGACTCACCTCGAAACGGCCGGCGAGCCAGCGGGCGCTGCGCGGCCGCGGGGCCACCGCCCGTAACTCCTCGACGAGGGCGTAGAGGCGATCGGTGCGGTTCACCCCCGGGACGCTAGCCCGGGGGTACGACGTTTTCTTACGCGATACAGGCGCAGACGATGATCGCCGCCCCGAAGTGGGAGGCCGCGCTGACCAGTGCTCCCGGGTGTTTCTCCTGGGTGCAGATGACCTCGCCGAGCTTGCCCGGGGTCAGCCAGTCCAGCACCAGGAAGGCCAGGCCCATGATCGCGATGCCGATCAGGCCGAACAGCACCGTCGACACCAGGCCCTGACCGAACGAGTCCCAGGTCGTGAAGATCGAGGTGAAGACGATCGCCGCGATACCGAGCTGGTTCGCCGACAGCAGCAGTGCGGCGTTCGGGTTCTTCTCGACCCAGATCAGGTCGCGCAGTTTGCCCGGGGTGAGCAGGTCGACCAGAACGAATCCGACCGCCATCAGCCCGATGCCGACCGCCCCGAACACTATGCTGCGCCCGGCGCCCTCGAGTAGATCCTCCAGCACGGCTTCTCCCTCATCATGTGTAGTCCGTCCAAGACCGTATCGGAGCCGATCTACCGCGTCGATCGGACGGCGGGACCCGCGGTGACGATTTTCCGTCAGGTGGCGCTGTACCAGGGGAGCCCGCATGCGGTGTGAGGGCGCAACGAGGGGGTCGGTGGTCTTCGGATGGTGGACGCGGAGGACCTCGACGCCGTCGTGATCGCGGCGCAGTCGGGTGATGAGGAGGCGTTCCGCCTGCTCTACCGCACCCAGCAGCCGGCGCTGCTGCGCTACCTGCGGGTCCTGGTCGGGGAGGACGCCGAGGACGTCGCCTCCGAGGCCTGGTTGCAGATCGCCCGGGACCTGCGGAAGTTCTCCGGCGACGGGGACGGTTTCCGGGGCTGGACCGCGACGATCGCCCGGCACCGGGCCATGGATCTGCTGCGGTCCCAGCGGCGCCGCCCACAGGCCGGGGTGCCGGTCGAGTTCCTGACCGACTTGAGCGCCGGTGACGACACCGCCGACCGCGCTCTGGAGCTGGTGACCACCGACGCCGCGGTCGCGATGATCGCGGCACTGCCGCCGGAGCAGGCCGAGGCGGTGATGCTGCGGGTGGTGGTCGGCTTGGACGCGAAGAGCACCGGGGAGATCCTCGGACGGCGGGCGGGCGCCGTTCGTACCGCCGCTTATCGGGGTTTGCGACAACTCGCGGCCCGCCTGGGCCAACCCGCGCACCCCCCTCCTGAGCAGCGCCGATCCGCCTCGTGGAGCGGCCCGGTGACAACTTCGGCGGCGCCGGCGCTGAAGGAGATGAGATGACCAGCCGCGAGGAGTGGACCCCGATGGACCGGACGACCGCAGAGAGTCTGCTGCGCGGCGACCGGACCGGGCATGCCCTCGACCGGGTGCTGGCCGCCGCACAGGCGCCCGCGACCGAGACGGAGCTGGCGGGTGAGGCCGACGCGATGGCGGCCTTCCGGGCCGCGGCACACGCGCCGGTGCCCCGCCGGAGACGGCCGTCGACTCTCCAGTCGTGCCTGGCCCGGATGATGACCCTCAAGGTCGCGGCGGTCGCGTTCGCCACCAGCGCGACGGTCGGCGGGGTGGCCCTGGCCGCGAACACCAGCACCCTCCACGACACCACGATCAGCGCGGCGGAGACCTCGGCCGCCACCACCGCGGCGGCGACCGCACCCGTGTCGCCGTCGCCCCGCTCCACCGTCACCGTCCCCTCGTCCGCGGCCGCGTCGCCGTCGGCGGTCCCGCCGAACCGGGCCACCGACCTGTGCACCGAGTTCCAGCGGGACGACGAACGCTTCCACGAGCAGGTGAAACGGGCCGGGAAGAACCGGGCCGAGGTGGAGCGGGCCTGCCGGGCCCGAGCCGGTTCACCGAACAAGTCGCCGTCCGCCCGGCCCACCCGGGACCGGACCGGCGGTCCGAAGCCCTCCGAACGGCCCTGGCCGGGCGGAGGTGGGAATGTGACCAGCAGCGCGGGACCGCGCCGCTGACACGAGCCGGCACTCGGCGGACCGGATCTGGGGAACGGGCGGTCCGCCGGGTGCCTTAACGGTCGGTCATCGGTTGGGTCGCCCCCACCCAGCTCCCGATGACCGCACCAGCCAGGCGGTGACGGCTCGGACACCGTCGCCGCCTGGCGCTTAACGCCAAGAAGGGCCCCTCTCGCGCGAGGGGCCCTTCTTGGTAAGTCGTTACTACAGCGCGCCCAGGTACCGCTGCCGCTCGTACGGCGTGACCTCGCGGCGGAACTGCTCCCACTCGGCCCGCTTGTTGCGCAGGAAGAAGTCGAAGACGTGCTCGCCGAGCACCTCGGCGACCAGCTCGGAGCCGGCCATCACGTCGATCGCCTCGGACAGGTTCTCCGGCAGCGCCTCGTAACCGGCGGCCTTGCGCTCGGCCGGCGACAGCGACCACACGTCGTCCTCGGCGCCCGGCGGCAGCTCGTAGCCCTCTTCGATGCCCTTCAGACCGGCACCGAGCATCACAGCGAAGGCCAGGTACGGGTTCGCCGCCGAATCGATCGACCGCACCTCGACGCGAGCCGAGCTGGGCTTACCGAACGCGGGCACCCGGACCAGGGCGGACCGGTTCAGGTGGCCCCAGCTCACGAACGCCGGCGACTCGGTGATCCGGTCCGGCAGCTGCAGCGGGAACAGCCGCTTGTACGAGTTGACCCACTGGTTGGTGACCGCGGTGATCTCCCGGGCGTGCACCAGCAGACCGGCGATGAACGAACGGGCCGTCTTGGACAGCTTCTGCGGGTCCTCGCTGTCGTAGAAGGCGTTGCGCTCGCCCTCCATCAGCGACAGGTGGGTGTGCATGCCGGAACCGGGCTGGTCGGTGTACGGCTTCGGCATGAAGGTGGCCCGGACACCCTGGGTGACCGCCACCTCCTTGACCACGTGCCGGAACGTCATGATGTTGTCGGCGGTGGTGAGGGCGTCCGCATACCGCAGGTCGATCTCCTGCTGGCCGGGCGCGACCTCGTGGTGGCTGAACTCGACCGAGATGCCGATCCGCTCCAGCGAGAGCACGGCCTGACGGCGGAAGTCACGGGCCACCGCGTGGGTGGTGTGGTCGAAGTAACCACCGGTGTCGACCGGAACCGGCACCGAGCCGTCGTTCGGCCCGTCCTGGATCAGGAAGAACTCGACCTCGGGGTGCGTGTAGAAGGTGAAGCCCTTCTCGGCGGCCTTGGCCAGGGCGCGGCGCAGCACGTGCCGCGGGTCGGCCCAGGCGGCACTGCCGTCGGGCAGCAGGATGTCGCAGAACATCCGGGCGCTCTCGCCGGAGACGCCACCCTCGAACGGGAAGACCTGGAAGGTGGTCGGGTCCGGCATGGCCACCATGTCGGACTCGAAGACCCGGGCGAAGCCCTCGATCGCCGAGCCGTCGATGCCGATGCCCTCTTCGAAGGCGGACTCCAGTTCGGCCGGGGCCACCGAGACGCTCTTGAGAGTGCCGAGCACGTCGGTGAACCAGAGGCGCACGAAACGGATGTCGCGCTCCTCGAGCGTGCGAAGCACGAACTCCTGCTGTCGGTCCACTGCCACCCCTAGTCCCGGATGTCTACCTATCGAGCCGAGACTACGCTGTTCACGGCATGTGACGTCGGCCTGGGTCAGGATCAAACCGGGCGGACAGGGGCCAGAATAAGGGCATGCCCACGCTGCGCATCGCCCTCGCCCAGGTGAACTCGACAGTCGGTGACATTCCCGGCAACGTCGCGGCGGTCCGCCGCTGGTCGCGGGAGGCGGCCGACGCGGGAGCGCATCTGGTGGCGTTCCCGGAGATGATGCTGACCGGCTATCCGATCGAGGATCTGGTCTTCCGCAACTCGTTCGTCGAGGCGTCCCGGCAGGCGCTCACCGCCCTCGCCGAGGGCCTGGCCGCCGACGGTCTCGGCGAGCTGGCGGTCGTCGTCGGCTACGTGGACGCCGACGGCCCGCCCGCGATCAGCTCCGCCGCGGTGCCCGGCTCCGGCCGGCGGGACGCGTCCGCGCTGCTGCACCGCGGGGCGGTCGTCGCCACCTACTACAAGCACCACCTGCCCAACTACGGCGTCTTCGACGAGGACCGCTATTTCGAGCCCGGCGACACCCTCACCGTGGTCCGGCTCGGCGGGGCCGACGTCGCTCTCACCGTCTGCGAGGACATCTGGCAGGCCGGGGGGCCGTTCAGCGCGGCGCGTCGGGCCGGCGTCGGGCTGGTGGTCAACATCAACGCCTCGCCGTACGAGTTGAACAAGGACGACGTCCGGCTGGCCCTCGTGCAGCGGCGCGCGATCGAGGCGGGGGCGGCGGTCGCGTTCGTCAACATGGTCGGCGGGCAGGACGAGCTGGTCTTCGACGGTGACTCGATGATCGTCTCGGCGGGCGGGGAGCTACTCGCTCGTACCGGCCAGTTCTCGGAAGAACTTCTGGTTCATGATCTTGAGCTGCCGGTAGCGGCGGACAACGCTCCGGCCCCGGACGGTCGCGACGGGATGATGATCGAGCGCTTTCTGGTCTCGGGCGACATCTCCGAAATCTCCGGCACCGCGGACGGCGGTATCGCCGACCGGCTCCCCGACCATGCCGAGATCTGGTCCGCCCTGGTCCTGGGCCTGCGCGACTACGTCGACAAGAACCGGTTCCGCTCGGTGATCTTCGGCCTGTCCGGCGGCATCGACTCCGCGGTGGTCGCCGCGATCGCCGTCGACGCCCTCGGCCCCGAGCGGGTGGTCGGCGTCTCGCTGCCCAGTGGCTTCTCCTCCGGCCACTCCAAGGACGACGCCGCCGACATGGCCAAACGCACCGGCCTGGACTACCGCATCGAGCCGATCCAGCCGATGGTCGACGCGTTCCTGGCGAACATGTCGCTCTCCGGCCTGGCCGTGGAGAACCTGCAGGCCCGGGTCCGCGGCGTGATCCTGATGGCGCTCTCCAACCAGGAAGGCCACCTGGTCCTGACCACCGGCAACAAGAGCGAGCTGGCGGTCGGCTACTCCACGCTCTACGGCGACTCGGTCGGCGGATTCAACCCGCTCAAGGACGTGCCGAAGACCATGGTGTGGCAGCTCGCCCGGTGGCGGAACACCCAGGGCGACCCGCCGATCCCGGAGAACTCGATCACCAAACCGCCGAGCGCCGAACTGCGACCGGACCAGAAGGACTCGGACTCGCTGCCCGACTACGAGATCCTCGACCCGATCATCAAGGGGTACGTCGACCACGACCTCGGCCGGGACGAGCTGATCGCGGCGGGCAACGATCCGGCGCTGGTGGACCGGACGCTGCGCATGATCGACCTGGCCGAGTACAAGCGGCGCCAGTCGGCCCCCGGCACCAAGATCTCCGGCAAGGCGTTCGGCCGTGACCGTCGTCTCCCCATTACGAACTTGTTTCGCGAGGGTGTGTAGAGGTGCAACGATGTGCGGACCCGGGGACCGCATCCGCGCGGCCTCGAGGGAGGAGTCAACGACATGTCGGAAATCCCGACCTTGTACGGGGGCCCGGCCACTCGCCGTGTCCGCACCCGTGACCTGATCAACGCCAAGGCCCGCGGCGACCGCTGGCCGATGCTCACGTCGTACGACATGTACACCGCCCAGATCTTCGAACAGGCCGGCGTGCCCGTCCTGCTCGTCGGCGACTCGGCCGCCAACAACGTCTTCGGCCACGAGACCACCATCCCGGTCACCGTCGACGAGATGTTGTCGCTGGTCCGGGGCGTGGTGCGGGCCACCAAGACCGCGCTGATCGTCGGTGACCTGCCGTTCGGCAGCTACGAGGAGAGCCCCACCCAGGCGCTGCGCACCGCCGTCCGCTTCATGAAGGAAGGCGGCTGCCACGCGGTCAAGCTGGAGGGCGGCATCCGGATGGCCCCGCAGATCGAGGCGATCACCGGGGCCGGCATTCCGGTGATGGCGCACATCGGCTTCACCCCGCAGCGCGAGCACACCATCGGCGGCTACCGGGTGCAGGGCCGGGAGAACGAGGGCGCCGAAGTGATCGCGGACGCCCGCGCGATCACCGAAGCCGGGGCCTTCGCCGTCGTGCTGGAGATGGTCCCCGGCGACGTGGCTAAGCAAATCACCAAGGAGTTGCCGATCCCCACGGTCGGCATCGGCGCCGGCCCCGACACCGACGCCCAGGTCCTCGTCTGGCAGGACATGGCCGGCCTGCGCACCGGCAAGATCCCACGGTTCGTGAAGCGCTACGGCGACCTGGCGGGCGCTCTCACCGAGGCCACCCGCCAGTTCGCCGACGAGGTCCGGTCCGGCGAGTTCCCGGCCCAGGAGCACACCTTCTAATTCGCGGGTACGGGGGAACGCCGAGCTTCCACCTCGCGTTCCCCTTCCTCCCGCCGTTTCTTCGTCCGCCCCTGGTGTGTTTCCCTTTGGCCCGCCCGGCTCTGCACGCCGCAGCCTTCAGCCCGGCGCCGCCGCCTTCAGAGGCGTTCGAAGCCGACCGTCCGGGATGCCGGGTCGGCGGCCGTCAAACGCACCCGGATCCGCTGCCCGAGCGGCAGATCCCCGAGACATTTGGCCCGCACCGCCGGATCGTCGAGAGCGATACTGCCGCCGGCCGGCCGTTTCGCCGACGGCTCGTCCCGGTCAAGCACCGCGGCGTCGAACTCCTCCCCGACCCGCCCCTGCAACAGCACCGCCTCAGTCAGGTCGATCGCCCCCCGGTCAGCCGCCGAGGCGACCCGATCGGTCGACGACATGGCCTTGGGCAGACGGGGCAACGCGGCGGTCACCCACTCCGGAACCGCCCGCCCGGCATGCAGCGCCAGACAGATCTCCGTCGCGTACCGATCCGCAAGCCGCCGCAGCGGAGCCGTCACATGCGCGTACGGCGCCCCCACCCCACCATGCCCCGCATCCGCCGTCCCCGGCACAGCCGACAGCCCACTCCCGTTCCGTCCGGCCTCCGCCGACCCGGCCGGAAGTGCGGTGGCGTCGAACGCGGTGTAGCCGGCGCCTCTCAGCAGCTCAGCCGCCTGGTCGAGGAAGGCGGCCCCGCGCGGATCCGCCGGATCGACGGCGGCCACCACCACACCGACGGCCGCCCCGTCCGGCCAGGAGATTCCGAGCGGCTCAGCCGCGGCCCGCAGCTTGGCGACGGCCTCCGGTCTCGGCGACGGCATGGTCCGCAACAGCCCGACCCCGCCACCGAGCATGATCCGAGCCGCGGCCATACCGGTGAGCAGGGAGATCTGCGCGTTGTACTCCTCGATCGGCAACGGCGCCCGAAGCACCAGCCGCCATCCGCCCCCGGCTTCGTCCCGCTCGACCTCCTGCGACGGCAGCGGAAGGTTCACGGCCCCACGATCAGCGGCCCGGCGAGCCAGCAGCCCCCCGATCTCCGGCAACAGCGCCAGAGCCTCCGGCGCCTCACCGGCGTCGATCAGGCGCTGTACCCCCGCATAGTCCAGCTTGGCCCGGCTCCGGATCCGCCCCCGCTCCACGTCGACGGCCACCATCGCCCCGTCACCGTCGAGGTCGATGGTCCAGACGACCGCGGCACGCTCGACCCCCGGCAGCAGGCTGACCGCGTCCTCACTGAGCACCGGCGGATGCAACGGAATCCGCCCGTCCGGCAGATAAATGGTCTGCCCCCGAACCCAGCTCTCCGCCTCAACAGCCCCACCGGGCCGAACATAGGAGGCGACGTCAGCGATCGCGTAACAAACCCGGTACCCGCCACCGTCGAGCCGGCTCAAATGCATGGCCTGATCAAGATCCCGGGACTCGGCCGGATCGATGGTCAGAAATTCGATACCGGTCCGATCCACCAACGGCAACGGGGTGGCCCGTACCGCCTCCCCCGCTTCCGCAAGCACCGCCCCCGGAAACTCCTCCGGCAACCCCAGTTCCCGCCGCAGTCCCGAAAAGTCAATCTGCGGCGCCACCACCCGTTTGATCGGCACGCCCCATTCCTACCAGCCCCACCCCGGACTCTTCGCTGACACCGTCCACCGAAGGACGAGTCGACACAGAAAAGCGGCGTGCCTCCGGTCCCCCGACCGAAGCCACGCCGCCACTCTGATGAGCCACCGATTCCCGCCGCCGCTCCTACCGGCGACGGGCAGGTGCCCGAGACGCCTTGACCGGCTCACCGTCGGCGGTGCCACGAGCACTTCGAGCACTTCCCGGCGTACGCCCGGAACCCCCCACCCCCGAATTGGCCCCCGAGGTACGCGAGACCCGCCCCGCCTTGGCAGCATTACCGGCCACTTTGCCAGCCCCCGCCGCCACCGACTTGTTGACCGCCCGCCCAGCCCCGCCACTCCGGGAGTTGCCGGCTTTCCCGCTCGCCGCCCCGCCTCCCGACGCCGCAGCCCGCCCCGGAACAGCCTTGGCTCCAGCTTTAGCCACAGACTTCCCAGACGCTTTGGCAACAGGTTTCACCACCGCAGCCTTGGCAGCATTCCCCCTGCCCCCAGCCCCGGCCCCGTTAGCCGCACCAGCTCGGGATCCCCCAGTCGCAGAAGCCCTGGTCCCCGCCGTCTTAACCGCGCTAACCCGAGTAGCCCCAGCCACAGCCGCCTTAGCCGCAGTCGCCTTGGTCCCAGTCGCTTTGGTCCCCGTCGCCTTGGCCGCAGTCGCCTTGGCCCCCGCCGCCTTGGCCCCCGCCGCCTTAGCCGCACTCGCCCGGGTCGCTTTAGCCGCACCTACCTTGGCCCCAGTCGCTTTAACCGCACTCGCCCTTACTGCAACAGGCGTCGCGACCGCCTTCCCAGAAGCGGTCTTAGCCCCTGCAGCCTTGGCTCCCGCCGCTTTAGTCCCGGCCGCCTTGACTCCGCCTGCTTTGACAACCGGCCCCTTGGCCGGAGCCGCCTTAACGGCTGCTGCCTTGGAAGCTGTCGCTTTAGCCGTCGTCGCCTTAGCAGCAGTGCCCTTCGCAGCAGTCGCCTTGACCGCAGCACTCTTAGCCGGACCAGCCTTCGCGGCGGCCGACTTCGCCACCGTGGCTTTGCCAGCCGCCGCCTTACTGACCGGAGCCTTACCCGGAACCACCTTGCCCGGCCTCGCACCTCGACTATTCGTGGCCGCAGCAGCTTTAGCCGCACTGGCCTTGGCCGCACCAGCCTTAGCCGCACCGGCCTTAGCCACAGCCGACTTCACCGGAGTCGCCTTGGCAGCGGCCCTCTTAGCGGTCGTCTTAGCAGCGGTCGTCGCCGAAGACGCGGCCCTGGCCAGAGAGTTTCCGCCCATTGCCGTCTTCTTCGCCGCCACCTTCTTCGCGGGTGCAGCCTTCACGGGTGCAGCCTTCGCCACCGCACCAGCCCGAGCCACAGAACCACGACCCGCAGTGCCAGCAGCCGTAGCCTGCTTGGCCCCGCCCGCTGTCGTGACCCGCTTGGCCCCGCCCGCTGTCACGGCCTGCTTAGCCCCGGTTGCTTTGACGCCGACCGCTTTGCCCCCACGAGTTCCGGCGGCCGTCGCCTTACCAGCAGCGGTCTTACCCGCAGCAGTTCCAGTACCGGCCGACTTGGCCACCGTCGCCTTAGCTGCCGTCGTCTTAGCCCCCGCAGTCTTTCTTACGGTCGCCCCGCCAACGGTCGTCCCAGTCGCAGCGGCCCTACCTGCAGTGGTCCTACCCGCCGTGGCCTTACCCGCAGCGGCCCTAGTCCCAGCCGTCTTGGTCGCCTTCGCCCCGGCGGATTTGGCACCAGTGGCCCTTGTCGCGGTAGCACGAGAAGATGCCACCTGAGCAGTCCCTGCCCTCGACGTGCCGACCTCAGTGGCACTCGCCTTAGCAGCACCCGTCTTAGAGGCCTTCGCCTTCGTAGCTCCCGCTTTGGTGGCACCCGCCTTCAGAGCGGTCGCTTTGGCGGTAACGCCCGTCGTCTTGGCAGCAACCCCGGTGGTCCCAGCACCGGCAGTCCTAGCACCGCCCGCCCTGACTTCGGACGTCCTGGTATCGGACGCCGCGATTCTCGATCTCGTCGGTCTGGTCGAGGTCGGTTTGGAAGCCGCAGACTTGGCAAGGCTCTTCTTCGGAGCATCCGACCCATCAGCAGCCGCCTTCAGCCCACCAGTTCGGGTCTCCGAACCCGCAGCCTTCGAACCAGCCGCCCTCGTGCCGGTCGCCCTCGTGCCGGTCGCTCTCGTCCCAGTCGACCTCGTACCGGCTGGCTTGGCAGCACCGGTCTTGGTTCCAGCGCGAGTGGCAGCAGGCCTTCGGGGCGTCTCAGAACGAGACGAGCTCCTGCCGGAGCCGGCAGCCACGACCGGCCTGGCCGCGGTCACCTCATGGTCGGAAGTGGTCACCTCGTCGCCGCGGTCCGCTACCGGTCCGGTCGCCTCAGCCAGGTCATCATCGAACTCATCGTCCCCAAGTTCGTCGTCCTCAAGGTCGTCATCGTCGAGACCGTCGTCGCCAAGGTCGCCGTCGAGGTCGTCATCGCCGAGGGCATCGGCATCGCGGGTCTCGTCGAGATCGGCTGAAGCAGGGCCGCTGCGGTGGAGGTCGTCGGCGACTGGGTCGCTGTCCATCCCGCCCAGGCCGCCAGCAATGACTCCGGTGGAGGCGGTGGCGATGCGGCGCCGGAGTTCGTCGGCGGTGACCGGTTCGGTGGATTCGCCGGTTTCGGCGGGTGCCAGGTCGCGGCCGTCCGAACCGGAGATGCGGGCGAGGGTCGACACCCACCCCGATTCGACGGCGTCGGCCGGGCCGGTGTAGTCCGATCCGGAACCGTCCTCGCCAGCGGGATCGTCGGCGCCGAGTACCTCCAGGTCCGGGCGGTCGGCACCCCACTGGTCGGAATCCTGGTCCGGGTGTGCCGGGCCAGGATTCTTCGGGAACCAGCCACCGACGAACGTCTTGTCGGTCAGTTTCCCGGCGTCGACCGTGGCCTCTTCACCATCGTCCTGAAGACCGGAGAAAAGCTGATCCGGGCGAATACTATCGGCCGGGTACGCGGCGGCACGGGTCGCGGACTTCTCGTCCCGTTCACCGCCCCCGGTGGAAACGGTCACCTGGTTCCGCGGCAGGCTGCCCATGGCTGCCGCCACACGCCGTGAACCACCGGCACCCCCCGCAGCGGCGGACTGCCCGACACGGCGCCTCCGGGTCTCGGACCCGATCAGTACCGTGACCCCACTTCCAGCCGTCCCACCACCGCTCTTACCAGCAGACCGCCGCGCACCCGTGACACCGCCGTTACTGCTGCTGGTGCCGCCAGCGCTGCCGCTCTTCGTTCCGCCGCTCTTGGTTCCGCCAGTCCTGATAGGCCCGCCGACTGTCTCTACAGGCTGCCGTTTCGAGGACCGCTTGAACGCGACCACGTTCTCAGCACCGCCTGGCCCAGCACCCGCTTTCCTAGCCGAGCCCTTCCCAGCAACAGCAGTCCTGGTACCAGCATTGCTAGCAACAGCGGTCGTAGTACCAGCCACGGTTTTCCCGGTACCGGCCTTCCCGGTACCGGCCTTACCAGCGGGGACCTTTCCGGTACCGGCCTTTCCCATCCCAGCCTTCGCGGAGGCTTTCGCCACGGCGGGTTTCCCCGCGGTGCTCCTTCCAGCAGTAGCCGCCAAAACGACGGTCTTGCCTGCCGTGCGCTTGGTGGCCACATTCGTGGAAGCGGTGTTCTTGGAACCCGGGCTCTTTCCGGCCGCACCCTTCACCGCAGCGCTTTTCCCCGCCAACGCCTTCGCGGCAAGGCTCTTGGCGGCCGGAGCCAGCACGACGGTCTTCCCGGTCAACGCTTTGCCGCCCGCGACCTTGCTGACCGCACCTTTGCCAGCCGAGGCTTTGCCAGCCGAGGCTTTACCAACCGGTGCTTTACCAACCGGTGCTTTAGCGGTCGAGGCTTTAGCGGTCGAGGCATTGCCGACCGGCGCCTTCGGGGTCGTGACCTTCCCGATCGACGCGGTCGTGGTCTTTCCCACTGGCGCTTTCGCGGTAGCGGGCTTCGACGATCCGACCTTCGCGCTGGTACGGGTGGAAGCCCCAGTACCCCCGGAAGCGACCTTGCCCGTGGACGCAACCTTGCCCGTGGGTTTGGTGGACGCCGCGGAACGGCTCCTGGATTTGGGTGCGATCGTCTCGGTCTCGGCAGCCGCCCGGGCTGAGACGACCCGAGCAGGGCGAGTCTTAGTCGCCGCGACTGCACGACCGACGGGCCTCTTTGCTGAAACGGAGGCCGCGCCGAGCTTTCCACCGGTCCGCTGAGCAGTGATTTTCCCGGCGCTGACCGTCTTCACCGCAGTGGTTCCGGCCTTGCTCGTCTTGGCAGCGACTACCGAGGTCTTGGAAAGGGCCACCGACGGTTTGGCAGCAGATGCCAAGGTCTTGGTGGCCGACTTCGCAGGGTCTTTCGCCGGGGCCGACTTAGTGGCAGCGGACCTGACAGCGGCAGACCTGGCCGCGACGGGCTTGGCAGGAACGAGCTTGGCAGCGACGGGCTTGGCGGCAACAGGCTTGGCGGTAACAGGCTTGGCGGTAACAGGCTTGGCGGCAACAGGCTTGGCGGATGCCGTCTTGGCCGGGCTGGCCTTACTGCCGCTTCGCGATGTCGCAGGAAGCCGGGGCTTCACGATTCCAGCAGTACCGGTCGCCGCTTTTCCTCGACGTGGCTGGGAGGCGACAGCACTCTTGATGGCTCCGGCACTCTTGGTTGCGCCCACGTTCCTGGTAGGGACCGTGCTCTTCGCGGTCCTGGTCGAACTCGGGACCTTGGCCGCGACCTGCTTCGAAGCCACCGACTGTTTCGAAACTGCAGCCCCGCCCTGCCTCACCACTGCGGCCTTCTTGACCGGCCCGGTCGGCTTCCCTTTGACCGGAACCGACTTAGCGGCAACCGACTTGGCGGCGGTCACTTTGGCAACGGCCGACTTGGCGGCGGCCGGCTTGGCAACAGCGGCAGCGGCAGCGGCAGCGGCAGCGCGAGCCCGGGACGGTTGAGCGGCAGCGGAGGCGGACCGGGTGGTGGAGCGGGCGGCCTGCCGGGGTGCGGTTCCCGTGGTGGACTTGGCGGTGACGGTGGAGTGGTCACCCGTACCAGCGGCGGGGTTGGATCTGGGTTTTGGGCCCGTGCCGGAGGCAGCGGGCCTGGTCGAGGCCTTTTTGGCAGCGGGCATCGAGGTGTTCCTTTCGAATGACTGCGGGCACGTCGGCGCCGGGTGTGGACACGCCGGGAGCGGCGCTCGACGTCAGCTGGCTTCCCCTGTCCAGCGGGCGTCCTCGGCATCCCACTCGGCATTGCGCTTCTCGACCGTCTCGAGTGCCCGCGTCGCTTCGTCAGCCGTGGCGTAGGGACCGAGCCGGTATTGAGCGGGGCACACGTCGTCGCCGCTCTCCACCCGGTGGTCGCGGAGGCACCAGAAGTAGCCCGTTCCGCCCAGCCCACTGTCGTTCATTCCATCACTCTGCCGCCAAAACCGTCCATGTGCTACCGATTCAGGCAAAATGTCCCGGATTTCCTTTATGGAGCACGCGACCGGGCATAAAAAACCGCCCCGGCCGGAATCGGCCGGGGCGGTGAGGAAGCATCAGCCGATCTCGGAAGCCACCAACTCGGCGATCTGGACGGCGTTCAGCGCCGCCCCCTTGCGGAGGTTGTCGTTGGAGATGAAGAACGACAATCCGTTCTCCGCGGTGGGGTCGACCCGGAACCGGCCCACGTAGGACGGGTCACGGCCGGCCGCCTGGAGCGGCGTGGGCACTTCGGAGATCTCGACACCGGGTGCGGACGCCAGGATCTCCCGAGCCCGCGCCGGGGAGACCGGGCGGCTGAACCGGGCGTTGACCTGGATGGAGTGACCGGTGAAGACCGGCACGCGCACGCAGGTGCCGGAGACCAGCAGGCCGGGCAGGTCGAGGATCTTGCGGCTCTCGTTGCGGAGCTTCTGCTCCTCGTCGGTCTCGAAACTGCCGTCGTCGACGAACGAACCGGCCTGCGGGATCACGTTGAACGCGATCGGCTCCGGGAACACCTTGGACTCGGGGAACTCGACCGCCGAACCGTCGTGGGTGAGCTCGGTGGCGCGGTCCGCGACCTTCTTGATCTGCTCGTCGAGCTCGGCCACACCGGCGAGCCCGGCACCGCCGACCGCCTGGTAGGTGGTGGCGATGAAGGAGACCAGCCCGGCCTCGTCGTGCAGCGGGCGCAACACCGGCATGGCGGCCATGGTGGTGCAGTTCGGGTTGGCGATGATCCCCTTCGGGCGCACCCGAGCCGCGGCCGGGTTTACCTCGGCGACGACGAGCGGGATCTCCGGGTCCATCCGGAACGCCGACGAGTTGTCGACGATGACCGCGCCGGCCTCGGCGAACCGGGGCGCGTACTCCAGGGAGCTGCCCTTGCCCGCGGAGAAGAGCACGATGTCGAGGCCGGAGTAGTCGGCCGTGGCGGTGTCCTCGACGGTCACCTCGCCGTCGCCCCACTCGATGGTGCGGCCCGCGCTGCGCGCGGAGGCGAAGAGCCGGAGCTCGGAAACAGGGAACTGGCGCTCGGCCAGGATGCGGCGCATGACGCTGCCCACCTGTCCCGTCGCCCCGACGATACCGATCCTCATAGGCACCAAACTACGGCCTGAACAGCGAGTAAAGAAATCAGGTTGCTCAAATAATGGGAACCGTATCCCACATTTGAGGACAACGGGCTTAGCGTGAGTGCCATGGCGACCTACACCCATGGACACCACGAGTCGGTCTTGCGCTCGCACCGCTGGCGCACCGCAGAGAATTCGGCGGCCTACCTTCTGCCGCATCTTTCCTCCGGAATCTCACTGCTCGACGTCGGATGCGGCCCCGGCACCATCACGGCCGACCTGGCAGCGCATGTCACACCCGGCCGGGTAGTCGCACTGGAGCAGACCGGGCCGGCGCTCGACCTGGCCCGCGCGGAGATCGAGCGGCGCGGCCTGACCGGCGTCGAGTTCGCGGTCGGCGACGTGCACGCGCTGGACTACCCGGACGGGACCTTCGACGTGGTCCACGCCCACCAGGTGCTCCAGCACGTGACCGATCCGGTGGCCGCGCTGCGCGAGATGCGCCGGGTCACGAAGAAGGGCGGCGTGGTGGCGGCCCGCGACAGTGACTACGCGGCGTTCACCTGGTTCCCACAGCTGCCGGAGCTGGACGGGTGGCTGGCCCTCTACCAGCGGGTGGCCCGCGGCAACGGCGGCGAGCCGGACGCCGGGCGGCGGCTGCTGTCATGGGCACGGGAGGCCGGGTTCACCGAGGTCACCGCGACGGCCAGCGTCTGGTGTTTCGCCAACGACGAGGACCGGCAGTGGTGGGGCGGAATGTGGGCGGAGCGCATCCTAAAATCTGATATGTCGGAGATGTCACGCAAGGCCGGAGCTTCGGCAAGCGAACTCCAGCACATCTCGGCAGCCTGGCGACGCTGGGCCGACGACCCGGACGGCTGGATGATCATCCCGCACGGCGAGGTCCTCTGCCGGGCTTGAACCCCATCAAGACGGCGGCCGGTACGCCCAGTGCCAGGACTCGCGGGGCACGTTCTCCACGTAGCCGTAGTTCTTGCCGTTCTTGCGCATCCAGGAGAGGGCGTCGGAGTTGAGATCGAGGTCGGTGGCCATACCCCAGCCGTGTTCGCTGGTACCGGGCTTGGCCGCCAGCCCACCCTGGGAGTAGAGGCCTTTACGCCGGGCCAGGTCGACCTGCTCCTCGTACGGCCGGTAGGAGTCGGTGATGCCGATCTTGACACCGTCACGTTTGGCATCGTCGATCATCCGGGTCAGCGACTGGGCGGCCGGCGCCCAGAGTTTGTGGTTGGTGTCGCCGACCTGTCCGAGTGCTTCCGCGGGGATCTTGCCGTTCCCGTACGCGACAAGATCCTCCGGAATGCCCTTGCTGTTCAGTTTGTAACTCTTGTCGGCACCCTGGTTGGCCGCGACGGCACTCCGCAACTGGCTCGCGAAACTCCCCTGAGCGGGGGCCGCGCCACCCCGGGCCGCAGCCGGCCCGGTAGTGGTCGTGGCCTGCTGACCCTGCAGCGCGAGGATCCGGCTCTGGATATTCGCGATGCGCGAATTCACTCCCTCGATTCCCACGCCTTCTCGTTCGGCGAGCCGGCCGGAAACTGAGGGGCAACCCGAAAAATACTCAGGAAGCCGGGGCCAGATCGATCGTGTGCTGGGTGTGGGTCACCTTGGCCTGCAGGTAGCGCACGTTCGCCGGGGAGGCGTGCACCGCCGTCGGCCGGACCGCCCGCACCTCGACGCCCAGGTCCCGCAACTGCCGGCACTTGTCCGGGTTGTTGGTGAGCAGGTCGATGGCGTCGGCGCCGAGGGCTTCCAGCATCTGCGCGGCGGCGGTGTAGTCCCGCTCGTCGTCGGCATGACCCAGAGCGCGATTGGCCTCGTACGTGTCCATCCCGGTGTCCTGCAGCGCGTAGGCGTCGAGCTTCGCGTACAGCCCGATGCCCCGGCCCTCCTGCCGCAGGTAGAGCAGGTAGCCGCCGGTTTCGGCGATCCGCTCGACCGCCTCCCGGAGCTGGGGACCGCAGTCGCAGCGCTGCGAGCCGAAGACGTCGCCGGTCATGCACTCGGAGTGCAGGCGGACCAACGGCACTTCAGCAGTCGCGACGTCGCCGAAGGCGAGCGCGAGATGCTCCTTGCCGTCCGACAGACCGGTGAAGGTCACCACCTCGGCGGTGGCACGGTACCCGTCGGGGAACTCGAGCGGAACGGTGACGCGAGTACGAACCGGCATGCCCTCTCCCTGTGCACTTGACACTTCAAGTACGGATCGACCGTACGCGCCGGTTCATGAGGTGACCAAGGTCGCTGGTCACACCACAAGATCAACAGGGTTGGTGTTGGCCCCGCAGAGCAGAACGACCACCCGCTCCCCCGGCTCCGGCCGATAGGCCCCGGAGATCAGCGCGGCCTGCGCGGCGGCGGTGCCGTGCTCGACCACGATCCGATGCTCGTCCCACAGGTCACGGCGGGCCTCGACGATCGCGGCATCGGTGACGAGGACCGATTCGATCTTGGCGGCCACCGCGGCCTCGAAGGCGATGTCTCCGATTCGCCGGGCACCCAGCGAGTCGGCCGCCACCCCGGAGACCGGCACATCCACCGGGGCGCCCTCCTCCAACGCCGCAAAAAGCGCACACGCGGTGACCGGCTCGACAGCGACTACACGTTTTGATCGATTTGTCGCGGCGATCACCCCGGCGATCAAGCCACCACCACCCACCGCGACCAGGATCGTGTCGAAGTCCGGCAGTTCCCCCACGAGCGTGCCGTTGCCCGCGACCATCGCCGCGTCGTCGTAGGCGTGGCAGAACAACGCCCCCGTCTCCTCGCCCCGGACCACCGCCGCCGCGTAGGCCTCGGCGTACTCCGTCCCCTGCCGCACCACCCGGGCACCCAGCTTGCCGAGCTTCGCCACCTTGACCGCGGGCGCGGTGACCGGCACGAACACCTCGGCGGCGATCCCCAGTTCCCGGGCCGCGTACGCGGCGGCGAGCCCCGCGTTACCGCCGGACGCCGCGATGATCCCGGCGGCCGACGGGTTCCCGGCGAGGATCTGGTTGAACATGCCACGCGTCTTGAACGAACCCGCGTGCTGCAGGTACTCCAGCTTGAACCACCGGTCCGGCCCCGCCGCCACGGTCGGCGTCCGCCGGATCCGGCCGTCGATGCGCTTCGCCGCCGCCTGGACGTCCGACAGATTGATCACGAAACCAGCCTAGGCCACGCTCCAGGAGACCCGGCTCGACGGAACCGGTAAACGCTCACCGACCAGGCGGGCCAGGTCCAGTAATCGGTTCGAGAAGCCCCACTCGTTGTCGAACCAGCCCCGCACCTTCACCCCGCCGTCGGCGGTGGTCTGCGTGCCGGACGGGTCGAACAGGCAGGACGCCGGATTGTTCTTCACGTCGACCGACACGGTGGGGTCCGGGTCGTACGCCAGGATCCCGCGAAGCGGCCCGGCCGCCGCCTCGGCCATCGCCCGGTTGACCTCCTCCGCCGTCACCGGCCGGCCGGTCGTCCCGGAGAGTTCGGCGAGCGAACCGATCGGGGTGGGCACGCAGTAGTAGCTGTAGCGCATCTCGCCGATCTCCGGCAGCGCCACCCGGACCAGGTCACCGACCACGTAGTTGTGCGGGATGATGCTCTCCCCGGCGGCCCGGCCGAGCCGTGGATCGTCCCGCGACGTGGCGATCGCCGAGTCCTGCACGCGCTGCCAGCCCTGGGCGGCCAGGATCACCGACGTGTTCACCGAGCCCAGCCCGAACCGGTCGAGCAGCACCTTCGCCATCACGGTGAGCGCGTTGACCCCGCACGACGCCGGGGAGACCACGTCGTGGCCGACCGGATCGTACTTCTGATGGTTCGCGCCGAAGACCAGGAACGCGTCGGGATCGTCGGCCGAGGCGCTGATCACCACCTTGCGGGCACCACCGTGGGTGATGTGGTGCCGGGCGGTGGTGCCGGCCCGGAACCGGCCGGTCGCCTCGATCACCACGTCCACCCCGTGGTCGGCCCACGGGATCCGCTCCGGACGCTCGTGATGGAAGGCTTGAATGGCATGATCGTTGACCACCAGATAGTCCCCACGCGCGGCCACCGTGCCCGGGAACGCACCCCGGATGCTGTCACGGCGCAGCCCGTAGGCCAGTTTCTCGGTGGATGCGATGTCGTTCACCGCGGCGATCTCCACACCGGCGTCTGGCATGGCGGCCACGATCCGGGTCAAACTTCGGCCGATCCGCCCGAGTCCATTGATCCCGATCGTGACAGTCATCGAGCGCTCCTCGATATTGTTTACTTTGTCAGCATTTCTCCCGTGACTTGACCGCACCCACTCACACCAGGGTCCACCAGCCGTCACGGTACCGACACTATGAGTTGTGCAAGTTGCACGTCAACGGACGACATTCTCACACCCCGCGAGTGAACGCCGCCGAAACCCCGGAAGGCACAGTGGACGACCGTCCGTCATGCTGGGAGCGTGCCCGTCCTCGTCTCCCACGCCACCGCCGACGAACCGTGGGCACAGTGGATCGCCGGCGCGCTGCGTGCCGCCGGCTACGAGACACGGCTCGACCCCGCCGACAGCGCGTTCGCCGCCCGGCTCAGCGGCACCCACCTCGACGGGGGTCACGTGCTCCTGCTCCTCTCCGCCGAACACCGCGCCACCCACGCCGACTGGACCCTGCTCGCCCAGACCCCGGCCCTGGTGGGACGACTGTTCACGGTGCGCCTCGACGCCGCCGGAACGCCGCGGCCACTGCATGCGATCCCCGGCCGTAGCCTGCACGGACTCGACGAGGAGGACGCCCTCGAAACGCTGCTCACCCTGACCGGCGGAATCCCCCGGAAAAACATCGGCGAACCAGGTTTACGGCCCACCGCCGGGTGGTAATCGCACGGCCTCCCCCACGACGACCCACGATTTCCGGTACGCCCGTCGAAAGCCGCCGCCCCGACCTCCCCCGCCACCGGCCGGGTGACCCTACCGTCGCGATGACGCTCCGAAACGGAGATCAGCCGATGTACCCAGCGTGACGACCCACCTCAGGACAGGCCGCAACCGCGGATCGGCGCACCCGTAGGATGGTGGCGCGACGGACGAGTCGGCTGGGCGGTCGCGTCGGCATCCCTCACGGGGTGCCGCCGAGGAACGTCCGGACTCCGTAGAGCAGGGTGGTTGTTAATGGCAACCCGGGGCGACCCGCGGGAAAGTGCCACAGAGAACAGACCGCCGGCACGCGCCACGGTGCGGAGCCGGTAAGGGTGAAACGGTGAGGTAAGAGCTCACCAGCACCCCGGGTGACCGGGGTGGCTAGGTAAACCCCACCCGGAGCAAGGCCAAGTAAGGCCACTGCCGCAAGGCGATGGCTGGCGCAGGCGTTCGAGGGCTGCTCGCCCGAGCCTGCGGGTAGGCCGCAAGAGCCTGTCGGCAACGGCAGGCCGAGATGGATGACCGCCTCCGGTGACCCAGGTCACCGGGACAGAATCCGGCGTACCGGCCGACTCGTCCGTCGCCCCACAGGGCTACATCCGGATCATCGACTGCTCCGGGGCCCGGTGGGCACCGGAGGGCTCCAGCTCGACCCGGCCCTGGGTGAGGAAACGGTCGAGTTCTGACTGGTCGATGGCCTCTTTGTCGGCTCGGGCCTTGGCCCGTTCGGCGGCTCGGGCGGCCTTGGTCCGGGCCACCTCGTCGGCCGCCTCCTGTTTGGCCCGCCGGGTGGCAGCGGCTTTCGCCGCCCGCGCCCGCGCCACGTCGGGGTCGAGTTTTCCCTTCGGCCGGACTTCGGTGATCACTTCGACTTCGCGGGCCTCGATGGCGGCGAAGTCGGGCCTGATCTTCGCGGCGACCCATTCGACGCCGGCGACCAGGCCCACCACCAGCGCGAAGATGACGCGCAGCCCGAACGGGCCGGGGGCAGCGAAGTTCACCGCCGCGGAGATGACCACCACGACGGACAGGATCTTCATGGCGGCTCGTTTGGCGTCGACGGCCATGCCCGCAGTCTGGGTGATCGTCAGCATGGAGAGCATGGCCAGGTCGAAGACGCCCGGCACGATCCACGCGAACATGCCGGCACCGAGCGACGCCAGGTAGTGGGCCTGGTGCAGGTAGCTGGCGGCGAGGGCACCGATCAGGATCAGGTTGTTGGCACGTTTGATGGTCCGGATCGCCCTGATCATGCCGGGCACCGCACCCTTGGCGTACTCGGTGGCGAACTGCTGCGTCAGGGTATGAGTCGGCAACGCTGAGGCTCCTCCGGGGTGACGGCCGGGGCAGAACGGCCGCATTGGGACTTCAGGGGCGGCGCCGGACACGACGCTACCGGAGCTTCAGCACTATTCGGGCCAATACGGAAATTCATCTCGCGTATGCCCAAGGCGGGCGCGTATCCGGAGAACGCGCCCGCCGAAAGAGCAGCGGCCTCAGGTGGACGAGACGCTACTGACCGGAGCGACCCGCGGATCGTTCTCGTCGGCGAAGTAGTCGTCGAGCGCCGTACCGTCCGTACCCTCAGGTGTCTTGGCGGCGCGCAGCGCAATGGTGACGACCACCGCGACCAGCGCGTTGACCAGAACCGCCACGAACCCGACGTAGATCGTCTTCTTGGTGTCGAAACCGAACTCGGCCAGCGGGAAGGCCGAGCCGCCGAAGTGCAGCCGCCCGGTGACCGCGTTGGGGATCTGCCAGAGCATCCAGAAACCCAGCGACATCCCGGCCGCCCAGCCGGCGATCAGGGCGCCCCGGTGCAGCCACCGGGTGTAGAGACCGACCACCACGGCCGGAGCTGTCTGCAGGATGATCACGCCGCCGATGAGCTGCAGGTCGATGGAGAACTGCGGGTCGAGGAAGATGATGCAGGCGACCGCCCCGACCTTCACCACCAGTGACGTGATCTTGGCGACGTTCGCCTCCTGCGCCGGGGACGCGTCCTTGCGCAGATACTCCTTGTAGATGTTGCGGGTGAACAGGTTCGCCGCGGCGATCGACATGATCGCGGCCGGGACCAGCGCGCCGATCCCGATGGCGGCGAAGGCGACCCCGGTGAACCACGCCGGGAACTGCTGGTCGAACAGCAGCGGCACGACGGTGTTGCTGTCCACACTGCCGGGTTTCGCACCGGGCAGCGGTTTCACCCCGGCGGCGATGGCCATGTAGCCGAGCAGCGCGATGAGCCCGAGCAACAGGCTGTACGCCGGGAGCGCGCTCATGTTCCGCTTGATCACGTCCCGGTTCTTGCTGGCCAGGACGCCGGTGATGCTGTGCGGGTAGAGGAACAGGGCGAGCGCCGACCCGACAGCCAGGGTGAAGTACTGCAGCTGGTTGTTGGCGTTGAGGATGATCCCGTCGTTGGGTGCCGGTGACGCCTGGAACTTCGCGTCGGCGGCGTCGAAGATCGCACCCCAACCACCGAGTTTGTACGGCAGCCAGATGATCGCCACCAGGATCACGATGTAGATCAGGGTGTCCTTGACGAACGCGATCAACGCGGGCGCCCGCAGCCCCGACTGATAGGTGTAGGCGGCCAGGATCGCGAACGCGATGATGATCGGCAGATGCCGGGCGACCGCACTCTCCCCGGTCATGCCCATGGTCTTGAGGACCGCTTCGATCCCGATCAACTGCAGGGCGATGTACGGCATGGTCGCCACGATCCCGGTGATCGCGATGACCAGGGCGAGCAGCGGCGAATCGAACCGGGTGCGGACGAAATCGGCCGGCGTGACGAACCCGTGCCGGTGCGACACCGACCAGAGCCGGATCAGGATGAGGAAGAAGAGCGGATAGATCACCACGGTGTACGGCACCGCGAAGAACCCGGCGGCCCCCGCTCCGAAGACGAGTGCCGGCACGGCCACGAAGGTGTACGCCGTGTAGAGGTCACCGCCGACCAGGAACCAGGTGACCCAGCCGCCGAAACTGCGCCCGCCCAGCCCCCATTCGTCGAGGTGGGCCATGTCCTTGGGCGCCCGCCACCGGGACGCGACGAAACCCATCACACTGACCAGCAGGAACAGCAGAGTGAAGACGATGATCTCGGTGATGTGCTCGCTCATGACCGGCTCCGCTTGGTCATCTGGTACACGATCGTCGTAGTGGTGACGCCGAGCAGGATGAAGGCGAACTGGAGCCAGTAGAAGAGTGGGAAGCCGCCTATCCGCGGCTCGACATCGTTGTACAGGAATGTCAGCAGCGGCACCACGAACGGCACCACCAACAGCCAGTTCCAGGGACTTCTATCGCTACGGGGACGTTCCGGCTCAGCCATGAGGACTCCTTGGTCCAACATTTCATGTGCGTTACGTCACGCTAACGACACATCGGACTGCCGGGCGATCCCAAGTGCGCCGAACGGGTGTGGCGGTGCGCCGAACGGGCACACCACCACATCGACGAACTCCGATTACCGAAGGTGTGCGGTCTCGTTCACCGAGCGGACCGCGATGTTGCCGTCCGGCCACACGTCCATCGTCGACACTCCGGCCGCGTCCAGGAACAGCCGGTGCAGGAAGGCATCCCCCGCGGCCAGCGCATCCCGCAGGATCAGCTTGATCGGCGACACATGCGAGACAAGGACGACGACCTTTCCCGGGTACGCCTGGAGCACGGTCGCCAAGGCACCCCGCACCCGTTTCGCGACCGTCTGGAACGACTCCCCCTCCGGCGGGGCGACACTCGTGGACGCCAGCCAGGCGTTCATCTCGTCCGGCCAGCCCTCCTGCACCTCGGCGAAGGTCTTGCCCTCCCAGACACCGAAGTCACACTCGATCAGGTCATCCATGATCGTCACGGGCAGGCCACCCGCCGCGTCGGCGATGTGCTGCGCGGTCCGCCGGCACCGCAGCAGCGGCGAACTCAGCACCGCGCCGATCTCCGGGGAGATCCCGGCCACCCGGCCGGCCGCGGCCATCGCCTGTGCCTCGCCCTCGTCGGTGAGCGGCACATCGCCGCGCCCCGAGTACCGGCCCGCCGTGGTCATCGGCGTCTCACCGTGCCGAACCAGGATGATCCGGGTCGCCTCACTCAGCGAGGCCGGCGGAGCCCAGGACTTCGGGGTCTCCTTGACCGGGGGACGCTCGTCGACCGGGGGACGCGCTTCGACCGGGGGACGCGCTTCGGTGGCGATGCCCGCGGCCTCGTCCATGGCCCGGTTCGCCAGCGCGTCGGCCGCCTTGTTGCGCTCCCGCGGGATCCACTCGTAGGTGACCGCGGCGAACTTACCCACCAGCGCGGCCGCCTCGGCGGCGAGCGGGCGCAGACCGGCGTTCTTGATCTGCCAGCGGCCGGACATCTGCTCGACGACCAGTTTCGAGTCCATCTTCACGGCGACCCGTTCGGCGTTCAGCTCGGCCGCCGCCCGCAGCCCCGCGATCAGCCCCGAGTACTCCGCCACGTTGTTGGTGGCGACACCGAGCGTGTCGAACCGCTCGGCCAGCACCTCGCCGGACTCGGCGTCCCGGACCACCGCGCCGTACCCCGCCGGTCCGGGGTTCCCCCGAGAGCCACCGTCCGCCTCGATCGTGACCTTCAGTCCGCTCACAGGCCGGACTCCGCGGTCCGGACCATGATCCGGCGGCATTCCTCGCAGCGGACCACTTCGTCCTTGGCCGCCGCCTTCACCCGGTGCAGGTCGGCCCCGTAGAGCTCGATCCGGCAGCCACCACAGCGGCCCGCGTAGAACAGCGCCGCACCCAGGCCGCTGTCGGTACGGATCTTCTCGTACAGGGTGACCAGGTCCTCGGGCAGATCCGCGGCGAGCGGCCCGCGGGCCTGCTTCTTGAACTCCAGCTCCTTGGCGATCTCCGCCCACGCCGCGTCCCGGCGGTGCTCGGCGTCCGCACGGCGCTCGGCCGTGGTACCCAGCTTCGCCTGCACCCTGGTCAGCGTCGCCTCGGCGGTCTCCCGCTGCTCCATCAGCTCCAGCTCGGCGTCCTCCAACTCGGACTGCCGGCGGTTCAGCGTGGTCAGCTCGTGCTGCAGGCCCTCGACCTCACGCAGTGAGCCACCCGCTTCCAGACGCTTCTGGTCCTTGTCCTTGCGCTGCCGGACCTGGTCGATGTCCTTCTCCAGCCGGGCGATGTCCCGGTCCAGGTCGTCGACGACCACCTGGGCGCGGACCCGCTCGTCCTCCAGCGCGGCGATCTCCCGCGCGACCGCGTCGATCTCGGCCAGCTCGGGCAGCGACTTCCGCTTGTGGGCGAGCTGAGCCAGGGTGGTGTCGATGGTCTGCAGGTCGAGCAGACGACGCTGGGCTTCCGGGGCGGCCTTCACGGGCGGATCTCCAAATCATTGCGAATCGCATGGACGGTCCAGGGGTCGGTGTCCAGGTCCGACACCAGCACTTCGACGCCGAACTCCGCGCGTAACCAGACCGCCACGTCATCTAGCCAGGGCCGCTCACTCGCCCAGTGGGCGACGTCGAGCAGGGCCGGGCCACCGGCCGCGAGATGCTCGCTCACCGGATGATGCCGAAGATCGGCACAGAGGTACGCGTCGGCACCCGCCCGGACGGCGTCGGCCAGAAACGAGTCGCCCGCGCCACCGCAGACGGCGACCGTGCTGATCAGGCGCTCCGGATCGCCGGCCGCCCGCACTCCGGCCGTGGTCGCGGGCAGCCGCTGCGCCACGAACCGGGCCAGCTCGGCCAGGGTCAGCGACGCCGGCAGGGTGCCGATCCGGCCCAGGCCACGGCCCGCTCCGGCGGCCGCGCCGGTGGCCGGCACCAGCGGCCGCAGCCCGGTCAGATCCAGCCGGGCGGCGAGCGCGTCGGAGACGCCGGGGTTGGCGACGTCGGCGTTGGTGTGCGCGGTGTAGAGCGCCACACCGGCCCGGATCAGCCGGTGCACGAGGGCGCCCTTGAACGTGTCGGGCGCGATCGACGAGACCGGTTTCAACAGGAGCGGATGGTGGGCGACGATCAGGTCGGCACCGGCGTCGAGCGCCTGCTCCACGGTCTCCGGGACGCAGTCGACGACGCACAGGACACGGGACACCGGATGGTCGAACTCACCGAGCACCAGTCCGACCCGGTCCCAGGACTCCGCCCAGTCACGCGGGTAACGCGAGTCCAGGGCATCCACCACGGCTCGGACGGTGCAGTCGGTCACGAGTGCAAACCCTATACCGCTAGGAAACCGCCCCCGGCTCGACTCGACTCGCCGCCGTCGCCATCGTCGTGCTGACCGCCTGCAACGCCCGCCGCCAGGGGAAGTAGGGACGATAGCGGTCGGTCTGCCCGGGACCGCCGAGCCGGCACACGTCCTCCCCGTAGAGGACGTGCACCCCCCAGTCCCGCAACTTCGCCAGGCTCTCGTGCAACGACGGATGCAGAGCCATGACCCGATTGGTGTACGGGACGACAGCCGTCGGAATGCCGTAGCCGTATCCCTCGACCAGCAGGCCGAGCACTAGGGTGTCGGTGATCCCGGCCGCCCACTTGTTGACGGTGTTGACCGTGGCCGGCGCGACGATCATCGCGGTGGCCTCGGGCAACATGTCCGGGTCGCCGGGACTCTTGTAGTCGGAGCGGACCGGGTGCCCGGTCTGGGCCTGCAAGGCCGCCACGTCGACGAACTTACGGCCGTCCGGGGTGGTGACCACGCAGACGTCCCAGCCCTCGGTCTGGGCCAGCCCGACCAGGATCCCGACGTCCCGGGCCATCGGTGAGCCGCACACCAGCACGTACAGCACACCAGGTGAGGGGTTACCCGTAATCACTCGAGGACCCACCTCATACGCCGACTCCCATCTGTTCGGCCAGCTCCGCGATCGGAGCCGGCGGCGTGCCCCGGGTACGCCGGAGCACGTCGGAAAGGACTTCGTGGGCGAGCGGCCGGCACCGGATCTCGGAAGGGGCGAGCCGGTCGCCCTCCAGCAGCATCTCGCCCGCTTTCTCCACATCGCCGATCTGCGTGTAACCGCGGGCGATGTCGAGGTAGTGATGCGCCCGGCGTTCCGGGAGCATCGCCTGGAAGCCGGTCTTGTCCATGCTCAGGTGCGTCTCGACGGCAAGGCGCCCGTCACCGAGATCGACCGCGGTCGCGCAGCGGTGCAGCTGCACGTTGGTCGGCCCGAAACTGGTCCAGTAGTAGTTGAAGTCGCCACCCAGCTCCAGAGACGCCTGCTCGGCGCCGCAGATCAGGTCGCGCACGGTCGCGGTGTCGCCGATCCGCGCGGCCGCCATGGCCCCGTTGAGCAGCAGCATCCCGTACACCGACAGTTGTTCGGCCTTGGGTCGTTCCGGGCCGATCGGCGCCAGCCGGTTGGCGATGTTGACGTTGACCTCGAGCGACGGCCGGACCCGGCCGAGCGCGAGCAGAGCACTGCCGACCCGGTAACTGGCCAGACCGGCCAGCAACTGGTCGCCGGCTCGCTGCGAGACCGCGATCGAACGGTCCGCCGCCAGCCAGGACAACTCGTGCTCGCCGACCTTGCGCAGCGCCGACGAGGCGATCTGGTAGACCTGCCCGAGCAGGTGTGCCGCGTGGGACGCCTCGTCGCTGTTCGCGTGGGCGCTGTCCGCCGCCTGGGCGTCGCGCAGCAGCTTGGGCAGAGCACGCGCCAGTACGCCGTACTTCGCGTGCTGGTAGGTGAGCCAGGCGTGGCTGACCGCTTTGCGCATCTCCGGCAGCGGTGGCGAATGTGGCACCGCTTGGAAGAACGCGCTCATCTGGTCATACCGCTCCAGAGCCGCCCGAATCTCCTCGACCTCGACCTGGTCGATGCAGTTCTGCGCCTCCGGCTTGCGTTCCACTTCCTTGCCCAGCAACAACGTGACATCGACCTGGAGCACATCGGCGATGTCATAGACAACGGAGAACTTGTCAAGCCGGCGGACCCCGCGTTCCACCTTGTCGACCCAGCTCTTGGATTTGCCCAGCCGGTCCGCGAACACCTGCTGGGACATCTTGCGTCGGCCCCGCCAATAGGCGACGCGACGGCCGATCGGCAGCTCGTCCACGGTGCCTCCCCCACTCAACCGGCGGCCCTTCCGCCGATGAGCCATCCGGTATCAAACGCAGTGTGGACCGCTCACGTGCGCGCAGATCGCACAGCGTGTGTGATCGCCTGCTCACCGATGCTCGTAGTTTTCCTTGCAAGTTGCAAAGGGTGGATCTGCCGGTCCCAACGACGTGCGTCGGGGCGGGATACGGCCCTCCAGCCCGATCCCGGGGGTATCGAGCTATGCAGTGGACCAGCCGTCAGCCGTTCGTCCCATCGTCAATCATCGACCGGACAGTGTTGCGCCGGGCTGCCTTGCGCTATGCCGCGCACGGCTGGCCCATCACCCCTGGCTCCTTCATGACCGGGCCCCGGATCGACTGCGGTCGCCCCGGATGCCCGATAGCAAGCTGCCATCCGGCCCTTGAGAATTGGGCCGCTTCGGCAAGCGACGATCCCGCACGGATCGCCACGTGGTGGCGGCGCCTGCCGCACACCGTTCTGTTCACCACCGGATCGGTCTTCGACGTCCTGGAGGTGCCGGCCGCCATCGGCCGTAACGGCCCCGGCCGGGGCCCGGTAGCGGTGGCCGCCGCCGGGCGGTGGATGTTCCTGGTCCGGCCCGGCAGCCCACTGCGCCCCGAACTGGCGAACCGCCTTGACGTGGTCCTGCACGGCCCCGGATCCTGGATCCCCGCACCACCGAGCCGGCTGCCCGAAGGCCCGGTCCGCTGGGAGACCCCGCCGGCCCGAGGCCGATGGCACCTGCCGCACTCCGAAGAGGTGCAGGAACGATTGGCCGCAGCCGTGGGAACCGGCGGGCCACCAGTGGTGGCCCGGGTCCCGAGACAACTGTCGACCGCCCGCCGAGCGGCCTGAGCACGAGAACACCTGGCATGAGACTAGGTAACAGCATCGAGCACGATGATCGCATCACCCGGAGGGTGGAAACACGCATGAGTGAATCCCGGGCTGTCCGGTTCTGCCACGGTCAGGCGGCCAGATCCCGGTAGGCGGCGATCACAGCCTCGGTGCGATCGGCCAGCTCAGGGCCACTCTCGGCGAGCGTCCCGACGCCGGTGACCCGGGCCAGGGTCCGCTCGGCGTGCCGTGCGGTGGCCGCTACCTGCCGCTCCCTGATGAAGCTCTCACCCGCACGGGCGGCGGTGTCGACACTGCGCAGGATCCGCTGCGCGGCGTCGCCGGCTTCCCGCCACGCCGACTCGGCACGTTCCCGCTGCACGTCGGCGGCCCGCCGGGCCGGACTGTCCACCGGGATGTCGGCGTCCCGCACCCCGGCCAGGTCGGCCCGCAGCCGGCGCAACTCCTGCCGCCGCTCCAGCACCTCGGCGAACTCCCCCAGCGCCCGGGTCAGCGACCGCTCGGCGAGAACCGGGTCGATCATGGCGCCCAGAGCCGGCCAGGTAGCCCGGACCCGCTGCGCGGCGTCCAGCGCGTCATAGAAGGCGGCCCGCTCCGGAACCGTCCACAGAACCCGGGACTCCCCGTCCCGGGGCACGGCGAACGCCGCCTGCTGGGCACCGCGGGCCTGCCGCCGCCACACCGCCGCGACGACACCGGCGCATCCGGCGGCGGCGAGCCACCAGCTGACCCCGAACGCACTGAGCACCGCCGCGACGACCAGCAGCGGCAGAGCGACCCGCGAGGCGAAGACGATCCGCTCGTCCCGGCCCCGCCCACTGGGCGGCCGGCAGACGAACTCGACGAGCGACCCGGTCCGCTCCCGGCGAACCACCCCACTACGAACCCGGAGCGGGTACGACGAGACGACCACTTTCTCAGCGTCAGCCCCGACAAACAGCTCCGCGCCCACGCCGCCTCCAGGAAGAAGTCGCACCCGAACCCTCCGGGCGGGCCCTGACCGCCGAGGGGAAACCGGCCGGGACCCGCCCACCCGCCGGGTCTCCCCGCCGGACGCCAGTGAGATCGGCCCCCCGCTCCCCCACTTGAGTCCCCACCCGTTGCACCCCGGTTGCGCTCACGGTCCAAGCGCCGGAATGAGAAAAGGGGGCCCGAAGGCCCCCTTTTCCCGTGCGGTCCTACGAGTCGCCGCCGGTCTCGCCCACCGGGGCGGCGTTGACGTCGTCGATCGCGTACTTCTTGGCGGCCTCGCCCGGCACGTGTGCCGGGACCAGGCCCTTCAGCGCCAGCTGGCGCAGCGTCGCCACGGCCACCGACTCGCCGTCCACGTGGAAGTGGCGGCGCAGGGCGTGCCGGGTGTCGCTCATGCCGAAGCCGTCGGTGCCGAGCGAGGTGTACCCGTTCGGGATCCAGCGGCTGACCAGGTCGGGCACGGCCCGCATCCAGTCGCTGACCGCCACCGACGGGCCCTCGGTCGCTTCCAGCTTCTGCTGGATGTACGGCTTGCGAGGGGCGTCGCTCGGGTGGAGCAGGTTGTGCTCCTCCGCCTCGATCGCGTCCCGGCGCAGCTCGGTCCAGGACGTGACCGACCACACGTCGGCGCTGACGCCCCAGTCCTGGGCGAGCAGCTCCTGAGCCTTGAGCGCCCAGCGCATGCCGGTGCCGGAGGCGAGCAGCTGCGCCTTCGGTCCGTCCTTGAGCGAGCTCTCGCTGTACCGGTAGATGCCCTTGAGCAGGCCCTCGGTGTCAAGGCCTTCCGGCTCGGCGGGCTGGATCGCCGGCTCGTTGTAGATGGTGAGGTAGTAGAAGATGTTCTCCTGCTTCTCGCCGTACATCCGGTGCAGGCCGTCCTGCATGATGTGCGCGATCTCGTACCCGAACGCCGGGTCGTAGGACACCACGGCCGGGTTGGTCGCCGCGATCAGCAGCGAGTGCCCGTCCTCGTGCTGCAGGCCCTCACCGTTGAGTGTGGTGCGGCCGGCGGTGGCGCCGAGCAGGAAGCCCCGGGTCATCTGGTCGGCGGCCGCCCACAGCTCGTCGGCGGTCCGCTGGAACCCGAACATCGAGTAGAAGATGTACAGCGGGATCATCGGCTCGTCGTGCGTCGCGTACGACGTACCGGCGGCGATGAAGCTGGCGGTCGAACCGGCCTCGTTGATGCCCTCGTGCAGGATCTGGCCGTTCGTCGCCTCCTTGTAGGACAGGAAGAGCTCCCGGTCCACGGAGGTGTAGGTCTGGCCGTGCGGCGAGTAGATCTTCTTGGTCGGGAAGAGCGAGTCCATGCCGAAGGTGCGGGCCTCGTCCGGGATGATCGGCACCCAGCGGGAACCGAACTCCTTGTCCCGCATCAGGTCCTTGAGCAGGCGGACGAACGCCATCGTGGTGGCGATCTTCTGCTTGCCGCTGCCGCTCTTGAGCACGCTGAACGCTTTCGCGTCCGGGATGGCCAGGGACTTCGCCTTGGTCCGCCGGGACGGGATCGACCCGCCCAGCTCACGACGGCGCTCGACCATGTACTGGTACTCGTCGGACTTCTCACCGGGGTGGAAGTACGGCGGGAGGTACGGGTTCTCCTCGAGCTGCTTGTCGCTGATGTCGAGGTAGAGCCGGTCCCGGAAGCCCTTGAGGTCGGGCAGGGTCAGCTTCTTCATCTGGTGCGTGGCGTTGCGCGCCTCGAAGTGCGAGCCCAGCGTCCAGCCCTTGACGGTCTTCGCCAGGATCACGGTCGGCTGACCGGTGTGCTCGGTGGCCGCCTTGTAGGCCGCGTAGAGCTTGCGGTAGTCGTGGCCGCCGCGCTTGAGGTTCCAGATGTCGTCGTCGCTCATCGGGTCGACGAGCTTGCGGGTGCGCGGGTCCCGGCCGAAGAAGTGCTCGCGCACGTACGCCCCGGACTCGCCCTTGTAGGTCTGGTAGTCACCGTCGGGCGTGACGTTCATCAGGTTGACCAGCGCGCCGTCGGTGTCGGCGGCCAGCAGCGAGTCCCACTCGCGGCCCCAGACGACCTTGATCACGTTCCAGCCGGCGCCGCGGAAGAACGACTCCAGCTCCTGGATGACCTTGCCGTTGCCGCGTACCGGGCCGTCGAGACGCTGCAGGTTGCAGTTGATCACGAAGGTGAGGTTGTCCAGCTCCTCGCGGGCGGCCAGGCCGATCGCGCCGAGCGACTCGACCTCGTCCATCTCGCCGTCGCCGAGGAACGCCCAGACGTTCTGCTGGCTGGTGTCCTTGATGCCGCGGTTGTGCAGGTATCGGTTGTACCGCGCCTGGTAGATCGCGTTCAGCGGGCCGAGGCCCATGCTGACCGTCGGGAACTCCCAGAAGTTCGGCATCAGGCGGGGGTGCGGGTACGACGGGAGACCGCCACCCGGGTGCGACAGCTCCTGGCGGAAACCGTCGAGCTGGTGGGTGGTGAGCCGGCCTTCGAGGTAGGCCCGCGCGTACATCCCCGGGGAGGCGTGACCCTGGTAGTAGATGTGGTCGCCACCGCCCGGGTGGTCCTTGCCCCGGAAGAAGTGGTTCATGCCGACCTCGTAGAGGCTGGCGCTGGACGCGTAGGTCGAGATGTGACCGCCGACGCCGATCTCCGGGCGCTGCGCGCGGTGCACCAGCATCGCGGCGTTCCACCGGATGTAGGCGCGGATCCGCCGCTCGACGAACTCGTCGCCGGGGAACCAGGGCTCACGCTCCGGCGGGATGGTGTTGATGTAGTCCGTGGATGTCAGTGGAGGAACGCCGACCTGTCGCTCCCGGGCCCGCTCCAGCAGGCGCAACATCACATAACGGGCTCTTTTGGCGCCTCGTTCGTCGATGACTCCGTTGAGCGACTCGACCCACTCGTTGGTTTCCTCGGGGTCGATGTCAGGAAGCTGGCTCGGCAGGCCATCGCTGATCACCGGGCGCTTGCGCTCCGTGGCCACAGGCAGTCCTCTGGGTGTGAGTGTCGGACCTCCGGGCGACCCTGGTCGTTGTGGAACCAGTTGGTGGCGAATCGCTCGGAATAGGCCTCCATCCTGCCCCCTTGCCGTGCGCCTCGTCACGCCTACCCATGGTCTTCGCGATGCGCGACACATGTACTGATCAGTAACTTTGTGGAGACGTTGAAAAACAGCTGAAACAATGCCGTCACGAAAAAATCTTGAACGATCGATCCAGAACCGATTAGAGTGCGAATATGGCCAGGTTGCGGGAGTTCGACACCGATCGGGCCGTCGAGCAGGCCATGGAGCTGTTCTGGGAGCGTGGTTACGAGGCCACCTCGGTCCGGCACCTGACCGAGCGGCTCGGCGTCGGGCAGGGCTCGCTCTACGCGGCCTTCGGCAGCAAGGACGGGCTCTACCAGGCCGCCCTGGAGCACTACCGGGACAGCCTGGCCAGCACGGCGCTCGGCGAACTGGAGACCGGCGGCGACGTCCGCACCGTGTTGCGGGCGATGCTGCTGGAGCGGGTCCGGATCGCGACCGTCAGCGGGGGCCGCGGGTGCCTCTTCGTGAACGCGGCGGCCGAGCGACTGCCCGGCGACGCCGCCACCGGCCGGTTCGTCCGGGACGCGATGACCGCCTCCACCGACGCGCTGACCGCCCTGCTCGCCACGGCGGCCGGGCGGGGCGAGATCACCACCCGGCACGATCCGGCGGACCTGGCCGGCTTCCTGGTGACCTTCCTCAACGGATTACTGATCAGCAGCAAGGTGATCCCGGACGAGCGGGTGCTCGCCGGGCATCTGGAGGTCGCGCTGTCGACCCTGGAACGGAACAGTTCGCGGCCACCCTCGAACCACTGCTCCAGGGTGTCGCCGACGCCGTCACCGGATTCGATCCGGCGGTGCTGAACACCCAGATCCGGGCCACTCTCGCGACCACCGGGCGGGAGACGTCCCTGCCACTGCCGGAGAGCGCCGGCGAGTTCGCCGCGCAGGCGGCCGCGATCGGCGCCGCACTGGCCGGCTGGGCGAACAGGCGCTGGCCCGGCTGACGGCGCAGCCGATCGGTTTCCCGGCCGGGCCGCCCGTGGTCCGCAGGCGCGCGAGCGGCTCCTCGCCGAACTGCTGTTCCGCCGGGTCCGGCACACCAGCGTGGTGGAGTACGCCCGGCAGGTGATCACCGGAGCGGGCGGGCCGCCCGGGTACGGGTTCGACCACGACGGCGCGACGGTGCTCCCGGCGGTCGTGGGCGCGACCGTGCTGGACGCACCGCGGTATCTGCTGACCTGGCGGGCCGGGACCGAACCGGGCGACGCGACCTGGGTTCCGGCGATCACGGACCACGCGGCTGAGGATCGTACCGCCGCAATCGGTCTCGCATCGGTGACCAGCGGCGGACCGCTCGCCGCGCACCTCACCGCGAGCCCCGCCGAGGACGGCGTCCGCACCGCCGTCATCCACCCCACCCGGCGTGGCGCGGACCGTGATCACCCTTTCAGGAACGAGAACCTGACCTGGCGGATCGGGTTGTCGCCGTTCGGGTCCACCAGGCAGATCGACTGCCAGGTGCCGAGGGCGATCTCGCCGCCGATCACCGGGAGCGTGGCGTACGGCGGGATCCACGCCGGCAGGACGTGATCGCGGCCGTGCCCCCGGGACCCGTGCCGGTGCTGCCACTTGTCCGCGGTCGGCAGCAGGTCGTCGATCGCGGTCAGCAGGTCGTCGTCGGAACCGGCTCCGGTCTCGATGATGGCCAGTCCGGCGGTCGCGTGCGGGACGAAGACGTGCAGCAGACCGTCCTTTTCGGACCGGACGAACTTCGCGGCCTCCGGGGTGATGTCCACGACCACGGGAGAGCCGCCGCTCCGCACGGTGATCAACTCGGTACGCATCGCCAGAGCCTATGTGTACAGGTCGAGCAGCAGGAACACCACTGTGGCGGCGGCCACCCAGCCGAGGCTCTGCAACAGGCGCAGAGCGGCGTACCGCAAGATCATGTCTCTGAGTAGACCACCACGTCACCTGTCGTGTGTGGCAGATCGAACTTTCCTGCAGTGGTACTACTGGCCCGCGTCGGGAATGCTGAATCTCGTGACCACCCCGCAAAGCCTCGACGAGCGGTTCCGCGAAGCGGTCTCGGCCCTGCGGCCACCGGACTCCGGGCGCGCCCCCGGCGATCCGGTCCGGGACGGCACCACCCTGACCGGGACCCAGGCGAAGGACCTCTTCGACGCACAGCTGACCAGCCGCCACCTCGACCTCGCCGCGCGCTGGCTGCGCAGCTTCAACGAGGGCTTCCACACCACCGGTTCGTCCGGGCACGAGGGCAACGCCGCCGTCGCGGCGGTGCTGCGCGGCGACGACCCGGCCCTTCTGCATCACCGTTCGGCGGCCTTCTATTGCGTACGAGCGGCGAACACCCCCGCCACCACCGGCCCCGACCGGGCCCGCCGCCTCGAAGAGGCCGCCCGCGACGTGCTGCGCGGCGTGGTCGCGTCGGTCCGCGACCCGATCACCGGCGGCCGCGACAAGATCTTCGGCAACCCGGCCCTGCACCTGATCCCGGCCCTCGCCGGAGGTGGCGGCCACCTGCCCCGCGCGGCCGGCCTGGCCCACGCGCTGACCCGGCCCGGCGACACCCCGTGGCCGGCCGACGCGATCGTGGTCGCCTCCTTCGGCGACGGCGCCCCCGGCCGGGCCGGCGGCATCTCCGGGCTGGACATGGCCGGCCGGCTCGAATTCGCCGGCCAGCGGGTGCCGCTGCTGCTGGTGTGCGAGGACGACACGCCCGGCGGGCCCGACCCGGACGGCTGGACCGCGCGGGTGCTGCGCGGCCGCCCCGGACTGCGCTACTCGTTCGCCGACGGCTGCGACCCGGCCTCGGTGTTCGACGCGGCGAGCGAGGCGGTGGAGTTCGTCCGTGGCGAGCGCCGGCCCGCTGTCCTGCACCTGTCCACCGTCCACCTGCTCGGGCAGGCCGGCGACCCGGAACCAGGCAGCCTCGACCGGGACCCCCTCGCGGTCACCGCCCGGCTGCTCGTCGAAGCCGGGCTCTACACGCCGGACGAGGTGATCACCCGCTACGACGAGGTGGGCTGGCAGGTCCGCAAAGCCGCCGAGGAAGTGCTCGGCGAGCCGAAACTGGCCGCCCTCGGTGAGATCGCCGCCACGCTGGCGCCGCGCCGCCCGCTGCGGGTCGCGAACGCCGTCAGCGAGGCCGCCGGGCGGGCCCTCGACGCCGGGGCGCCCGACCGGGAGCGTGCCTTCGGTGGGCGGCTGCCCGAGGACGCCGGGCCGATGACCCTGGCCCAGACCATCGGCGCCACCCTCACCGACGCCCTGGCCGCTGATCCTGGAGTGCTGGTCTTCGGGCCGGCCACCACCCGGGGCGGCCGGTTCGGCGTGACCGCCGGCCTGCAAGCGGCTTTCGACGACCCGCCGGCTCGGGTTTTCGACAGCCCGCCGGACACCACCACGATCCTCGGACTGGCCCTGGGGGCCGGAGTGGCCGGTCTGCTGCCGATTCCCGAGTTGGACGGCCTGGCGGCTCTCTGGGGCGGCCTGGAGCAGCTGCGTGCCGAGGCGGCCGGCATGGGGCACCTGTCGGCCGGCGCCTACCGCAACCCGATGGTGCTACGGGTGCCCGGTCTCGCCCAGCCCTTCGGCGTCGGCGGCCACCTGGCCAACGAGAACACCGTGGCCGCCCTGCGGGACGTGCCCGGCCTCGTCGTGGCGGTCCCGGCCCGCGCCGCCGACGCCGCCCCGATGCTGCGCTCCTGCCTGGCCGCCGCGGCCGTCGACGGCACCGTCTGCGTCTTCCTCGAACCGGCCGCCCTCTACCAGACGAGGGACCTCTATCAACAAGGCGACAACGAGTGGCTGGCCCCGTACCCGGCCCCCGGCGAATGGGCCGAGGATCACGTTCCGATCGGCCGGGCCCGCACCTACGGGCTCGGCAATGCCCAGGACCTGACGATCGTGACGTACGGCAACGGTGTCCGGTTGTCGCTGCGTGTCGCGGCACAACTTGCCGCCGACGGGTACGGTTCCCGGGTGGTCGACCTCAGATGGCTGAACCCGCTGCCCACCGCGGATCTGGTGCGTGAAGCCGGAGTGACCGGTCGCGTGCTGATCGTGGACGAGACCAGGCGCTCCGGTGGTGTCGGTGAGGGAGTGCTCGCCGCTCTGGTCGATGGGGCATTTGTCGGATCCGTCCGGCGAGTGGCGGCTGCCGACGCACCCGTTCCGCTGGGTCCCGCCGCCCAGCACGTCCTCGTGGGAGAAGATGCCATCACACAGGGTGCCCACACTCTGCTGGCACGGTAAATTGCCACACACTCGGTGTGCCACTTGCGCACCGGCTCCGGAATGTGTGGACTACCCCAAAGGTTCCGGGATTTTTCTTTGACGGCTAGGAGGATTTGGACAGTGAGCGCGACCGCGGGTCAGGCCGACGGCGTACGTAGCCTGGCGGACCGGTTCGGCCTGGAGCCGAACATGGTGGTCATGGAGATGGGCTACGACGACGATGTCGACGAGGATCTCCGTGACGCCCTGACCGAACGCGTCGGTGACACGGTCGACGAGGACACCGATGAGGTGGTCGACGCGGTACTGCTCTGGTACCGCGACGGCGACGGTGACCTTTTCGAAATTCTCACCGATGCTCTCGGCCCTCTCGCCGACAACGGCGTGGTGTGGCTGCTGACCCCGAAAGCCGGGCGTGACGGACACGTCGAACCGAGCGAGATCAGTGAGTCGGCCCCCACCGCGGGCCTACAGCAGACCTCGACGGTGAACGCCGGCAAGGATTGGACCGGCGCACGCCTGGTCACCCCCCGGGGCGCCAAGAAGAAGTAGCTCACTGGCCCCTCACCCCAGGTCGGTGCCCCGGGCAGGCACCGGCCCGTCATCGTATGCCTCAGGCCCTGTCCGGCGCCTCGCTTTCATGCGTCAGCTTCATGCGTCAGCGAGGCGCCGGGCAGGGCCTACTCTTGGCGGATGCCGATCGACGTGGGAGCCCGGGCCCCCGACTTCGTCCTGAAGGACCAGAACAACCAGGAGGTCCGCCTCAGCGACTTCCACGGTCGCAAAGCGGTCCTGCTGGTGTTCTACCCCTTGGCGTTCACCAGCCGCTGCCAGGGCGAACTGACCGAGATCCAGGAGAACCTCGCCGAATACACGAGCGACCACCTCCAGGTGCTCACCGTCAGCGTGGACTCGGTCTACAGCCACAAGATCTGGGCCGGCCAGGAAGGCTACGACTTCCCGCTGCTGGCCGACTTCTGGCCACACGGGGCGGTCGCGACCGCCTACGGCGTCTTCGACGACGAACGCGGCATCGCCAACCGCGGCACCTTCCTCATCGACGAGACCGGCACCATCCGGTTCACCGAGATGACCGGCCCCGGCGAGACCCGCGACCAGACCACCTGGCGCACCGCCCTCGCCACCATCGGCCGGCGATCAGCGACAGGGTAGGATGACGGCTCCGGTCTTCACTGGAGATCGGGCGCGTAGCTCAGTGGGAGAGCACTCGCCTTACAAGCGAGGGGTCGCAGGTTCGAAACCTGCCGCGCCCACCAAACGGGCCCTCATCTGCGGAAACGTCATGATCAGCAGATGAGGGGCCGGTACGTCCGGTGGTTGGACACAACTCGCCTTCCGTGTTTTCAAACCGGAGGGGGTCCTCGCTGGCGAGCTTTCTGTCGGCATTTATCGAGACTAGGGGTTTTGGTAAATTCCGTGCCGGCCGATACGCCGCCATCTGACTGCTGTTTCGCCGTCGATCTGAACGAACTCGAATGTCGCACGACCGTCGGGTCCTGAGAATGACCAGGTCATCTCCCAGAGGCCGTTCGTATTGATCATCGGCTTGACCCGCAGGCTCGCGGGCCATTGCCGCCCGGAATCGCTTATGTATGCCGCGCATGCCGCGTTGAAAACGGGCATGAGGGAGCGGAAGATGCGCCGATGGTCGATCGGCATGGATTTCCAGTCGGCAGCGAACTCATCCGTCTTGTCGAACTTCACTCGTCGATGTCCAAGCTGTCCATGAAGTCGTCGACGTTGTCGTATGTGGTGGTGCGGCCGGCGGCGATGTCGGCGTCCGCGCGCCGTTCGCCCTCCTGCCAACCCTCAGCCCAGAACCATGCCTGGCTTGCGGGTACGGCTATGGCTGGGCGAAGTTCCAGGACGCCGTCGCTGCGCTCGGTGATCTCGACCTGGGAGCCCGGTTTGTCAAGGCCGTAGCGCTTGCGTAGCACCGGAGGCAGGGCGACGGTGCCACGTGACTGGACGGAGACGAACCCGTGGAATGAATGCGTCGTCACAGGCTCAGGCGCAGATGAGGCGTCGGCAAGGTTCTTCACGGTCCGGCGAACAGCCCTGTTGCCGGCCCGGCCGCTGGTGGAGGACCTCGCGGACTTCTTGCTCGATGCGGCTCGTGACGGTCGGCTGGTCCCGGCGTTGTCAGGTGTCTCCTCCATACGACGAGTATGCGGGAGTCACACGGTACCGCCAAGCAGCATTGCTGCAATGCAGCTTTAGAGCGCCAGCGATAGTCGCAGATCGTTTGTCATCGGACTTTCGTTGTCAATCGTGCGTTAGTAGTGGTGAGGCGTGCTCCAGAGGGGCCGCGAGGGCCGGGAAACGGCCGACTGAATCAGCGGCGAGCTCTGTCGATCTGGGCCCTGCCGCACATCGAGGATCCTCAGCGAGGTGCGAATCGTCTCAGCCGCCGTCTCGTTCAGTCGCGTACGGCTTCGTCCGAGTGCGTCCGACAGGGTGGATCGGTGCTGCTCGCGGACTGTTATGGACCTTGCCGAACGTTCCTTCGCTGAACTTACAAGCGAGGGGTCGCAGGTTCGAAACCTGCCGCGCCCACGAGTGTCGGGGTCCCCGGTCCGCAGAAAGCGCGAACCGGGGGCCGAGCCCGCGGAAACCCCGCATCGCGGTGGTCACTGTGGGCGGTCCTGCCTTTCAGGCTGGGACGTAGGTGATTACCTCTACCCCTGTTGCGGAGCGCCAGCTGCCCTGGTGGGTCAGGGCCAGGCGGGTGCCTGGTTCCCATAGGTGGGTGCCCTCGCCCACCACCACTGGGTAGATCATCAGGCGGTACTCGTCGATCAGGTTGTGTCTGGTCAAGTAGTTGACCAAGGTGCCGCTTCCGTTGATCAGCAGGGTGCCGGCGGTGGCTTTGAGTTCGGTCACCGCGGTGGCCACCTCGCCCGGCAGGAAGGTGGCGTTCCACTCCGGCTCGGTGAGTGTGGTGGTGGCCACGTGTTTCGGCATCGCGTTCATCTTCACGCCGAAGTGCCCGGTCTCGGCTTCCATCTGTGGCCAGGCCGCTTTGAAACCCTCGTACGTCTTGCGCCCGAGCAGCAGTGCGTCGGCTTCCTGAAGGTTGGCGTCCTGCCACGCGCCGAGTTCCTCATTGAAGTACGGCCCGCTCCAGACCGGCTCCTCGAACACGCCGTCGAGGGTCACGTACTCCACCGCAACGATCTTGCCCATCGCCCTCACCCCTGTCTGTCGTCGTTTCCCCCGCAACGAGCCGCCGACGGGCGGAGTCGCGGGACCGGTCTTCTCAAATCCGGTCATTTCCCGCCGATGAGTGGTTCGTGGGATTTCGCATCAGTCACAAACTCCTCCTCCTCGGTCTCGGTAGCGTGCTGATCACGGCTGTCGTACTCGTCGCCGTGGGCGCCTGGCAGAGCAGCAGGTTCGCCGACAGCACCGAGAAGGAGGTGCTCCGGCAGAATCAGGCCGCCCTCGGGCAGAGCGCCTCCGACGTCAGTGCCCTCGTCAAGACCGTCGGTGACGAGGTGCAGGAGGGCGTCGACAAGAGCATGAGCAGTGCTTCGGCGTTCCTCTCGCAGAGTGGCGGGATGCGAACCGCGAGCGGACGGGTCAGCTGGACGGCCACCAACCAGGTCACCCAGGAGGCGACCAAGGTCACTCTGCCCCGGATCGAGATCGGCGGCGACTGGCTGGGGCAGAACACCGACCTGAAGAAGGCCACCACGTTCGTCGACGACGCCAAGGAGTTGTCCGGGGCCGACGTCACGGTCTTCCAGCGGATGAACACGGCCGGCGACCTGCTGCGGGTCGGCACGACCGTCAAGTCCGCGAAGGGCACCCGGGCCATCGGCACCTACATTCCGGCCAGTGCGGACGGTAAGGCCAACGCGGTCGCCGCCGCGATCCTGGCCGGGAAGACGTACCGGGGCGTCGCGGTCGTCGTCGGCACCCCCTACATCACCGTGTACGAGCCGATCAAGAACTCGTCCGGCGCGGTGATCGGCGCGCTCTTCGTCGGTGTGCCGCAGGCCGACGCACTGTCCACGCTCACCACGGCGATCAGCGAGACGAAGATCCAGACGAACGGCTGGGTCGCCGTCTTCAGCACCGCGACCGCGGACCGCGGCCGGATCGTCGCCTCCAACCTGGCGGACCTGGTCGGCCAGACCGCTCTGGACGCCACCGACGCCGACGGCACCCGTTACGTCGAGGAGATCGTCACCAAGGCGCCGGAACTCACCGACGGCAGTACGTGGCAGTCCAAGTATCAGCTGGCCGGCGCCGCGGGTGCCCCGGCCGGTGACACCACCACCTCGGTCGCCTTCTACGCGCCGTACCAGTGGGCGGTGACCGTGGGCGGTTACGACGCCGACGCCGCGACCGCGGTGACCGTGGTCCGGGACGGGCGCTCCACGATGCTGCAGTGGTTCATGATCGCCGGGCTGCTGCTGGCCGTGGCCGGGGCGGCGCTGGCGTACCTGCAGGCTTCCCGGATCTCCCGCCGGATGGCGGGGCTGACCGGGGCACTGCAGCGCCTCGCCAACCACGATCTCACCGTGCGGGTCGACGACAAGGGTTCCGACGAGATCGGTGAGGCCGGCATCGCGCTGAACACCGCCGTCGCCGAGTTGCGCTCGGTGATGCAGGAGGTGACCACTGCCTCCGACGAGGTGGCCGGCACCGCCCAGCGGGTCACCACCACCGGCGGTGAGATGTCGGCCGCGGCGGATACCGCGGCTGACCGGGCCGGGGCGGTCAGCACCTCGGCCGAGACCGTGTCGCACGTGGTGCAGACCGTGGCCGCCGGCGCCGAGGAGATGGGCGCGTCGATCAGCGAGATCTCGCACAACGCCCAGGAGGCCGCGCAGGCCGGCCGGGACGGGGTCGGCCTGACCGCGGCCGCCGCCGGGGTCATCGCCGAACTGCGGGCTTCCACCGCGAAGATCACCGACGTGGTGCAGCTGATCGCCACCATCGCCGAGCAGACCAACCTGCTGGCCCTGAACGCGACCATCGAGGCGGCTCGCGCCGGGGAGACCGGCAAGGGCTTCGCGGTGGTCGCCGGTGAGGTCAAGGAACTGGCCCAGGAGACCGCCCGGGCGACCGAGGACGTCACCGCGCGGGTGGCCGCGATCAACGCCGACACCGCGCGCGCGGTCCAGGCCATCGATGCCATCACCGAGCGGATCGGCCAGGTCAACGACTACCAGACGGCCATCGCGGCGGCGGTCGAGGAGCAGGCGGCCACCACCGCCGAGATGGCCCGCAACATCTCCGAGGCGGCCGGCGGCAGCCGGGACATCGCCGACGGCATCGGCACGGTGAGCGGGGCGGTGCAGAGCACCCGCGAGTCGGTGGCGACGTCGCACCGGGCAGCCGACGAGCTGACCGCCACCGCGCACCGGCTCACCGACCTGGTCGGGCGGTTCACGGTCCGATAGCGGGCGGGGCGTAATCCGGTTCGGGTCGTCGGTACGCTGGTGTGGTGACTGTTCGCGTACGCTTCGCCCCCTCTCCCACCGGCATGTTCCACGTCGGCGGCGCCCGCACGGCGCTGCAGAACTGGATCTACGCCCAGCAGCACGGCGGCGTCTTCGTGCTCCGGATCGAGGACACCGACGCGGCCCGTAACAAACCCGAATGGACCGAGGGCATCCTCGCCGCGCTCGACTGGATCGGCATCGAGCGCGGGTCGTACGAAGGCCCCTACTACCAGTCCTCGTACGCTGCCGACCACACCGCCGCGGCCACCCGGCTGTACGGCGAGGGCAAGGCGTACTACTGCGACTGCACCCGTGACGACGTGCTGGCCCGGTCCGGCAACAAGCACTCCGGTTACGACGGCTTCTGCCGGGACCGGGGGCTCGAGTCGGGCGAGGGCCGCGCGCTGCGGTTCCGCACGCCCGACGAGGGCGAGACCGTGGTGGTGGACCTGGTCCGTGGCAAGCCCACGTTCGAGAACAAGCTGATCGAGGACTTCGTCATCGCCCGCTCGGACGGTTCGGCGGTGTTCCTGCTGGCCAACGTGGTCGATGACATGAGCATGGGGATCAACCACGTGTTCCGCGCCGAGGAGCACCTGCCGAACACCCCGAAGCAGCAGCTGCTGTGGGAGGCCCTGGGCCACACCCCGCCGGTGTGGGGCCACGTGCCGGTGATCGTGAACGAGAAACGGCAGAAACTGTCGAAGCGGCGGGACAAGGTGGCCCTGGAGTCGTACCGGGACGAGGGTTATCTGGCCGCCGCC